>JBDKLO010000131.1:0-4218 GCA_039795615.1 Pseudomonadota bacterium
CTGATCATGCGCTTGAGTTCCCGAAGCTCCCCAAATGCCCGAAAGTCGAGATAGCGTCGGTAAACAAAGGGATGAAGGAAACGTTCAAGTTCTGGGCCGCCGCGGGGGTCTCCTGCAATCGCCCGGGCCTTGATCATGGCATAACGCTCCCATTCGCGGGCCTGTCCCTCGTAGTAGCGCTCAAGGGCCTCAAAGTGAAGCACCAGGGGTCCCGATTCCCCAAACGGGCGAAGCCGGGTATCGACCCGGAAGACAAAGCCATCCTCGGTCTTTTCATCCAGAGCCCGAACGAGATTGCGCGCCAGCCGGGTGTAGAACTCGGCATAGCTGGTTTCTTTTTTATCTTCGAGAACGCCATCATCCCGGTAGGCCAGAATGAGATCGATATCGGAGGAGTAATTGAGTTCCCGGGCGCCGAGCTTTCCCATGCCGAGGACCACCAGGCTCTGGGGCTCTCCTTCCCGGTTACGGGGGATCCCGAAGCGTTCGGTCAGCCATTGAAAATGGAGTCCCAGGGCGGTTTCAACAGCAGCTTCTGCAAGCAGCGAAAGATCCCGAAGGGTTTCTTCAATGGGCGCCCAGCCGGCGATATCTCGCCAGGCAATCCGGACCATCTCAAGGCTGCGCATCCTCCGGAGGGCCTTTTGAAGACCCGCTTCATCGGTCACCTCGGCCATAGCGATCTGGAATTGGTCCAGAATGGCCGTCTCCTCCCGACTCGTTTCCAAAAGCGCTTCATCCATGAGCGTTTTGAGGAGTCCTAAGTTTCGCGTGATCTCCTGGGCGATAAAGGGGGAGGTGGCGAGGATCAGGGGAAGGGAGTCCAGAATCTTTTGGGGGATGATCGGCCCCTCTTCAGCCCCTCTCCGCTCAAGATGGCGGGCCCAGAGGTCCCGTGCCGACCTTTCGAGGGCGGCCGGCAGGGTGTCAAAAGGCAGAGCTTCGTTCGCCATGAGGCGGGGCTTAGCGGAAGGAGGGCGTGAACTGGCCAAAGAACTCGGAACGGTTGGTCTGGCCATTTTGAGCCAATGTCACCGCCTCTTGGGCTTCCTTGTGCAGCTTTTCATCGGAGACCCGGAGCGTCGGTCGGATCGGGGCCCGCGCGGCTTTCTCAAGGTAGGGCAGCGCGGCCTTGGTGTCCCCTTCCTCCAGCAGGATGTCCCCCATGAAGTAATTGGTGTCGATGCCTTCAGGGAAGAGCCTGACCCCGGTGGTCAGGACTTCCCGGGCGATTTTCTTGTCGCCATAAAGCAGTGGCCAGCCGGGAAGTCGCCGGTAGAGGTTGCCGAGCGTCACGTAGGCGGCCCCCTCCAGCGCCTTGGGGTCGCGCTCGATGGATTTTTTAAGAAGGTCTCGTGATTCTTCCAGCATCTCAAGGGTATCGAGCCCCAGCGCTGCTGCGCTATAGGTGCAAAGGATGATGGCTTCAACGATCAGGGGTTCCGCTCGTTGAGGGGCCTCAGCTTTGAGGGCCCTGATTCGCTCAAGAAGCCCCCGGTAACGGGTCACCTGCTCGGCTCGAGGTGAGAGGTAGAAGACTTCCGACCATTCGGCCTGAATGCTGCGTGAGGTTTTGGCAATCGCATCGAATCCTCTCTCCGCGGCAGGACTGAACTGGGGCATCAAAAGGAAGACCAGCGCCCCAACGCTCCTGAGAACCCCATGTGTGATCTGGCGAAAAAAAGCCATGAAGGTCCTCGAGAAGGCCTGGGCTCAGGCGGAAGTGAGACTTCGCCGCCGAAGGGCAGCATAGGCCAGGATCACCAAAAGGCTCGCAGCCAATGGCCAGGGATACATTTCCCTTTCGGGTCGATAATACCGCTTGTCGCGTTCAATGGGTTCGAGGTCATCGAGAATTCGGTAGATCTCCTCCATCTGCTGAACATCACGCGCCCTGAAGTAGCGTCCATGTGTCATCTCGGCCATGCCCCGCATCGTGGGTTCATCGAGATCCTGCGAGGGGTTCACGCGCCGGCTCCCGAGGAGATCCCGGACCACCATTTCATCGGCACCAATCCCGATGGTATAGATCTTTAAACCTGAGCGAGCGGCAATTTCAGCCGCTTTGAGGGGGGCAATGTTGCCGGCGGTATTGGCGCCATCACTCAAGAGAATCAGCACACGCTGTCCCTCGGGATTGTCCCTCAGGCGCTTGATGGCAAGACCAATCGCGTCCCCGATGGCCGTGCGATCCCCGGCAAGACCGATCACGGATTCATCGAGAAGCGTCCTGACGGTCTTGCGGTCGAAAGTCAGAGGGGCCTGAAGATAGGCATTTTCGCCAAAAAGGATCAGTCCGAGCCGATCACCAACGCGCCGGTCGATGAATTCTCCGGCCACGGCCTTGGTGGCGGTCAGACGATCGACCTTGTGGCCATCAAGAACAAAATCCTGAATCTCCATACTGCCGGAAAGATCGACGGCCATCATCAGATCACGGCCGGTCACGGCTTGTTCGATCGGTTCTCCCTGCCAGACCGGTCGGGCGGCCGCAGTGACGAGAAGAACCCAGGCCAAGATCAGCAGCCGCGGGATGGGCTGGTTGTCTCGATAGCCGGGGCGGGCCGTCGGGAGCGCAAAAAACTCGGCCGCCATCGGGCTGAGGAGGATGCTGCCCCCCCCATCGGGACTCGCGGGCAAAAGCCAGCGAATGAGCCAAGGAAGGGGAAGCGCAAGAAAAAACCAGTACCAGAGGAATGTCATGCCACCAACATAACGGCTTGAAAGGGCCTCATCAAGGGGGCGTACCCGAAGCCTCGATCTGAAGGACCCTCTGATTCGCTTGTCATCGCCCGACGTGAACCATTTTGCTAGGATCAAAGACATCCTCACCCTTCAAGGAATTTCCTGTGTCACAACCGATTAATCGCCTTCTCGACATCATGGCCCAACTCAGGAATCCCGAAGGGGGCTGCCCCTGGGACCTTGAGCAGGACTTCAAGAGTCTGGTGCCTTATACCCTCGAAGAAGCCTATGAGGTCGCAGAGGCCGCTGAGACTGGAGACAGTGAGGATCTGAGAGAGGAGCTCGGGGACCTTCTGCTGCAGGTGGTCTTCCATTCCCAGATCGGCCGGGAAGCCGGACTTTTTGATTTTGATTCCGTGGTGGAAGGAATTTCCGACAAATTGGTTCGGCGGCACCCCCATGTCTTTGGCGGTCAGGCATTTGAAACCTCGGAAGATCGGCAGGCCTATTGGGAGGCCTCCAAGGTTCAGGAAAAGGCGGAGCGGGGAAAAATCACGCCGGAGGCGAGTGTGCTGGGTGAGGTGCCACCGGAACTTCCCGCCTTGATGGTGGCTCAGAAACTCCAGAAACGCGCCGCCCGTCATGGGTTTGACTGGCCCTCGATTGATCCTGTTTTTGACAAGCTGCAGGAAGAAATCGAGGAGCTCCGTGAGGCGATGCTCTTGGAGGACAAAAATCACATGGCCGAAGAACTGGGCGATGTTCTTTTTGTGCTGGCCAATGTGGCGCGCCACCTTGGGGTTGATGCCGAAGCCTGTCTTCGGGGGGGTAACCGCAAGTTCCGGCGCCGCTTTCAGCACATCGAACGCCGTGTCGCCGAGTCAGGCTCAAGCCTTGATCAGGAAAATCTCACGACGCTGGATGCGTACTGGAACGAAGCCAAACAGCTGGAAAAGGCCGGGCATTAAGACTTTTGGGCCGATCGGGCTTCACGCCGCCCGAACCAGAACTTCATTCCGAGAATTGCGAGGGAGAGCAGCAGGGTCACGGCGTTGGCGGCAATGATGGGAACCGCCCCGAGTTGGATGCCATAGACCAGCCAGAGGGCGACACCGGCGCTAAAGAGAAGGAACATCCCCAGAGAAATATCCTTCGCCGATCGGGATTTCCAGGTTTTGAGGACCTGCGGCAGGAAGGCCAGGGTGGTCAGGGTTCCGGCGATCAGGCCAAGTAGTTCGGTGTCAGGCATGGGGGTTGGGCTCAATCAGTGGGGGGCTTCGGGATTTGAAGGAAATGATCCCTGAGGAACGTTTCTTTTGAGTGACGATCCCGGAATCTGTCCTCTATGTGAAACAGTCTGCCACGTGAGATGACGAAAAGCGGGTTGCATTTCATGGGGACCCTGAGGCATCATCGAATCGTCGGGAGTCTCGCGGTGGCTTAAAACCTTCGGGGAACTTTGAAAACCGCGCCGAGTCCTACGGGTTAGTCTCTTGTTGTGAATAATGAGGTGAACCATGGAAGAAATGTTGT
>JBDKLO010000132.1:0-13128 GCA_039795615.1 Pseudomonadota bacterium
GCGCCTTGGACAGCACCGATAATGATCGGACCTGGATCTTTGACGAAGCCATCCCAGAATTTTCCGGATTCGCCGGCATGATCGACGTGGCAGACAGACTGGGTGTGGCCGTCGGGGCCAAGACCCGGAATTTCCTCAAAGGCTAGCTTGGGGCCCGTCGCAATGATCAGGTAGTCGTAATCAACGTGGCTACCATCGGCCAGTTCGACCTTGTTTTCTGAGGGCTTGAACTTGACCACCTTGTTCTGAATGAAGGTGATCTTCTTCTTTTTGAAGACCGGAGCGAGTTCGACCTTGATATCCGAGGGCTTGCGCCAATTGACGGCAACCCAAGGATTTGATGGGACGAAGTGAAAGGTGGGCGTGTCCGCAATGACGACGACTTCATCCTCCTTGCGCGCGTTTTCTTTCATTTCAAAAGCCATCGGGATACCGCCAATGCCGGCCCCGACGATTACGATTTTAGCCATCTCTATTCCTCCGGAATGTGGGCGATGAGCCCATTTATTTGTTTATGAACAATGCTTGGTGCTGCAATTCGACTTCACGCCCAGCTTCTTCAAAATCATTTCCAATGGGCAAAACTGGGTAAAACCACTCTGGAAAAGGTTTGCCCCCACGAAGGCTGTGAACCAAAGCCAGTGATGACTTTGGAAAAGAGGGCTTTCGGGGATGCCAAGGCTCAGGGATAAAAGAACAAAAGTTCCTGCGACAATCCGTACGATGCGTTCTGCGGTCATCTCAACTCCTTCGATGCGTGTTGGCTATGGGATCTGCCTTTCCTCGATTGATCAGGAAATAGACCAATGGAACGACATAGAGGGAAAAGGCGGTTGAGGCAAAGATGCCAAAGATGAAGCTCCAGGCAAGGCCTGAAAAAATGGGATCCAACGTAATGATGAAAGATCCGAAAAGCGCAGCACCAGCCGTCAGGAAAATAGGTCGCATGCGCGTTGCGCCGGCCTCGATGAGGGCATCGGCAAGTGGAACCCCCTGGCTCCTTAGTCGTTCAATAAAGTCGATCAGAATGATTGAGTTCCTCACGACAATGCCTGCAAGGGCGATCATTCCGATCATGGCGGTTGCAGTGAAAAGAATGGGATTGTCGATTCCAGCGACCGGGTGGGTGAAGAGAAGATTCAAAAGCCAGAAGCCTGGCATGATCCCGATCACGGTCAGAGGGATGGCGACCATGATGATTAGAGGCATGCCGAGTGATCCAGTCTGGGCCACGAGCAAGACATAGATCATCAGTAGGGCGGCACCAAAGGCAAGTCCAAGGTCACGAAACACGTCGACCGTGATCTTCCACTCCCCCTCACCGGCAAGGTCTACTGAGTAGCCTTTTGGAAGTGGAAACTTTTCCTCGATATCACCCCAATCCAGGACCGCTTCAACTGGCTCTCTCCCCACCATTTCGGCCACCACGTAGTTAAGGCGCTTGAGATTCTTATGGTAGATAGTGAGGTTGGCTTCAGACGGAATAATCGTGCCAAGCTCACTGACTGGGACGAGTTTTCCATCCTTTGAACGAACGCGAAGGGACTTTAGCTCTTCAAGGTTTGAGCGATCAGCCCTTGCTAGCTGTATCCGTATTGATAAGGGTTGGCGCTCGCCCTCAATATGCACAATTCCCGCATCAACCCCGCCTAATGCTGATGAAATAGCTTGGGTGATGGACTGATGGGTCACGCCGAGCTCAGCCGCTTTGTGATGGTCAATGCGAAACTCGAGAACGGTCTGCGGTTCGTCCACGTAGTCGTCAACGTCGACGAGACCCTCAATATGGCTGATATGTTCTTTTACCTGGCGAGTCACATCCGCAAGGGCTGAATAGGGGGCTTCAAGAGGACCATAGACCTCGGCGACAAAGGTCGAGAGGACGGGAGGACCCGGAGGGCTTTCTACAATCTTGACATTAGCGCCATGCTCGCGGCCGATGCGTTCAATTTCACCGCGGATTCTTAGTGCGATTTCATGGGACTGCTGCTTTCGTTCTTCCTTGGGCAGTAGGTTGATTCTGATTTCGCCTTGGTGTGGCTCCTTCCTGAGGTAGTAGTGTCGGACCATTCCGTTGAAATCCATGGGGGATGCCGTCCCGATATAAGTCTCATAATCAGTGACTTCATTGATTCTCGTAATGAAGTCGCCAAGATCCTGAGCAGTCGCATCGGTCTGCTCAAGCGAACTGCCCTTGGGCATGTCAATGACGATCTGAAGTTCGTTCTTGTTATCGAATGGAAGAAGCTTGAGTGGCACGACTCTGAACACGGCGAGAAGCGCTGAGAGAACAAATGCCACGAGGACCATGAGAAGGAAGTTTCTTGCTTTTCCGGGGACGGTCATCATCGGACGCAGTGTCTTTTCATAAAAAATCCACAGCATTGAGGCTCTCGGATCCTCATGTTCGCCCTTGCCATATTCACTTTTCAGGATGTGGTATGTGGCCCAAGGTGTGACGGTGAAAGCCACCAAAAGCGACATCAGCATGGCGACGGGGACGTTGAAGGCCATGGGTGCCATATAGGGTCCCATCATTCCAGTGATGTAAAACATTGGAAGGAAGGAAACAATGACCGTAAAGGTCGCGAAAATCGTTGGGGGTCGAACTTCCTCAATTGCAGTCAGCGCTGCATCCAGGGGCGGTTCTTTGCGGAGTTGGAAATGACGAAAGATGTTTTCGACATCGACAATGGGGTCATCAACCAACAGGCCGAGAGACAGGATCAAAGCAAAGAGTGTGACGCGGTTGATCGTGTAACCAAAGACAAGGTCGCAGAGGAGGGTGACCCCGAGTGTCATGGGCACAGCAAGCGCGACAATGAAAGCCTCCTTGGGTCCTAGGGCGAATGCGAGAAGAATCACGATGGTCACAATGGCGATCATCAGGTGCTTTACCAATTCGTTGACCTTATGGTTAGCCGTTTCTCCATTGTCTCGGGTGATGGTCACATCTACGTTGTCAGGAATAAGGGTGCCCTGCAGGGAGCGAACTGTGCTCATGACCTCTTCAGATACATCGACGGCATTTGCGCCTTTACGCTTGGCGATTCCTATGGTCACCGCTTCTCGACGGTCGCCGGGTTTGGCATGGCTTACATGCTGTTCGCCGGGGCCGATGCTCTTGCTCTGGGCAGCCTCAGGGCCGAATCCGATGCGGGTATAGGTTTCAGCTTCCTGATCTCCATCGCTGATTCTGGCAATTTCACGAAGATGGATGGTGCGTCCAGAGACTACCTTGATCGGTGTTACCGCTACATCATTCATCTGTTCGAAAGCGGGACCAACATCTAGTCTGACACTACGATTTGCCTGGTCGAAGCGACCTGCAGACAGATTGATATTGGCTGCTTTGAGGGCTGACACAACCTCTTCAATGGTCAGGTTGAATGCGGCGAGACGGGCGGGATCCGGATAGACCATGATTCGCCTCTGTTGGCCCCCGACAATCAGGATGCGCCCAGCGTTTGGAACGAGTGCCAACTTATCCTTCATTTCATCAGCAAGGCGCCTGAGACTTTCCCCTTGTTCTCCATTGGTATTGGAGGAGGATAGGGTCAGTGTCACGATCGGAACATCATCGATCTCGACCGGTTTTACCGACCAGCCGGATACAACGGATGGAATTCGATCCTGATTGGACATGAGCTTGTTCCAGATCTTGACCAGACTGTCTTCTCGATCTTCACCGACATAGAAGCGGACCGTTACAAGTGCTTCATTTTCACGCGATGCCGAGTAGACATATTCCACCCCATCGACCTCACGGAGGAGGGATTCCAGAGGCGTAGAAACTAATTTTTCCACTTCGTCAGCGGAGGCACCTGGAACAGAAATAAGTACGTCTGCCACGGGAACGACAATTTGTGGCTCCTCCTCGCGGGGAGTCAAAGCAAGTGCTGCAAAACCGGCTATGAACGAGGCAATCAGGAGCAGTAGGGAGAGCTTAGAAGTGATGAACAGTTCGACAATCCGGGTCGTTGCGCCTCTCTCCTTTGAGGGGGTCTCGAGGTGCATCAGGGGGCTCCTACTACAAGCTGCTCGCCTTCATTAAGGCCTGCCAAGACCTCAATTTGGTCACCCATGACGCGTCCTGTCCTTATGTGGCGGATACGTGAGCGTCCATCCTTCAGAATGGAAACAGACTGAAGTTGTCCAACCCTTTTGATTGCTGCCAGAGGGATCATCATCAGTGTCTCACTGCCACAGCTTTGTTCAAGCGAGACAAAACTACCGGGAATGATTTGGGTATCAGCTGGAAGTCTGGCCTTGATCCTTTGGGTTTGGGTTTCTCGGTCACTTGCCGGTTCTTTCTCCTCGACTATTGCAGTGAGTTCGAGATCCACCCCGGGTGCCTTTGCCCTGATGCTGTCTCCGATCTGGATCCCTGTCGCACAGGTGGAAGGAAGGCTCGCTTCAATTCGAAGAGAAGACGATTGCAGGAAAGTCACAATGGGTTGGCCTGGCAAAACCAAAGCCCCGGGCTCTTGAAGTCTTCTTTCTATGATTCCATCGTAAGGTGCGAGAAGATCAGTTTCGCTGACCTCTGACTCCATCTGTTTGATGGTGGCCTTTGCCTCTAGAACAGCGGCCGCTGACTGGTGTTCTTCAGCTGAAGCGGTGTCTAGCGCTTGTCGGGTCGCGGCCTCCTTCTCATAGAGATTACGAATCCGATGAGCATCGGCACTTGATCTTGTGAGTCCGGCCTCCGCGGCTCTGAGATGGGCCTTGGCCTGTGCGAGTCGTGCGTTGAGTTCGGTGTTGTCGAGGCGAACTAGACGCTGCCCCCGGGATACCTTCGAGCCAGCCAAAACGGGAATCTCCAGTATTCGGCCGGGAAACTTGGAGGCGATCTGAATCGTCTTTAATGCTTCAACTCGCGCAGGCCAAGCGATAGGACCCTCCGCACTTTGTCGTGACACCGTCATTGTCGCCACAGGGCTTTCCTGTTTCGCCTCGGGCTGTTCACCAGCTGAGGTTTTCGAGACAAAGGCTCCTTCGATCCACATGAGGAAAATAATCAAGGCAAGCCCGACTCCCCCCATCAACTTGAGTTTGCTATTGGCGAATTCCGGTTGAAGTGACATGGGGCGGGGCCTCGTTTTAATGGCTTCTATTAGTGTCCCGCTGGTCGCAGGGGGAACCAAACTTCTGATCCGAATAGGACAGGATCATGATGGCAAGACTGAGAATGCCGATGGCACCTGCAATCGAAAGCAAGAGATAAAGATGAAAGTCGTCAGCAACTTTCTGTACATCGATCACCAGGTGTCTGGAGAGTGCAGTAATTGCAATGTAGATCAGGAATTGCACCGGAAGTCGGCGTGTCCTGAAGTAAATTCCGACCATGGCGCCAAGTTCGAGGTAGATGAAGAGCAACAAAATGTCTTCCAATGACGCATGCCCGACCTTCATCATGCCGATGTAGTCATGGACGCCCGACCAAACGACGGTAGATCCGATGCCGAAAAGGGCAACATAGTGAAAAATGTCGACCAAAATGTCACCGGATCGCTGGATGGACTCCAGTCTTCCCTGCATCATGGAAGTCCAGCCTTGTTGTTGCCCTTGTCTCTCGATATTCATCGCCAATGGCCCTCTGCCTGTAGCAGCTGGGCTTCAGCAACTTGGGTTTCAAAGCGGGCCACAATCTCTCTCATGGAAGCGGCCGCCCGGTCCGTCTCAGCTTCTAGGTAGCGGGTCACAGTTGCTGTGCCCCCATGATATTGCTCACTGACGAGTCGAAGCGCCTCATCAGCGGAAGAGACCGCGGTTTCTGCAACTTTGAGGCGCTCTAGGGATTGCTCGAATGTGGAATAGGTCTGGCGGACTTCATTTTCTACATCAAGCCGTATCCTTTGTTCGAGTGCTTGTGCCTCCACCAACCGGCGTTCAGCGCCAGAAACCTGCGCGCTTAAAGCACCGCCGGCATAAATGTCATATTCTGCATTTAGCCCGATACTGGCGTTCCCCTGATAGGTTCCGGGGTCCAGCGTTTGGCTGTTTGAACCGTATGATGCATAGGCATTCACTCGGGGGAGCATGGCACCCTTGGATGCATCTAGTTCGTGCTGACGCATTTGAACCTGATGTTTCGCAGCCTCCACCTCGGGGCGATGCGTGTAGGCCGTCTCCAGAGCTTCCATCAAGTCGCCTTGTAGGTGCGGGGGTGAAATTTCCGTGTCCTGAACTTCAGGTAGTTCTTTCTTCTGCTCCCCCAGCAGAGACTTCAGTGCAGATTTCGATAGCGTGATGTTGTTTTTGGCTTGAAGTTCGGACTCCTTTGAGGACTTTTCGCGGACTTCAAGGGAAAGGACATCGCCTCTGAGGGCGATACCTTCATGCACCTTATCGCGGGTTAGGCCGACCTCTTTCTGAATGGTGTGTAGCGACTTTTGAGCAACTTCGAATTGTTTTGGCGCTGAAACGACCGCGTAATAAGCAGAAGTGACGGCTGCTGCAAGGCGGTTTCTCAGTGCAGCATGTTGAAGTTCTGACGCCTTAACACCGAGTTCAGCCGCCTGCTTAAGGTAGTCATCCTGACCACCACGATAAAGATTGATGGTGCCGATGACTTCAGGTCTGAAGTTGGATACGAACCCGGGTGCGTTGATGCGAGCTAGGTCGCCACTATTGAAACGTCTCTGTGCCACGATATACGAGAAGGCCAGGGAGGGGTTGTCCGTATAATCGTAGCCAACGCGTGCGGTGAGTTTGGGATAAAAGCCTGAAGCGACTTCCGCGACCTTTGACTCGGCTTCACCGATACGGGCTTCTGCGGCGGCAAGGTCCGGATTTTGGTGAAAAGCAAGATCAATCGCCTCAGAAAGGCTGAGTCGGTGCAGGGTCTCCGACGCATGCCTCTCCCCATTTGGGCTGTGGGCGGCTACAGCACTCACAGCTGTTCCCATCAAAATTGATGTGAGCACGGCCAAACTTGGAAAGCGCAGAGTCTTCATGAGGCTAGGATGATTGCGGTCAGGGCTTAACTATATTAGAAAATAATTATATTATGTTGATCAGTGCTTGGATAGTCGGTCGAATCGTCAAGAGCTGATCTCCTTCTGTGGACCCAGAACGCCTCGATATCAGGCCGATGTGCTCGAGGGGGCACAGAAGCCGTCGGATCATAGTTCATGATGACGCCCGATATAACTGAAACATACAGTCGATGGCTCGATCTATGAAGGATTATTTCAGAGTTGAGATTGCCCTGGTCTTGGTTCTCAAGATCGTTCTTTTGACGGGGCTCTGGTTTGTTGTTTTTCGGCCAGAAGGAAAGAAGCCTGAGCCACAGGCCCCCGTTGCCGAGCATTTTCTTTTGCCTTCAATTCCTAACGTTATAGATTCCGAGGAGAAAACCCATGACCGGTGATGAAATCGTCAACCTTTCGCGGTTGCAGTTCGGACTCACGGCGCTCTACCACTTTCTTTTTGTTCCCCTCACGCTGGGGATGACGTTCCTTCTTGCCATCATGGAATCGGTTTACGTGATGACGGGGCGTCAGGTCTATAGGGACATGACCCGATTTTGGGGCAAGCTTTTTGCCATTAACTTCGCCATGGGGGTGACGACGGGTCTGACTCTTGAATTTCAGTTCGGAACGAACTGGGCCTATTACTCGCATTATGTCGGTGATATTTTCGGTCCGATTTTGGCCAGTGAAGGATGGATGGCATTTTTTCTTGAGTCGACCTTCGTCGGCCTGTTCTTTTTCGGCTGGGATCGCCTGACCAAGATTCAGCACTTGACGGTCACATGGCTTCTGGCCTTCGGAACCAATTTTTCAGCACTCTGGATTTTGATCGCCAATGGCTGGATGCAGCATCCTGTGGGCGCGGAGTTCAACTACGAAACCCTTCGAATGGAGATGACCAGTTTTGCGGAGGTCTTCTTCAATCCGGTCGCGCAGGTCAAGTTTGTTCACACTGTTGCAGCAGGTTATGTCACAGGATCCATGTTTGTCTTGGGTATTAGTTCCTGGTACCTGCTCCAAGGGCGCGATGTGGGGTTTGCACGACGCTCTTTCTCCATCGCATCTGCCTTTGGCTTGGCCTCAATCCTTTCTGTCATTGTTCTGGGTGACGAAAGCGGATACACCTCGGGTGAAACACAGAAGGTTAAGCTCGCTGCAATTGAGGCGGAGTGGGAAACGACCAAGGCACCCGCAAGCTTCACTCTAGCGGGAATTCCGAATGAGGAAACACAAAGGACGGATTACGCAATCGAAATTCCTTATTTGCTTGGCTTGATCGCAACCCGCTCAATTGATGAGGAAGTGCGGGGCTTGAAAGATCTTTACAAAGACAATCTGGTCAGAATCCGCAACGGCATGAAGGCCTACGCCGATCTTCAGAAAATGCGGGCGGGGCAGAAGGACGCCACAACTATGGCCTCATTTGAAAAGAATCGAAGCGACCTGGGATATGGTCTTTTGCTCAAGAAGTACACAGCAAAAGTGGTCGATGCGGATGATGCCATGATTGCCAAGGCGGCAAAGGACAGCCTTCCAAAAGTGGCGCCTTTGTTCTGGAGTTTCCGCGTTATGGTGGCCTGTGGATTCACCATGCTCTTCATCTTCACCATGGCCTTCTACTACTGTGCAACGCGCGTCGCTGATCAGAAACGTTGGTTGATGAAACTCGCGGTCTGGTGCATCCCACTTCCCTGGGTGGCTGCTGAGACTGGTTGGTTTGTCGCGGAGTATGGTCGTCAGCCCTGGACCATCTCAGGGGTCCTTCCTACGCACATGAGCGTCTCTAACCTCACGACGGATCAATTGTGGTTCAGTCTGATGGGATTCCTTGTCTTTTATACGATTCTTCTGATTATCGAGATGTTCCTCATGATCAAGTATGTAAAGCTGGGACCTAGCAGCCTGCATACGGGGAAATATCACTTCGAATCCACCCAGGCAGCTCCGCAGGCATGATCCTAGGGCTAGCTCATCATTAACCGGATATAAAGGGAGTCATCATGTTTGACTACGAAACCATTCGCCTGATTTGGTGGATCTTCATTGGGGTGGTCGCCATCGCCTTCGCCCTGACGGAGGGGTTTGATTTTGGCGCTGGGACACTGTTGCCTTTCGTTGGCAAGACTGACGTCGAGCGTCGTGTGGTCCTCAATACTGTGGGCGGAACCTGGGAAGGCAATCAAGTGTGGTTGGTTCTTCTGGGAGGGGCTATTTTCGCGATCTGGCCAGCCGTTTATGCGACGCTGTTCTCGGGGCTCTATATCGCAATGATGTTGGTCCTGTTCTCACTTTTCTTGAGGCCGGCAGGATTTGACTATCGAAGCAAGATCGATTGTCCGAGATGGCGTAACGCATGGGATTGGGCGCTGTTCCTGGGAGGGACCCTGCCGCCGGTCTTGTTGGGAGTTCTCGTGGGTAACCTCCTGATCGGTCTTCCGTTTCATCTGGATGAGGACCTTCGCCCGAGTTATGACGGCAGTTTCTTTGGTCTTTTAGGGCCTTTCCAACTGCTTTGCGGGGTTATCGGAGTTGTTCTGACAAGCTTTCACGGCGGCATTTTTATCAAATGGCGAACCGATGGTGACGTGCGTGAACGGGCTCGCAAAGCGGTGTCTTTTCTGGGGCCGGTCCTTATTGCCTTGGTTGCTTTGGCGGCACTTTGGCTGATTTTCGGCTTTGATCGTCCCGAGCTCACTTCGATTGCAGGAAAGGGGGCACCCTCAAATCCGATGAACAAGGCTGTTCTTGCCAAGGGCCCAGGTTGGCTCGCACACTTCCTTGATAATCCATGGATGTTGGTGGCGCCTGTTGTAGCGGTCTTAGGTCTTCTTTTTGCGTGGATCCTTGGCCGCGGGCAAGGCGATGCCAGTGCCTTTGTTTCGAGTTCGCTCGGGATTGTGGGAGCGCTTCTCACGATTGGATTCGGACTCTTTCCTTTTCTTCTGATCTCGACTGTGGATCCCCGCTCAAGTCTTACGATTTGGGATGCAACTTCCAGTCATATGGTTCTGAATATCGCATTCTGGATCACCATCGTCTTTCTTCCGATCGTTCTCCTATACACGCAGTGGGTCTATCGGAAGCTCTGGGGGACGGTTTCAACCGAATCCGTAATGAAAGACAGTCACACGCTTTATTGATCAAAGGAGACCCGTCATGTGGTATTTCGCTTGGGTTCTTGGTGTTTCTTTTGCTGCATCATTTGCGATCCTGAATGCAATGTGGCTAGAAACGGTTTGTGATATCGATGCCGGAAAGCGTCGCGATCCCGAAGAGGGTGGGAAAACCTGCCGGCTCTAAGAGTTGAAGGGGGGCTCGGCAAAGGCTAAAAGAGCCCCTCCCTCGTTGATAAGAACGCTATTCCTGACTAAGGGATTTGGCGAGAAATTTCCCAGTGTAGGATTGGGGAGCTTTCGCAATCGCCTCGGGTGTTCCTGCGCCTAGAACGGTCCCACCGCCCTCGCCACCATCGGGGCCGAGGTCAATGATCCAATCCGCCGTTTTGATCACATCGAGGTTGTGCTCGATGATGACCACCGTATTTCCTCTATCCCGGAGGCTGTGAAGGACGCCGAGCAGTTGGCGGATATCATGGAAGTGCAGGCCGGTGGTCGGCTCATCCAAGATATAGAGGGTCTTCCCTGTATCTCTCTTTGACAGCTCTCTAGCAAGTTTGACCCGCTGTGCTTCGCCCCCAGACAGGGTGACCGCATTTTGGCCGAGGGTGATGTATCCCAATCCCACCTCCATGAGCGTATCGAGCTTTCGGGAAACCGTTGGAATGGCTCCAAAGAAGCTGGCAGCATCCTCGACCGTCATGCTGAGAACTTCGTGGATGGTCTTGCCCTTATAGCGGATTTCGAGAGTTTCTCGGTTGTAGCGCTGCCCCTGACAGACATCACAGTTCACGAAAAGATCGGGGAGGAAATGCATTTCCACCTTGATGACCCCGTCCCCAGCACAGGCCTCGCAGCGTCCCCCCTTCACGTTGAAGCTGAATCGTCCTGGTGAATACCCCCGAGATCTCGCCTCGGGTGTTGCCGCAAATAATTCTCGAATGGGTGTGAAGACCTGCGTGTAGGTTGCTGGATTCGAGCGGGGTGTTCTTCCGATCGGACTTTGGTCGATGTCGACGACTTTGTCGAACTGTCCAAGTCCCTCGATGGATTCGTAGGGGGCGGGGGCGAGTGTTGCGCCATTGAGTTCGCGGGCCGCAATCCGATAGAGGGTGTCGTTGATGAGTGTCGACTTTCCTGAACCTGAAACCCCCGTGACGCAGGTGAGGAGTCCGACGGGAAACGCGACATCGACGCTCTTGAGGTTGTTTCCGGTCGCTCCCTTAAGCGACATCACGCGATCTGCATCGAAGGGGTGTCTAGATTTCGGGACCTCAATGCGCTCTTTGCCAGAGAGGTATTGTCCTGTAAGTGAGTGAGGGTGCTTCATGATGTCCTCAGGCGTTCCTGAGGCGACAACCTCACCTCCGTGAACCCCCGCGCCCGGGCCAATATCGACCACATAGTCAGCCAGACGAATAGCATCCTCGTCATGCTCGACAACAATGACGGTGTTTCCTAGATTACGAAGATGGATCAGGGTGTCCAGTAGTCGTTGATTGTCTCGCTGATGGAGTCCGATGGAGGGTTCATCCAGAACATACATGACACCGACAAGACCCGCTCCCACCTGGCTGGCAAGCCGAATTCTTTGTGCCTCGCCGCCGGATAGGGTGTCAGCGCTTCGATCGAGCGTGAGGTAGTCGAGGCCGACATTCACAAGAAAGCCTAGGCGTTCGTTGATCTCCTTCACGATCTTGGCGGCGACTTCACCGCGATGCCCATGCAGGTTGAGCTGCTGGAAGAAGTCCATGGCGCGACGAATCGGGAGCCCAGTCAAAGCATGGAGCGGTTGGTCTTCAACAAAGACATGGCGAGCGGCTGTATTGAGTCGGGCACCATCGCAGGAAGGGCAGGGGCGGTTGGCCTGGTAACGGGCCAGATCCTCGCGAATGGCCTGCGAGTCAGTCTCCCGATACCGGCGCTCCATGCTGGGAATGATGCCTTCAAACCGATGCCACTGTATCGACTTCTTGTCGCGGCTGTTCACACTACTGAAGGGGAGAGCCTCCTTGCCGCTGCCAAAAAGAAGAACTTGCCTGGCGTCATCAGGAAGATCCTGATACGGAGACTCGGGATCGAATCCAAAGTGCTCCGCCAATGACAGCACCATCTGGTAGTAGTAACTGTTTGATCGGTCCCAATTCCGAATGGCGCCTTCGGCCAGGCTTTTCTGCGGGCTATGAACAATCAGGTCTGGATCAAAATATTGACGGATGCCAAGGCCATCACATTCAGGGCAAGCGCCTTTGGGGTTGTTGAAAGAGAAAATTCGAGGCTCAAGTTCGCTGAGCGAATATCCGCAATGAGGGCAGGCGTATTTATCGGAGAAAAGTGACTCGCGGGCCGGCTCATCCATCGAGACCACAATCGCAATCCCATCGGCCAGTTTTAGGGCTGTTTCAAAGGATTCTGCAAGACGAATCGCGAGATCTGCGCGGATCTTGAAGCGGTCGACCACCGCTTCGATCGTATGTTTCTTTCGAAGCTCCAGTTGAGGTGGATCATCCAGCTCATAAACCTCGCCATTGATTCGGGCTCTGATGAAGCCTCGGTTCTTGAGATCTTCAATGACTTGGAGGTGTTCGCCCTTTCGTTCGTTAACAACGGGCGCGAGGAGCATCCAGCGACTGTCCTCGGGTTCGGACAGGACCTGATCGACCATCTGACTGATCGTTTGCGCCTCCAGGGAAATGCCGTGTTTGGGGCAGCGGGGTGTTCCCGCTCGCGCAAACAGGAGCCGAAGATAGTCGTAGATTTCAGTGATGGTGCCTACCGTCGAACGTGGATTATGGGACGTTGATTTTTGTTCAATCGAAATGGCGGGTGAAAGCCCCTCGATATGATCCACGTCCGGCTTTTCCATGACCGAGAGGAACTGGCGAGCGTAAGCCGACAGGGACTCGACATATCGTCTTTGTCCTTCTGCGTAGATGGTGTCGAAAGCCAGGGAAGATTTGCCAGAACCTGATAGACCCGTAATGACGATCAGTTTGTCGCGTGGAAGGTCCAGATCAATATTTTTTAGGTTGTGG
>JBDKLO010000133.1:0-8489 GCA_039795615.1 Pseudomonadota bacterium
GCGGGGGAAGCCGCTGGATTTGGTTGCGGTGGTCGTAGATGAAATTCAGCGCTTTCTGGTTGTTGCTGATCGGAGGCCTTGGCGCATGATCTGAATAGCCATAACCCCCATAACCACCATAGGGTCGGCCGTAATAGACAGGCCCCGGATAGTAGCCATAGGCAGGGCCGGGATATGGGGTATAGCCATATCCATAGCCATAATTGACGGGTGGCGGATACCCATACCCGTAGCCATAACCCCCTCCGGGCATCCCCGGATAGCTGTTATAGCCACCGCATCCCGAGAGGAATCCCAACGCCACGATCATCATCAGGTTTTGTTTCATGGTGCAGCGCCTCCATGAGGGCTTTTGATGATACGCCGATAGAGCAAGACCAGACCAAATACAAAAATGGCCAGGGCCATGGCCCGGAACAGGAGAGCGTTCAAAAGATCGCCCCAAAAATCCTTCAGCTTCTTCTGATCTTCGGAGCGGATGAAGGAAGCCAGGTGATTGAGCTCTTCACCAATGTGAGCCATTTCATGGAGCAGTTCGATCTTGGGCCGCATATCCGAAGGCGGTGAACGATCCATGACCTCCGCAAGTTCCCGGTATTGCCTGAGGGTCTCATTGATCACGGCACCTGATGCCGGATACTGAACTTCAATCTGCCGGAAGGTTTCAAGGGCATCGCGGACATCCTGCGTCAGGGTATGACTTTTATCGAGGACCGGCGACAGCTTATCGAGATCATTAAAGAGCGCCTCCCGTTCCTTTCCAATTGAGGCGGGCATTCGGGCCAGGGTTTTCTGCGCTTCATCCAGGGTCACACGGAATCCTGAGACATCCTTGAGGAGCCCATCGACCTGCTCGGGAGACACCTCCTCATGCAGAACGAAGCGAGCCTGCGCCATCAATAGAGGCGGCATGCGCTGGATAATGTACATACTTCGCCGCGCCATCAACCGAATTTCTTCTCCCTCTCGAACCGCAGCATCGAGAGGTGCAAGCAATCCGACCGACTCATCCTGAAGCCCCTTGGCACCCTGCCCTGCCCCTCGTTCTGTCGCGACATCATCGAATTTGACGTTGGAGACGTAGCGTTGATTTGGATTCACTTTGCGCCAGAGTCGAATGGCGGCCCTCAATCGCTCGAGCTGATCTAAAGAGAGAACATCTCCGGCGATCTCCCAGATCTGTGTTTCCAGTTGCTGTTGGGTTTTAATGAGGTTATCGGCCTTGTCACCAAGGATTTCTCGCGCCCACCCCTTCTCCAGTGACTCCCTCTGCAAGGTGGCAAAAACCACCATATCCAGAAGATCCGATCCCGGCTCACCCCCTGCAGCAATGCCAATGACCGTGAGCCCAGGAAAGATAAAGGTCGCAAGGCCCAACTCCCGTGCCGCCTTGGTGCGGACGAGGTGCTGATAGGTATCGGTGGCCTCAGCGGCTTTGGAAAGATAGCGATCGGCAAAGCCCATCAGTCGGGCTTCAAGCTCCAGAGCGGTAGGCCGCCGTTTAGCGGATTCCGAAGCCGAATCGCCCTGCCCCCGATAGGCCTGAATGGAGACCGTTTCGGAACCCGGTCGCTGCGCACTGGAACAACCGTTCAGGAAAACGGCCAACAGCAGCAATCCGGTCAGGAACGAAAAAGAACAGTTGAGTTTGTGACTCGCGCTCACGGATTCGGCACCTCAAAGGCCTGAACACTGCCACCGCAGGCCTGATAACAGGCGCGATACCCCTCTTCGCAGTAGTAATTATTCGGTGCATAACAGGCCGGGGGCATCAAGCAACTGTTCCTGGCATCTTGATTCTGCGCATTATTTCGGCATTGGTTGTAATTTTGCATCGCCCAATTCCGATTATTGATGCATTGCTGATAGCTGTTCTGATTGCTGCTCCAGCACATCTGCTGGCTATTCGCACACTGACTGATACAGACCATGCCCTCTGGCGAGGGGGGTGGCGTGAAGACATAGTTAATCCTTGGTCCACAGCCGACGAGCAGAAGTCCCGCCAGAAACAAAATCATCCATCCCGGGTTCAACAGGCGTGGTCTTTTCATCCGAGGGTGATCCCCTTTGAGGGTGTGAAATGAATATCCCGTTGCGGGTAAGGAATCACAACCCCCTCCTCCTGGAACCGCTCATTGATGATTTGGCGAAGATGACTGGCAACCAGGACCGTGTCCTCATATCGCTCGACCCAGGCATAGAGGACAAAGTCGAGTGAGGATTCACCAAAGTTGGAAAAGACTGCCAAAGGCGCGGGATCTTCCAGCACCTCCTTGCTTGAAGCCGCAAGTTCCATCAAGAGCTCAAGCACCTTGGGAATCGAAGTCCCATAGGCCGCACTGACATTGATTTCAAGTCGCCGCCGACGATCACTCAATGTCCAGTTGATGACCTCTTTCGCGATGAGGTCACCATTTGGCATCAAGACTTCTGCGCCCGTCGGTGTCCGTATGGTGCTGGAGCGAATACCGATGCGCGTGACCGTACCCCTCAGAGTTCCGACTTCAATGATGTCTCCAACGTGGATCGGCCGCTCAAACAAGAGGATGAGGCCGGAGATGAAGTTATTAAAGATATTCTGAAGTCCAAATCCTACCCCCACGCCCACTGCGCCTGCGAGGATAGAGATCTGCGTCAGATCGATCCCCAGTGAGGTCATCGCAAGGACAAAGCCCAAAACCGCAACCGCATATTGCGAGAGGGTGGTGATCGCAAAGGGGACCCCTGCTGAAAGCCGAAACCGAGGAAGCAACTCCCTCTCAAGAACAAATCGGGTCAGCCTGAGCGAAAACAGCGTAACGCCCGCGATCACCAAGGCCGTCAGAATCGCCTTCAAGGGAAAATCAACCCGCCCTAAATGAAGCGAGGTCTCCCAAACCGCCTTTCCCCATGACATTGCCAAGGCCTCAAGCCTGAATGCATTGAGCGACCCCCAGACCACCATGACCACCGTGAGGGTCAGCAGGAGCCGATAAGCGCCGTAAAGAAGGCTGCGCGGATCGGAAGACGCTGTGCGAAGTAACTTCCCGATCGGTGATTCGATCAGGCCCGCGACGTAAAGGAAGGCCACATCCCTCGCAACGGAATAAACCAGCAAAAAACCCAGAGAGGCAATCAAGCCATCAACAAGTTCCTTAGCCAGTCCCGTCCGGCCCATCATGTTAGCTCCGACCCCGATCAACAGGAACGCGGATAGGCCCATCACAAGAGAAGACACGAGTGACTTTTTGAGTTTGAAAGGCCAATCCTCTCGACCCCTGAAGAGATCATGGAGAAGCGCGGATGCGACCAGGGTCGCCTGGAAATTCAAAAGCCACCGATCGACCCAGGGCATGGGCTCAAGAATCGTTCTGAATGGAAAAGGAATCAGCGCAAATGCCACGGCGTAGATCGTCAGCCAACGGAAGGATCCATCCAGCGTGTGAGCCAGTAGCGTCACCGGAACCAGAATCAAAAGCCATAGTCCATCGTAAAAGGCGATCGGGCCTTTCGGCCCCAAATTCAAACCGAGAAGGATGGTTAAAAGAGCCAACCAGAATCGCTGATTCGCAATCGCTATCGCACCCCGGGCCATGGTGGAGAAGGCGACCTCCTGCGAGAGCAACCGTTGCCCCCGTTCGCCAAGAAACCAGCTCATGGCACCTAGGGCCATGACCATGAGGATGAGCTCTCCTGCATGGACTGTAAGATGCTGGCTAATGGCATGCGTCCACGTTCCAAGTGCTTTCAAGGCATTTTGAAAACGTGTCTTATTCGGTCCAGAGAGCGCCCAAAGAGGTTCGCGATCCTCATCCAGAAGCTCGCGACCTATGGCTTGCCTTCGCGATGCAATTTCCGCATCCAAATGATCCAGAACCGAACGCGACTCGATGGCTTTTGTTAGCGCAATCAAAACGTTGTTCCTGATCGGATGGATACGCTCTGCGCCCTCTGAGAGCAAGCGCTCTGCATTCATGATCAGAGCAAAAACTTCCTCAGGGACTGTGCGATCCCTCGCCATCCCCTCCAGCATTTGCCAACCCGCCAGTTCAGCCTCGATCTCAAGACTATCGGCGTCAAATTTTCGAGTCGTTGCCTGATACTTTTCGATGAATTGATTGAGTTGAAGGGAGTGGGATGAAAGCTCCGCGTCCATATCCATCAAAAGAGCGAGGTCGGCTTCGATGAATCGACGCGTTGGCGATGTGGGGGTGACTTTGGGTGTGATCTTTTCCTGAAGCTGGAATAGGGCGCGATCACCCAGAAGGGTTTGGGCTTCCGAAAGATGGGCACTGACCCTTCCCAGCACCTCCTGCGTACTCCGGGATCTTGAAGGAAGATCCGCCAAAGTCGAAGGCAATGATTTTGGACTGGGCGAGGCAACCGGCGCAGCGGCATCCGCCGCAACCCCAATCGAGCATAGCAAAAGAGGAATCAGGAGAAGCTGAATAAACAGGCGTTGCCATCTTGCGATTCTTTGGGACATACCTTGCCCTGCCATCAAGATCTCGGCTTTGTCCTAACGCTTTTTAGGCGCAGGCATGGTGATAAACCGACTTCTATTCTGGACCATGCCACTGGAGAAACCGGCCACCATGACCTGAAGCATCTTGGTCACTTCCTGCCGCTGGATATCCGGCGGGGTATTGGGAGGGAGAAACAAAAGGTCCGTATAACTTCCAAGCGAGAGCCGGTAATCCCCATTGGGAAGTCGTGGACACAAACCGAGTGAGAGATAGACGGCCTCGCCATTGAACCGATCAGAGACATGCCGATCCACCAGAACATGGATACCAAAATCCTTGATCGGAAAAGCCTCCGTAAAGGCGGGACTGAGACCTGCGGATAAGGCCTGTTGAATGTCGGCATCGGTGACGGCCGTGTTGGTTCGTGTCGTTCTGGCATCCCAGCTCGCGGCTATGGAGAGCCCCGTGCATCCCCAAAAGATCAAAAGGACCATGATCTTTCTCATCGTCTAAACTCCTCGCGTTGTCTAAGCCTTTTGAACCAGAGCGTACACAGAACCCTGCATCACGACCGGAACCAAAACCGCCTTCCGGCGCTCATCCCCGAGACAAAATTCATAATCGAACTTCTCGATCCGCTGTTCCCAGAAGCCACTGGCAGCGACCTCCTCGGAGAACTTTCGAAGGAATGCCCTTTCCTCTTCCGGCGTCTGATCGATGGTCGTTCGGTCCGCTTCAAAGCCGCTTGATGCAGACGCAGCAATCACCATCATCTCCTGAGACACCAGAATCATGGGGAAAGGGCTATGCATGACAACCGCAGCCACATCATGGAGTGTCGCTACGCCGAACTCAGTGGCGATGGATTCAATCAATCGCTGGAACGCAGGGGATGGAACGAACAAGCGGCGCTCCCAGCGAGAGATGGTCGGCTGATCGGTTCGAAGAAGATCTGCCAATCCCCCCTGGCTCAAACCTGCCTGCCTTCGAATCTTTCGAAGAATTGCGCTCCAGTAGTGTGCCGTTGTGACGCCGACCATTCGTGACTTTCGGGGCAAAGAAGCGATTTCCCGATCAGGGGAAACGCCTGTTGAACGATGAACGCAATTTACAGTGATTCCAGACGCGCACAAGAACACAATCCTGTATATCTTCAAACTAAATCCTAGCCTGATGGGTTTCGATGATTGCTCGTCATGACCTGAACCGGGATCATCCTGGCGACAATAAATGCTTCCAAAGTTCTTTCATCTCGCCGCGTTTTAGGCAAAACTTACGCCCACTTTTGGTGAAACATCCTCATTCATGGGGGATTCAGCATCGCAACATCAGATGCAACCAAGAGTCTTTTTCCCAACAATAAAGAGAGCACTCCATGCGTCATTACGCCACCTTTGCCCTTGTCTCAGCCGTTCTGGTTACCGGCTGTGCCTCACAAAAAAACCGTGACAATGAGCACCAGTGGAATCAGGAGATCCAGTCTGAGAGTAAGCCTGGGGATTTCAAAACGACGGAGATGAAAGATCGCCTTCGGATCACCATTGAAGAACGTAGCCTTTATGCCTCAGGTCACGCCCAACTGACCCCTCAAGGACAAAAGGTTCTGGATGAGATCGTTCCGACCCTTCAGAAGGCCTCAGATCACCGGATAGAGGTCGACGGCTTCACCGATGACGTCCCCTACGGCAGCCATACCAAGGGTAAATACAAGAATAACTGGGAACTTGCAGCCGCTCGGGCCGCCGATGTCGTCAATTATCTCCAGAAGAAAGGTGTTGATCCTTCAAGGATGACGACCGTAGGTCATGGTCAATACTCACCTGCTGCCGACAATTCCACCAAGGAAGGCCGTGCTGAAAACCGTCACACCATCATCGATTTGATTCCGAGCGACGGAAAATAAGATCCAAATCACTTAGCGCGATGTTGAATTCATCGCCCCAAGTGGGACCATCGAAAAAGGGGGCGTGGCCCCCTTTTTCGTTTTGCTGGATGACGATTTTCGTCAGAAATTCATCACTCTCTGGTTCGACTTATTTTTGAGTCCAGAAAACCTTGGGCCCTTCCTTGCCAGCCTTGGCCTTATCGACATATTTGCAGAAGGTCGGGGTATCCAGATGGCTTTCTGCAATCAGGAGTCCAAGATAGGCGCCATAAAGGGTCGAAGCCTTGATGGTGAAGGTTTGCTGTTCCTCAGGCGTCTTGCCACCCTTTTCGGCAACCAGCTTTGAAAAGCGTTTGTCCACTTCCTCGGCGTTGTAGGCAAGTCCAGGGCATGCCGAAACGGCGACGCTGGCAAACGCCGCATCAACCATTTGCTTCTGGTAATCAGGTCCCACCAGAGCCACCGCCTTTTGTTCAAGGGTCGCCCAGGCCGGACTTAACTTCTGGATCACTTCGTTGTCGTCAATCGCAAGAGCGGAACCTGAAACCAGCATGATCAGGGGAATTAAACGTTTCATAGATCACCATCTTCCTGGGTGGTAGAAACCACGATTATTGATCACAGCCACATTGGTATGACCCCATCCACCACCATAATGGCCCCAACCGCCACCATAGCCACCAAAACCGGGACGAATCACTCCGACATTCCCCGAATAGCTGTAACAGCCCGCCAAAACGGCGAGACACAGTCCCAAGAGTAAGGATTTCATCTGCTCTCCTCGAATCAAGCCTCGTCATCTCTGACCGACGCTAATGGAAATCAATCCGTATCGCAGCGAAAAAGGCTCCGCTGCTTGCCCCATTCTAGGGACATTCCGCATGAACGCGCGAGACTAAAATTCCTGAAAGGTATCCAGTAGCTCATTCCAGCCGTCATCCGGAAAATCCCCAAGGTCGGATAACTCTGTTCGGGCCAGCACCGCAAGACGCCTGAGCTCTTCGAGAGGGATCGTCTTTTGTTCTGCCCCCCCAGAAGCCTCTTTTTTTGATCCCGTTTCGGACCACAGCCCACTGCGCCCCGCATTGGCCTCAGAGTCCTCATCGTAGATTTCAAAGGGCCGCAAATTCGTTGGAATAGCCCCAAAGGAAGTCGAAAGGAGCGCCGGAGAGATACCCAGGAGAAGGGCCAACTGCCAAGCTCGATAGAGCGGTCTGCCATTGAGCGTATATCCCACCAAATCGAGGGAATGCTGATGGACTGCTTCTGCGGCCAGGGCCGCCACGGGGTAGCTCGCCCGAGTCTGCCAGGAATCCGCCACCGGGTTATTGACCAATGGTCTTGAACTGACCCGGGACGTCTCTTTTTGCGTTGGAGTATCGATATTCATGGTATTTCCCTCGCATGTTTTCTTTCTTGAAACTAAGACCCAAGGCCCCTTCAAGAGTTTCGACTGAGAAAGACAAAAACTCCGCCCCCTAGCCCACTGTCTCCTGCATAACGGACGCTCGATGTTGCCGGGCTTGCGCCTTGATCTCTTCCTGAACCTCGGGGGTAATCGCGGCCAGGTTTTTGAATTGCATTCCCATTCGGGGATTGGAGGTCAGCTGATCGTGATGCCGCATCAAAAAATCCCAATAAAGCGTTGTGAAAGGACAGGCCTTTTCACCGACCCGCTGTTTTGGATCATACGCACAGGACTGACAGTAGTTACTCATCCGCTGAATGTATTGGCCGCTTGCGACATAGGGCTTGCTGGCCATGTAGCCGCCATCGCCAAACTGCCCCATCCCGAGCGTATTCGGAAGTTCGACCCATTCCACCGCATCCACATACACTGCAAGAAACCATTCATGGACAGCCCTCGGTCGAACACCGAAAAGGAGCGCATACAACCCAATGACCATGAGTCTTTGAATGTGGTGTGCATAACCCAGGGACAGGCTCTGGCGCAGGCATTCGGAGAGGCAATGCATTGAGGTCTCACCCGACCAGAAAAAAGCGGGAAGATGCTCAGAAGCTGCCAGCGCATTCAGATGCTGATAGTCCGGCATTTGTGTCCAGTAGATGCCCCTGACGTATTCTCGCCACCCCAGAACCTGTCGAATGAAACCCTCGGCTGACGCCAAAGCAATGGTTCCCTCCCGGTAGCGGGTTTC
>JBDKLO010000134.1:0-13655 GCA_039795615.1 Pseudomonadota bacterium
GTCGCCGTTCCCAGCAAGGTCGTCCCATTATAGACCTTGACGACACTGCCCGCTTCGGCAGAAATCGCCATCGTGGGAGTCCCGTCGTCCGTGGTTGCACCGGATGTCAGCAAGCCCTGAGAAGCCCCGGCATTGTCGGTCACGGCCACAACGAGCGGCGCATTCGGCGCCGTTGTGTCGGCACTTGATCCCGTAACCGCAAAGGCAAAAGCGGTTGAAGCGGGACTGGTGTTGCCTGCAGCATCCGTTGACGTAGCCCGAAGAGTATAGGTTCCGATGGCAAGTGCCGAACCAGGCGTAAAACTGAACGAGCCTGGGGTTGTCACCGATTCGGTCGCCGTTCCCAGCAAGGTCGTCCCGTTATAGATCCTGACCGTACTGCCCGCCTCGGCGGTGATCGTGACGGTCGGCGTCGTATCATCAGTGCTAGATCCGCTGGCTACAGATCCCGTCACGGTCCCTGCATTATCCGTGACCAGGGTAATCGCGGGGGCCACAGGCGCTGTCGTATCGGTTGCAGAGGCAGAGGATGCGACGGTCAAACTGAATGCTGTTGAGGATGTACTGGTGTTTCCAGCGGCATCCGTCGCTGTCATGTTGAGTGCGTAGGTCCCATTCGCCAATGCGGTGGACGGCGTAAAACTGAACGAGCCCGGTGTCGTTGTTGACTCCGTGGCCGTCCCCAAAAGCGTCGTTCCACTGTAGACCTTAACCGTACTCCCGGCCTCAGCTGTAATGGCCAGCGTAGGCGTGCCATCGTCCGTTGTCGCGCCACTCGAGAGAGAACCCGTCGACGTCCCGAAGTTATCGGTCACCGAAACCAGGGCCGGCGCAGATGGTGCGGTCGTATCGGGCGTGGTGGCCCCGCCGCCACCCACCACGTTGAAATCAAATGAGGATGAGGCTACCCCCGTGTTTCCCGCTGCATCCGTCGCAATTGCAGTCAGGCTGTGAGCCCCATCCGAAAGAGCAGAAGACGGCGTGAAGACAAAGACCCCACTGCCTGAGGGACTTTCAATTGCATTGCCGAGATAGGTCGTTCCATCGTAAACCTTAACGGTACTCCCCGTTTCTGCCGTGATGCTCAGCGTTGGCTTGGCATCATCGGTCTTGGCTCCACTGGCAATCGTCCCAGTGACCGAACCGGCATCGTCATAGACTTTGGCAATGAGAGGCGCAGGAGGCGGCGTCTTGTCGTTGGTGACCGTAAATTGAAAGAATGTAGCGGGCTTGCTCTGATTCCCTGCCGCGTCCGTGGCAATGACCGAAAGAATGTGATTTCCCGTCGAAAGCGGCGATGTGGGAGTAAAGGTATAGACCCCGGGCACATCGGTTTCGTCGGCCTTTCCAAGCGCAGTCTGTCCGTCATAAACCGTAACGGTCTGCCCAGGGTCTGCAGTAATTGTTACAACGGGCGTGTTGTCATTCGTAACGCCGTTGGATGCAACGTCTTTCGGATCCGTTCCGGTATCGTCGCTCAGGTTGCTGATTTTGGGTGTTGCTGGCGCGTCAACCTTGACATTGATAAGGAACGTTGCCGATGCGTTACTCTGATGGCCCTGCTTATCGACCGTAACAGCGCTAATTGAATGCTTGCCATTGGTGAGCGGCTGGCTGGGCGTGAAGGTAAAAATACCCCGTGTAGACGTTTCTGTTGCTGATCCCAGCAACGTCGTCCCGTCATAAACCTGCACAGTGGTTCCCGACTTGGCCTTAAAGGTAAAGGTCGGGGTATTGTCATCGGTTGTCGCATTAGAGAGGATCTGACCTTGATCCGCCCCCGCATTGTCATTAGCCGTTTTTAAGACGGGCGGGTCAGGATTCACCACCGCCGTTGTACTCGTATTTCCAGACGATGAGGTCGTGCTCGAAGTTGTACTGCTCGAGCCGCTACTGCTATTGAGACCCAAGATCGATGCGCCCAGCGCACCTAAAGAAAGAGCGCCCAGGCCGATATCAATCCAGCCCTGTTCACTCGCTACAAAACCCCTCTCCTCCGGTGCCTTGACCGGGACGGGGTCCGTGACATATTCGACCAGGGTATGCGATTCAAACCCGGCTATCGGTTCGCTGGTTGGCGAATTGTCGGCAAAGTAATCGGCAATTGTGACTTTTTTTTCTTTGTCTCCAAGCTCAACTTGAAGATCCTTCCCGAGCCGCTTGACCTTGACAACCGAGACCGGCTGCAAGCTGTGGGGGTCAACCAACGCATAGATGGCCCCACGCTGCGCACGAACGGATTGGACGAGATTCGGATTGACGTATCTCGTGCCCTTGGCCGTTTTCTCCATGAGGAGAAGATTGGGTGCAGGTGTTGCTGCGGGATTCAAATATGCCTCCTGATCAGCGGAAAAGACATTTAAACGAGATCCAAAGGAATCGTCACAGAGAGATCTTCACTGGTCAGCATTCACTGACAATGCATTTTTTGTCATTATTGACATTTTCTCAGGATAAAGATAGCTTTTCAACGGTCTTGAATACAAGCGATCAGCAGCCACGCTTTGCCATGACATGCCTGAATTTAGTGCGCGTCAGGTGATGATCGCCGTCCGCCGGCCCATTAGATGCGCTTAGATGCTCCCGTACGCATAAATGCATATGTTTGCATCAGAACCAAAAACGTCATAAAGTGGCACCCAGTGGCGAGTGACGATTGCGGTGAAATTTTTTTGCCAGAGAAGCAAGCGGTGTCACACAGGCCCATTCTCATGCGTCAACCAAAGTGAGCTATTTATGAGTCGCGCATTCGACAACTTCGTTAAGCAAATCTGTCTTGCCAGCACAGGCAAAGCACCATCCCTGATTCTCGGTGAAGTTGGAACCGGTAAACGGCAAGCAGCATCGACCATTCATTCGGTCGGACCCTGGTCCAAGGGACGGTTTGTGCAAATTGACTGCCTCGGACTCGGCGACGCCCGCTTTGAATCGGAGCTGCTCGGCTCGGTCAATCGACTGAATCATCAGTTAAAACTCGGGGCCATTGCACAAGCGGACAGAGGTAGCGTGTTTCTTCATGAAGTGGGAGAGTTGTCACACAACTCACAAACCCTCCTCTTGAGACTGCTTGAAACCGGCACGTATAGTCCGGTGAACTCAACAGATATTCATGTTGCGAACTTCCGGCTCATTACCTCATCCAGTCAAGATCTGGCTTCAATGGTAGAGGCAGGGCGATTCCGGACCGATCTGTATCACAAGATCAACACCATCAGCATCAGAACCCCTTCGCTGAGAGAGCGCAGAGAAGATGTGGAGCTTCTGGCCAGAGGTTTCCTCAACGAACTTGAGCCGAACACGATTCGAAACTTTACGGAGGAAGCACTCAAGGTTTTGATGGATCATCAGTTCAAGGCTAATTTGCTCGAACTCAAGAATATTGTTTACCGACTTCTAAAAGGATCCACGTCTGTCCTTTTCACCCGGGAAGATGTTCTGGACAGCATCAATGGAGGTTATATTGAAGATCGGAATGAGACCATAGGCGTTCATCAGGCGATTGAGCATGAAGCCATGCCAACTCAACTGGATTCGCCACCCAAGCACGGGGAAGCAGCTCTGATCGACTCTATTCAGAGCCTTGTGGACCGCCTGACCTCCCAAAACGTTCAAGATCTCTCTGAGGATCAGTTCAATCCAGACGGACCTCTTGAACCAGCGGTTAAGGTTGAGGAATCCTACGTTCAGCTAACCCCCGATCCTTCCGAAAACCTCGCCGGTTTCAAACAGCAGGATGTGCTTAACACAGGGAGCCTGGCGGGTCTCGACTTTACCTACGAGTCAGCTGATCTGGACTCCAGTCAGGTAGAAGAGGCCATCAAGGCCATGAAAAAGCCCTCTCGGCGCAAGGAGAAAGTGCCGCCTGAGTTTGTGCCTCAATCCCTTTCGAAGGATAAGCCCAAGAGCTTGAAGCAACAGGAGGCCGAGTATTTGGTCAAATTGATTGATTTCTACGCAGGCGACAAAAAAGCAGCGGCGCAAAAAGCGGGCATCAGCCTGAGAACCCTCTACCGCAAAATCGACAATTACATTACGTGACGGTTAGTCGCTCAACTTGCATGACCCAGTCTGCATTTCGCCTCATTTCTCGCCAAAGGCCTGACTAAAAGTCTTGCTGATGGGCTTCATCAGGTATGTCAATATCGATCTTTGCCCAGTTTTGATATCGACCTGAGCCGTCATACCCGGAAGAATTTCGATTTTTCTTCCGACCGAAGTCGTTGAACCGGTCAGCTTGATATGTGCCGCATAGAAGATTTCTTCTCCCTTCGGCGTACTCTCCCGAATGGTATCGGCCGAGAGGAAAATCAAGTTTCCTGCGATGGTGCCATGAATACTCGAATCATAGGCATCGAATCGAACCTTGGCACTGAGCCCCTCACGAACATCCGAAATGTCCTGAGGCAGAATTTTCGACTCGACGATGAGTTCATCGTCCGTGGGAACGATCTGCATCAATTCATCCCCCTGCCTCAAGACGCCACCAATGGTTGTCACCTTGATGTTTTTAACTTCACCAGGAACGACCGCGCGGAACGTACTGTCGATTAACTGCTGCTGCCGTTGAAGCAGAACTTGCTCACTTTGTGAAAGCTCATCTTCGGCTTTGGAAAGTTCGGCACCAGCCTGTTCGAAATACTGGTTCCGACGACTCACATACTTTGACTCCGCCTCGTTAACCGCCCGCTGCGCCTTAATCACTTCGGAGCGATCCACATCCCCGGTCTTGGCAAGTGACTCAACGATCCGGGTCTCCTCCTGGGCCAGCTGAATCGCAATGGCCAATCCCCTTAAATCGTCCGCCAATCCCTGAAGTCGCTGGTCATAAAGTGCTTTTTCGATCGCGATGAGGTCGGTGATCTCTCTGATTGAGTCGGGAAATACCAGTTCTCGTTGGGTGACCTCTGCACGGAGTCTTGCCGTTTTGGCCCTCAAGGCACTCACTCTGGCCTGCACTTCCTGCGTTGTTGCCTCAAACCGGGTTTGATCCAGCTTTGCCAGCAATTGCCCAGGCACCACATGATCCCCTTCCCTCACCAACAACTCTGAAAGCGCTCCCGGCTCGATGGCCTGGATAATTTGAACACGACTGGTCGCAATCATTCGCCCGGTACTTTTAACGACCTGATCAATATTGAACACGGCACTCCAGACGATGAATGACACCATCAAGAGAAAGATGATGAGGACGACCGGTGACATCGTTCTCAGCGGTTCGGTGACGTGATACGCAAACTGGATAATCCTTTGCCAAAAGCCTTTTTCGTCACTCATGTCATTTGGCTCCCCGCTGCAACTCTACCTGAGAGGTCGGGACATCATGGACAATTTCCCCACCCTCCATGACGATGATGCGCGTAGAAAGGTCCGTAGCAATTTGCGGATTGTGGGTTGCAATGACGAGAATATCCGAGGGTCCCAAACGATTTTTGAGGACCTCAACAGCCTGCTTCTGACTATTCACATCAAGAGAAGCCGTCGGTTCATCCAAGAGCCAAATGGTCGGGCCATTAATGACGACACGCGCCAATCCCACCAGCTGACGTTGTCCACCTGAAAGGCCTGCACCGCCCTCCGTAATCACAAGGTCGATTCCCTTCTCACTGGCGGCAGCAATTTTGTCGAGCCCAAGCACCTTGAGGGTATCAAGAAAAATGGTATCGCTGACCTCGCCGGCAATGACAACGTTCGAGCGAAGTGTCCCCTTGAATAGCTCCACCGCCTGAGGAAGGTAGGTCACATGCTTCGCAAGATAGGATGGATCGAGCTCCCAAAGATCAACTTCGCCCAGCCTTATCCGCCCCTCGGTCGGCTTGTATAACCCTGCAATGATCTTGAGTAAGGTGGACTTTCCGGATCCTACGGTTCCTAGCAGGGCAACACGTTCACCGGCTGAAATCGTCAGCGCTTTCACATTCACCTGCTTGACGGGCGAATCGGTATACGAATAAGACACCCCAATCACATCGATCTTGTTGGGAGGAACATCCGGCGAAAGGAGCGTCTGCGTTGAACTCCTCTCCGTCTTCAATCGCAAGATCTGATCGAGCATCTTCATCGATTGGCTCACGCTTTCCCATTGAACCAAGTAGTACACGGCCTGGCCGATCGGACCGAGAACACGTCCGCCCAGAATACTGCAAGCCACCAGCGAGCCCATGGTGAGATTTCCGGCTTCAATCTGATGAACCCCGACAACAACAGCTACCGAATAGGCCAGGGATCCCAGTGTCGCCGAGGTGGTGGTCGTCCAGTTGGTAATCGACTTTTGTTTCTTGTTATAGGTTGAAATGGTCGAAGTAATGTCCTTCCATTCCTTCGCAAAACGCCATGCAGCCCCTGCCGAACGAATGGATTCACTCCCTTTCAATGTATCGACCAAGATCCCTGTTCGCTCGTTTGAGCGGGTCATCTGCATCTTGGTCAGGTTTTGAATGCGTCTTTGCGTGAAATAGGCAATGCCCAGTGATATCAACAACAAGCCCGAGTAGACCCACCCGATGTGTCCGCCGATGACACCGATTAAGCCCAATGACAAAAGGGCAAAGGGAAGATCGACGATCGCAAAAATGACTGTTGAAGAGAAAAATTGACGCGCAGCCTCAAATCCATTGACCTGGGAAGTGAGCGTTCCAAGACTTCGGGGCATAACATCGAGTTGGAGGCGAATGACATGTTCGAATATGTCCTGCGACATCAACTGATCGACCCGACATGAAAGTTCGTCCAGGACCCGGGCACGAACCAGCTTAAGAAGCCAGTCGATGGCTGAAATGACAAACATGCCGACCACAAGCGCGTACAAGGTCGAGTACGCCAGTGTCGGAATCACGCGATCGTAAACCTGCATTGCGAACAATGACGTCACAATCGCAATAAAGTTGATCATCAAAGAAGCCAAGGCCACATCGAGAATCCATCCTCGCTCCTTCAAAAGTCGTGACTTGAGCCACGTCCACGCCACATTTTGAGCGCCATCGCCGGATTCGCTGGATTCAGCGCTTTGCGCCTGTAACGTCTGATTTTTGCCGGCCTTGACCCATAGAACGACCGTAACGGGCATTTCTTCCTTCTTGACCGTAACCTCCTGGGGGCTCGGCTCGGGGATGAGTATGCTGTACCCATTCTCCTTCTGTGATTCCTCGACGTAACACCAACTGCCCTCCAGAAAAACCAGTGCCGGCAACATCTTGGTATTGAATTGATTCCAAGAAGTCTGCCCGGTACTCACTTTCCCACGCAGTAACTTTTGAATGATGAAATCGAACTTCTGGAGTGGTGTATGCGTCTGGGATGCATTCACTTCCTGAAGCATCGCAAGAAGTTCATTCTCGTCGAATTTGAGTTCACGCCTGTTCAGAAGCGCTTTGATAACAGCGGGACTGAAGCCTGGAATGGCTTGCTGGATTTCCTCTTCAGCCATCATTCTCGAGCGATTCCTGATAATTCATCAAAGCCACCCGCCATCACTTTAAGTTTAGCGGTATTCAGTATCCAGTCAGTCTGTGACTGGATGAGGGTGATTCTGGCGTCTGATAATTCTCGCTGTGTATTCAGTAGCTCGATTAAGGACTTCTTTCCGGCGTCGTAGAGTCTCAATTGAGAAACCATTGAAGACTCAACATTTGTGATAATGAGACGTTGGTTGTGAATCTGTTTCTCAGAACTGGTTCGGTTAATCCAGATGCTGCGCACCTTTCGGGTGAGTTCCATAATCTGCGTGCTTAACCGCTCCTCAGCACTTTCCATTTGAGAGACCGTTTCCCCAACCTGGGCTTGATTGACCTGTCCGAGCCCATTGAATTGGTAATCCATTTTGAGGCCTGCCTGAAGGCCTTTCTGGCCGGGGCCTGGGTTAACCGTTTCCTGTACCTGAAAGTACACATCCGGGGTTGACAGCGCTTTCACGTAATTTGTTTTCTGACGAAGGCTTTCGATTTCGTCATGTGCACGCTCTATTTCCGGGTTGGTCGATATGATCTTGTCTTGCAGGGCTTCAAGCCCCTCAAGATTCATTGTTGCAAGGTCAAGAATCTCAATTTCATCGACAGGCGTATGCGCCAGTTCTGACAATTCAGACAGGGCGACATCGTATTCAGCTTGCTGAACCACGCTCTGGTTCTTACTCTGCATCACCCTTGAATAGGCCGTTCTGACATCAGATTCTGTCGCGAGCCCACCGATAGCCCTTCTTTTAATCTTCTCAAGAATGAGGGTGTGCTCCTCGGTATTAGCGTTCGTCACCAACACTTTTTGCTTTGACCCACATGCCTTGATATAGAGCGATACAACCTCATCAATGACATCTCTTTGGATCTTTTTTATACTATTTGCCTCAGTATTCAGGTCAATTTCGGCGAGCTGAATACTATCCTCAATTTTCCCAAAACTCCAAACGGGTTGCCTCAAAACAACCAACGTTTTGCCCAGAATCTGATCGTATGTATTAGCCGTAACAGAAACCGATGGATAATACTGCGCTTTTTTTCCGTACAGCGACTCCTCTCTCGCTCTTATTGTAGCCTCTTGTTCCAATATTTTCGGGTTGGTGGCCAAAGCTGATTCCATAATGGATTTGAGCTTGGACTCACCTGCACCTAAGGCGCAATATGATGGATTTGAGAAAAAAAAGGTGAGGATAGAAAGTATAGTTATTCTTGCAGTACTCACCTTGGTTAGAAAAATAAAAAAAATATCGAAGAGATGATTTTAATCATCCAATCTAACTGGAGGCGTACTTTTATGGAATAAACAGAAAAGTTCGCCGCTCATCATCACGGGAATAGCAACCACCTTTCTTTCAATACCCATAAGACTCATGCTCTGATCAAGCCTTGCGCATCGCATACCCCAGAATCCCTGCTCGGAGAGCCTTTCAATGAAAGAGGCAAGCACTTCCCTTTCATCATCGCGAACCTGTTCGAGTATGTTTTGTCCTTCACTAAACAAACTGGCCTCAGAAACCACAATCACCATGCCGTTCCGATCCACAAGACACACTGGAAACGGGCTATACCTCACCACATTTAAGGGATCATCAACGGTTGATACCCCTTGACGCTTGGCTAAATCGGCTATGCGGTTTTTCAGCGAAGAGCTGGGTACAGCTATTCCTCTCTCCCACCGTGATATGGAAGCCTGATCGACATCAAGAAGCCGCGCCATTTCCTTCTGGTTAACCTTCAATCCCTGACGTAATGCAAGGATATAACCCGACCAATAGAGAGGCTCGCTCGTCATTTGTAATTTTTATTGGATCAAAGTCCGCAGTCGCGTACCTCGTAGTAGGAGTAAGGTCGCGAGAATTCGTCATTATTTGATCCTTCATGATATCTGGCGAGACAGCTTTGCTCTATGACATAAATATGCATCCAATAATGCATATTTATGCATATTCTATTGATGTGGGTATGGATGCATAAATAATACGCTTTCCAACAGCCCCGCTTGGTTTCGCTTACGCCTATTTGAGCCCTCAAAGACCCAAAAAAACCACCTTTTTCGGTGGTCATCTGCAACTTTCAGAGTGATTCCATCTTTTGATGGTATGGACGGAGATCCAAGGCTCAATTCACCTCTTCACCAACCCCCATGTTTTTGGGGAAGTTAGAGGCATTTATTTTTTCAAAAATCTTAAACGCTTCTTCTTTATCAGCAGGCTTCCCAGCGTCGATGATTTGCCGTAGGAGTAACTTGGCAGTCTCTCGATCACCCATGTTGATGTAGACCCTCGCAAGATCAAGTCGCTCATCACGGGCATTGCGCTTTTTGCTCGCCTCTTTTGCCGCCCCGGCCATCTCTGCCATGGGCTGGGCGGGATGCGGAGTTGCAGACGACGCCATTGTTGTCATTTCTGGCGCTTGAGGGGGGACTGGCATTGGCTCAATGATGGGCTGAGGCCCGGGTGGCGCTTGCTCGGCAGTTTTAACTGGAGAATGCTGCGGTTGCTGCATCATGGATGCGACACGAGTTTCCTGAGCCCTAATGGGCTCCTGTTGGACTGGAGGCGGACTTTCCGGCCGGATCGGGTTTTGTTGAACGTGCCCAGGCGCTGACGCCTGCACTGGTGCAGTCTGGCTTGCGGCCTGATGGAATTCTGGAACACCTGGATTCGAAGCAATATTGGTATGAACAGCCTGAGTACCGTGGGCCATTGGCGCTTGATTGAGAGCAGCAAACTGGCTGGCATGGACCGGCCCATATGCCGTCATGACATATCCAGCCGCATCAGGCGCGCTCATACCGTATGCGGCCATAGGCATGGGAGAAGCCTGCTGCACAGGCGGCATCCAAGGTTGCGGCACCTGCACCATCATGCTCGGGTGCGCATAATGAACGGGAGCCGGCGCCGGTGCGGCGTAGTACATGCCCCCATGGGTCTGTGACGGATAATGCGCCGGTCCACCCATCGGTGTCGGCGCAACGGCAGCAGGTTGGTTATGTTGGGAGGCCATTTGACCAGGTGCGGTCACCCCAGACCTAAAGCCTGCCTCAAAACCAGCTTCGAAAACTCTTTGTGAGTTTGATGAGGCGGGAGGATCTCTTTGATGCTCATGGATGGGGGGGGGCCTCTGATACTCAGGGGGAGGCGACGTTGGAGGCGGAAAGGTTGGAGCAGATAACTGCGCGATCTGACCACCACGTCTTCTTAAATGGCTATAGCCATACGCGAGGGCCACTATCACTAAGAGGGCCAAATAAATTTCTTCGCGGGTGATGACGTAAGCGGGGCTCTGCTTAATATTGGATCCCGATACGTATCGAGGAGACTCTGATTGCACCTGAAAGTCAGTATCCGCCTGCGCAAGCTGTTCTGCTGCAGGCGCCTCAGCTGACCGCTCTCCTTTATCAGAAATGGGATTTTCTGCCACAGAATTTTGTGGCCAGCCACCACGATCCGCCTTGATTTCTTCCTTGATCGCACGGATCACAGCGTCTCTTCCCTTAGGATTTTCAATCGTGGGGCTCAGACTACCTTTCCGCTCCGGGATCGAGGGTATCGTTCGGCCCATGTCCTGAGTGCTCTGGGCAACTTGAGCCAATCTTTGAGAAGCGACCCCACCGAATGATCCCCCAGCACTCCTCGATGCATAAGTTGGATTTGTTACTCTCATCGGATATGGCAATTTGACAACAGAGCCGACACGAAGACTCATTCCGTCAGCCTGCCATACATCCGGGTTTAATGATCGGAAGGCCCGCACGACCTCCTCAAAATCCCGTCCTTCCGTCACCATACGTCCCAGAATAAATTCAAGCGTATCGCCAATCTGTATCCGGTATTGGTTCTGATTGAGCGTCTCTGCGCTCTTGGCGACTTCTGACTTTTGATCCGTTGGCAGGGATTCAGAACCTGAGCTGGCTAGTTTTTCTTGAACAGAGGGATTCCCAGTCACATTGATTGCTGACTCCTGAGGCTCAAGTTGCTCTCGTTGCACGCTTGCGGCCGAGGTTGATAGAACAACCCGATAATTTGTGACTATTTTTTGGTCACCGCCCTCGTGAACGAACAAGACGTTAAACGTCTTGTTATCCCAAGGCACAGCGCCAGTCAACAGATAGCCAGCCGCAGGATTTTTGGGATCCAGCGGACGAACGTGAGCATTTTTCAGGAATTCAGGACGAGGAAGGGAGAACTCGCGATATTCCGCATCCGTGCCAATTCTGACAAGATGCGCAGCATTTTGATGTTCCGAACCTGAAATATTGAATGATATCCGAGCTTGAAACGGGCTTTCCGAGGATAACGGGGGTACGACAAGATCCTCAAAACGAAAACCCGATTGGGCCCTATCAGCCCCTATGCAGGGTGAATATATTCCAGCAAGGCACGCGGAAAGGAAAACCGAACGAAGAACAGAGGGCGAAAATCCACACCACTCCGGCAAAGCAAGGCTGGAACGCCCCCCATGCTGAAAAGTGCCTGTCTGCCCGTTTGTCTTTTTCTCGATCATTATGAAGCGGTAAGTGCCAAACTAGTGACGCCGGACAGGATCGTAGGGTTAGCTACTTATCCTTATTGTCAATTACGACATTTATAGCACAGCTTCAGAGTCTCGCAAAAGTCAAATATGGCAAGACGCAGAAATGCATGTGCCAAGATCTGTTCCTGTGAGCTTTCTCAGTGGCTGACGCGTTGCCTGACCTGATTCAGAAGATCATCAACGACTGCGCTGAAGGTGTCTTGCTGTGCTTTGTCATGAAGCGTTGCCAATTCACCAAGCGAAAACCATTTCGCGCGAGTGGTAGATGATGCGTATGCTGCAAACGGACCTATCGCTCCCTTATCAGTGATCAAGGTGATGGTCCCGTTCGCAACGTAATCAACATCGAACCAAAAAACCGGCTCTAGCAGAAACAAGGAAAATCCAAGACCGAACTCCTTAAATGCCTTCGCTGTAAGGTGATCGTCCATTTTTAGGCTCAGATCGACACTCAGAATGGGGAACGATGCTTTGTTCAGATCTTGAACTTGGTGCACCTCCCTCGCCAGAGAGCGTGAGATCACAGTTCGCGTGAATAGATCCATCGCCAAGGGATCATTTCCCGGCTCAAATTTCACAGAAATCTTGTCAAACAGATATGACCTTGGGTCTTTATGGGAGGGAACTGGCTCATTGTGGATATACACACTTCCCGTACACGATACGTTCAGCAGGAAAAGACTCACGAGTCCGAGCGCTTTAAACAGATTCATCTAATGAGCCACCTTTGGTCATGCAAGGGTAAAAGTCCGTTGCCAAGCAAAGCAGTTGAATTGACAGCTACAGTGCTCATATATGGTGACACAACCGCATCGAGCCTAAGCTGTGGTTGATGATGGTTAGTTGATAATTTGTGGTGACGCTGTCCTGAGCCGCGCGGTTCACGGGAAAAGGAATCATCGAGAATCACTCTTACATTAGACAGAAATCGATGGATGAACCGAAAGTTTCACCAGCCGAGTCCTTTGATTTCAAAAAATACCGACCGAAACAAGATAGAAGGCGCATACCTTGATTCCGAGTTTCTTCCAGAAAGCCGCAAGCTCATTCAGGCTTGGGCTGATCTGGTCAGCCTGATCCAGCCAGCCATCGCGGACAGGCTCGAACTAGAACCCACCTACCCCGGAACATCCATTCCTGATTATTCGGCTTGCGGGTACATCACCCAGACTGGCGGAGGTGGGTACACCCAACTGGTGCCAGTCACAGAAGCCTCGCAGACATAAGATCCTTGCCGACGCAGCTATATTCCTCAGACTACTACTGGACCGATGACGGAACCATCTTCGAAGATGACGCGATAGTTGACTACTCCTCTCCCTTAAGGAAGAGGATTCCTAATTCAACGAGAACTGCTCATGCCGTTTGGCGACACAAGTCTGACACTCTCTCCAGAGGCTAACACCGCAAGTCCTGCGGCTTTGATGTTACGCGCGGCGTTGATGTCCCGATCCAAAAGGCTCGAACAGGAAGGACAGATCCACTCCCGATCATTCAATGTCAGCGCATCGTTGATGTATCCGCAACAGGAACAGCACTTGGAGCTCGGAAAGAAGGTGTCGATAGCGACAAGGCTTCGCCCGGCCCAATCGGCCTTATATTCCAGCATTCTCAGGAAATGCCCCCAGCCCGCATCGGCGATGTGCTTGCTGAGCTGGGGATTGCGGATCA
>JBDKLO010000135.1:0-4757 GCA_039795615.1 Pseudomonadota bacterium
ACTTCCCGGTGGTCTCGATCATGCCAGCCGTTTCAAACCTTGAAAAAAGACGGCATACGGTCTCGAGAGTGACCCCTAGATGCTCGCCGATTTCCTGTCGCGTCAGGTTGAGATAAAACTCCTCTGAAGAGAAGCCTCGGGACCTGTAGCGGTCGGAGAGATCGATCAGAAATCCGGCCAGGCGCTCTTCCGCAGGCCGCCTGGTCGTGGCGAGACGCTCGATCGAGCGCTCGATCTGCTCACCGGTCTTGTGCATGAGGGTGCGGTGAACGACGGGTAATCTGCGGCTGAGTGACTCGATCTCGCTACTCGGTATCTCGCAGGCGCTGGACGTTTCAAGTGCCACCAGGGCGCACCGATAATTGCCACTGTAAAGGCCGTCAAAACCCGCGAGTTCCCCCGGCAAGAGAATCGCGATAATGGCTTCCCTGCCTTTGCTGTCGGTGTGCAAAAGCTTCATGGAGCCCGAGTTGATGGCATGAATGCCGCTAAAGCGCATGCCAGGGCGGTACAACGACTCCCCTTTCTGAAAGGTGCGTGCCCGTTTGGCAATCTGGGTGAGGCAAAACCGATCCGCGAGGGTGATGCCTTTGGGCCGGCAGACTTCTGAAAACCGGCATTCGGTGCAAGCCGAGCCCAAGAACGTCGAATCCATTGACGTATATTCCGCAACCAAGAGGGGGTTTAAAGTGAGGCTAGCCCCCTAAGATAGGGGGGCGGACCATTCCCGTCAAGGCGCTGTATTTTTGTATGTACGCGTTCCTAAAGCCAATTTTAACCAAGGCGGATCATGCAGGCTCTGCCCTGTGATAGCTCGCGACGGGTGCATGAATCGCCTGATCGTCGTCCCCACCTCCCAGACACTCGTTTTCAAAACGGGGGCCGACGCCCTGCAGAAGCTCCCGAAATTCGTCCTGGCTCACCCCAATGATTTTGGCAATCGCTGAAAAAGACCAGGTGGGCTCCCCTTCCCGGCTGGTGAACTGATCCGCCGGCGGAAGGAGGCCTTGGCTGATCAGATCAAAGATCCGTTGAATTTCAGGTGGCGTCGGCAGAAGATCGAGATCCTGATGCTTGCTTCTTCGATCGCTCCGCATACAGCCACAGCTGGTAGAGGATCCATTCCTGAGGGTCATGGCGGACACCAGCCGCTCTTCACCACAGTCACAGCGGCAGGGATAACGAAGGTCACCCTTGACTCGGGTGGCCGCAGCCGTGATGAGCCAATGCCCATAGCGTTGCCCGACCCGAGGCTGGGACGATTCCTTTGATTTCATTTTGACCTCCACGGAACATCAATACAGCCCAGGACCTTGACCCTGCCAAAGACAGGTTGAGGTCCCCACAAAGCTCTTTTCGAGGACCCAGGCAGGGCCTTCGAATAGGTTTGATGACGAGACTCAGCCCCCCCCGGGGACAGGATCCATACGCTGGATGGATCCTGAGTGTGATGAGGAGATCGCCAGGATGGGAATCAGGCGTCGAAACTGACGCTGTCCCTTGGCGTCGGGCCATCGGGCAAAATACCGATCCGCAATCTCTCCTTTGTCTCGACAGGCAATGGCTTCAATTGGAAGTCTCAGCATAAATAATCTCACGGCAATTCAACAAGCACGGGTCAGGTTGACAGTCCGTTATCGAAATGGAGCAAATTCAATCTCTCCTGCATGCTCCAGCCTAAGGCTCAAGGTCCAGGGCCCCCTCTCGCCCGGCTCGTGATCAATTCGAGGAATTTCAATTGGAGACTCTGGGAATTTCCCTTTGATCTTCATCCCGCAATCCGGACATTCGAAACCGATGCTCGGGTCAAAAGAAACGAGTTTTCCTCCTTCCCGCCTCATCAGGGTGAGGCTACAACATTCACAGCGGGTGTTGCTCCCCTCAGGGCACTCCGGATGGTCGAGATAGACATGCGAAAGGCCATTGCCCTCCGCAATCTTCCGGGCTTTGTTGAGGATCGTGAAGGCACTGGGTGATGATCGGTGATGGGAGTTACCTGGGGGCAGGATCGTGAAATGGAGCGGGACTTCATGACCCAGATGTTTGTAAAGCCACTGGGACATCGCATCGAGTTCGATGGGATGATCATTCATGCCAGGCATCAGACAGGTCCTGATCTCAAGCCAGCACTCAGTCTCGTGATAGAGATGAAGGAGGGTCTCGAGCACCGGACTCAACTGGGCTCCAGTTTGCTGAACATAGAAGGCATCGGTAAACGCCTTGAGGTCCACACTGACCGCCTGCATGCCTTGGAAATAGGCTTTTCGAAGTTCAGCCGGCATGGCACCCGCCGTCAACGCCATCATCCGAAGGCCGCGCTGCTGGCAGACTTCAAAGAGAGTGGTATCGAAGGGTTCACCGTTCCCCGGCGGCGAGTCATTGAAAGCGACGGACTGAACCCCATAGCGATCAACGATTCGCATGAGGTCATCTGGACTCATTCTCTGAGCTTCGGTCGCACGGAAGGGAGAGCGCCCGGCTCGGCCAAGACACAGCACTGGGGATCCCGGATGAAAGTGGTAAAGCGGGAGCGCTTCCACGCTCTCGATCTGCCATTGGGGGCCAGCCCCGAAAGGAACAAGGGCCGTGGAGGCTCCGCCCGCCATCGTCCCTCGAGAGGGCGTATACCCCTGGAAACGGAGCACTTCACCGCCATGCCGATGCAGGATCATGGCACAGCCCCCCTGAAGGCCCTCACAGGGTAGCGATAAAGGTGGACATCCGATGACCAGAAATCCGGCGCAAGACCTGCCCTTTCTTTCAGGCGCTTCAGAAAGTCCAATGGCCTCGGACATTCGCTCCAGGCATGCGGAAGCAAGGTACTGTGATGCCGTTTATAACTGAAAACGACCCCATCTCGCCCCGGGATCAAGGTCCTGATGACCGAGGCTTCCGTCTCCGCTGGAATTGGCTCGAGGGATTCGATCAGTGCAATCTCGACCTCAATCAGGGGCTGATCTTCGAGGGTCGGATGCATGTGGGTCAAGGCATCTTGGACTCCGGCCATGGCGTGATGCCAGATATCCACCTCTAGGGGCCGATTTCCGGCGACGAGACGCCCATGACATGCCACATGTTGCCCCTCTCGATACCAGGTCACAAAAACGGCAGCCGGCTTTGAAAGGCAGGCATGGGGGGGCACCTTTATCAGGGGCAAGCCCCACTGATCGGCCAGTGCATTTCGCGCCAGCGTCAGCAAGGCCTCTCCAAGGCGGGTTTCATCCGCCATTTCAGGCCCCCGAAGGCGGTCCGATGACACCCTCTCCTCGGGCCACAGTGCCACGGCGCCATAGCCGACCACACACGCCATGTCTCCCGTCGTGTGCCCCGAGTGGGTTGCGGCAATGAGTTCGGCACGCAGCCCTCGTGCGGAAGCCGAGTGAAGGACCCCATTCAGAGGTAAGGCGCCGCACGCATCATCAACGCTCAAGGTCGGCGAGAGATCCATGATCCGCCGAAGCGTGGCGCGATCGTGACGACTTGCAATGGCCCCACTCTGAAAATGCGAAAGGTCGGTACTGACAATGAGAATCGTGTCATTTCCACCCCAAACCTGCTCCACCAACTCCATGATCGTGGCATGGTCGATCTGACCGATCGCCATCGGAACCAGAGCAAATTCGTCCAGTACGCATTGGAGAAATGGCAACTGCACTTCAAGGGAATGTTCGAAGGCATGGACCTCGTCACTCACGACCACCCCGGGAGTCATCAACAACGCCGACAAGGTCTTCCGATCCAGGGGAATATCGCCGATAGGGGTATCAAAGACATCGACCGAGGGAATGACCATGCCGCAAACGCTCTGCCGATGCGAAGGCCCCAGAAGAACCACCCGTCGAATCTGATGGCGAAAGGGTTTCAAGAGCCCATATGCCCGCGCCGCCACTGCGCCCGAATAAAGATATCCGGCGTGGGGAACCACCAGGACCTTGGGACACATCGGGGCGAGGTGCGCTATTGGCATGTCGAGCCAGCGTTGAATCTGTTGGCCGAGCACCCTGGGATCACTGCTGTAGAAACGGCCGGCGACCGCCGGAGGACGGTGTGTGGGAGAGTAGGTATTCACTTCAGAGGCTCCAGGCGCCAGATCACCGAATCTTTGAGGGCCGGGATCCCGGCTTTCGCTTTCGGGGGCAAGCCTAGGCCGTCCAACGCCTCTGAAAAATCAGTAGAAATACAGTCTGTACAATGTAAATTTCCCTCAAGCCCCTCAAGCTAAAGATGTCTCTCTCCTCACTTCCCGACCTTCATACCCTCAGCGTCTCGACCGGCATGGTGGCTCTGGCTGAAATAGGAGACAAAACTCAGCTGCTCGCCCTGCTCCTGGCGGCCCGCTTTCAACGCGCCTTGCCGATCATCCTTGGCATCCTGATCGCGACGCTTCTGAACCATGGTCTTGCCGGTGCCCTAGGGCACTGGATCGGCGGCGCTCTCGATCCTCAACTCCTGCATCTGATTCTGGCTTTTGTTTTTCTGGTCATGGCGGTCTGGATTCTGGTCCCGGATACCTGTGAGGAGGATGTCGACACCCGGAGCGCTCTGGGCGTTTTCGCAGCCACTACGGTGAGCTTCTTTTTGGCCGAAATGGGCGACAAGACCCAGATCGCAACTATTGCGCTGGCCGCCCATCAATCGGATCTTGTAATGGTGGTGATCGGAACCACCCTCGGGATGATGATCGCCAATGTGCCCGTGGTCTTTCTCGGGGATCGGATTGCCCACCGCTTGCCGGTCCGGGCCACCCGCATTGTCGC
>JBDKLO010000136.1:0-21252 GCA_039795615.1 Pseudomonadota bacterium
AGCAGATGCTCGACCGTCGACACCTTGATGCCATCCCGAATCAACGTCGTTGACAGGGTGGTTTCACCGACGTTCTGCGGGGTGGCAGGAATGTCGACGGGTTCAGGAAGGTCAACCCGGCGGAAGACGATGCCGGTATTGGGGGCCGCGGGCCTCAGGGACAGATACACCTTTTCGCCGGTATGAAGTCCGACGCCGGTGGCCTTGATGATGTTCTTCAGGGTTCTTTGCCTGATCATCCGGGTTCTCCAGATCACGTTTGCGTTTCCGGGCCTGCTCCCCCCCCCTTGGAGGGCCAGAACCGGGACCACCGGGCCACCATCAGGCGGCCCGGTCAGGGGTGCCTAGTCCGCTTGACGACGGAGGAAGGCGGGGATGTCGAGATATTCGAGATCCATTTCGCGCTCTTTTTTGGATTCGGCGCGGGGTTCCAATTGCGAATGCTTTCGCGCAACCGCCGGACGACGCGTCATCTCGGTGTAGTCGATTTCGCCGGTGTTCTTGTGAACGATCGTGAGCTTTGGTTCGCTTGCAGCACGCGCACCCGAGAGACCCGTCGCAACGACAGTCACACGGATTTCATCGTGAAGATCCGGATCGATGACCGTACCAATCACAACGGCCGCATCATCCGACGCGAATTCACGCACCACATTACCCACTTCGTCGAACTCGCCGATGGCCATATCCATGCCACCCGTGATGTTGACGAGGATGCCGCGAGCACCCTGCAAGTTAATGTCTTCAAGAAGCGGGCTGGCGATCGCCGCCTCGGCGGCTTCACGAGCCCGGTTTTCACCATGACCCACGCCCGTACCCATCATGGCCAGCCCCATCTCGGACATGATGGTCCGGACGTCAGCGAAGTCCACGTTGATCAGACCCGGACGGGTGATCAGATCCGCGATCCCCTGAACCGCGCCCAAGAGCACGTCATTGGCTGCAGCAAAGGCCTTCATCAGGGAAACGTCACGACCCAGCACAGGCAGGAGCTTTTCGTTCGGAATCGTGATCAACGAGTCGACGAACTGGCTGAGTTCATCGATGCCCTTTTCGGCCAGTTCTTTACGGCGCTTGCCCTCAAATGCGAAAGGCTTGGTGACGACCGCAACGGTCAGGATGCCGGCTTCCTTGGCGATTTCCGCGATCACCGGAGCGGCGCCCGTTCCGGTACCACCCCCCATGCCTGCGGTGATGAAGACCATATCTGCCCCTTCAAGGACTTCGAGGATCCGATCCCGGTCATCGAGTGCCGCCTGACGACCGATTTCCGGGTTTGCACCCGCTCCCAAACCCTTGGTCAGAGCCGTTCCAAGCTGAATCACCGAACGCGCTCCAAGGCTCTTCAGTGCCTGAGCATCCGTGTTCGCACAGATGAAGTCGACCCCATCGACATTGCTACTGACCATGTGGTTGACCGCATTGCCGCCACCACCACCGACGCCGACCACCTTGATCACGGCGTTTTGACTATAGGAATCCACGATTTCAAATTTCATTTCACCACCCCTGATTGAACTGTTATATCAAAAATGTCCAGAGAACCACGTCTTCATGCGATTCCACATCCCCCGGAATCCCGGCCCCACGGACCCGAAATGCTCTCCATGCTGGTGTTGCTGCCGTCCAAACATCAACAAACCCGCCCCGGTTGCATAGGCGGAATTACGAACCACTTCATTCAAACCGGTAATGACCTGCGGCATGCCGATCCGTACCGGTACATGAAAAATTTCTTCAGCCAATTCCGTCAGCCCCTCGACCTGGGCACTGCCGCCGCTAAGCACGATGCCCGCAGCAATCAGATCTTCAAACCCGCTGCGGCGGAGTTCCGCCTGAACGAGAAGTAGCAACTCCTCGTAGCGGGGCTCCACGATTTCCGCAAGGTTGAGCCTCGAAATTTGCCGAATCGGCCGTTCCCCGATGCTGGGAACCTCAATCAGATCCTCAAGACTGGCCAACTGCGCAAGCGCGCAAGCGTGCTTGATCTTGATCTCCTCGGCAAACTGGGTCGGGGTCCTGAGCGCAACGGCAATATCATTCGTGACCTGATCGCCCGCAATCGGTATCACGGCCGTATGGCGAATGGCTCCATCCGTGAATACGGCAATATCCGTAGTTCCCCCGCCGATATCGACGAGGCAAACGCCTAGATCCTTTTCATCATCAGTCAGTACGGCCGCACTGGAGGCCAGCTGTTCCAAAATGATGTCTTCAACTTCAAGCCCACACCGACGAATGCATTTGACGATATTCTGAGCCGCACTCACGGCACCGGTCACAATATGAACGCGCGCTTCCAGTCGGATGCCCGACATTCCGACGGGCTCCTTGATGCCTTCCTGACGGTCGATCACATACTCCTGCGGGAGGATGTGAAGGATCTTCTGATCTGCAGGGATAGCCACGGCGCGGGCCGAGTCGATCACTCGATCGACATCTCCCTGGGTCACTTCCTTGTCCTTGATGGCTACGATGCCATGCGAATTCATGCTGATGATGTGGCTGCCAGCGATACCCGCATAAACGGAGTTAATCCGGCAACCCGCCATAAGCTCAGCCTCATCAACCGCTCGCTGAATCGACTGCACGGTGCTTTCGAGATTGACCACCACCCCTTTTTTCAATCCCTTGGATGCATGGGTACCGAGGCCCACCACCTCGATATCCCCATCGAGGTTGATCTCACCGACGATGCAGGCCACCTTGGAGGTCCCGATGTCCAGTCCAACGATCAGATTTCGATCAGATTTCTTAGCCATGTATTGAGCGCCCGCCCCCGAATGCTTTGTTTATTTTTTTCTGCATGCCCATTGCCCCTAGCCATGCCCGTCTGACGCGGCCGATCCCGGAGCTGCCCCCGTGGGCTGCACTTTCCAGCTAATCGCAAACCCGCGCGGATAGCGCAAATCTACGGTCTTAATTTCGGCCTGATGTTGCGCCTGCAAATGCGGCAGCAACTCCAGTAAGCGCTCTGTCGATTCCGCAGGCGACAAATTGCCGTAGGTAATTTCGAGTCCGCTCGCGAGGGTCGCGTTCCACGCCAGACGCTCACTCAAACTAAGCTTGACGACATGAGTTCCTGCAGCGGCAAACTTCTGGTCCAGCTGCTCCCGCATCGCCAGCACTTCCCGTTCCCGCCCAACCGGTCCTTTCAGGATCGGCAAATGATCAAAATCGACCTTTGATGCCGGTCGATTGAAGACCTTCGCGGTGGATGAGATCAACTGCCGATCACCCCACCGGGCCACCGGATCGAGCTCGTCCAGGGTGAATACCAAGGTATCCGGCCAGACCCGACTGACGGTCACATCCCCCACCCAAGGGACCTCGCGCGCGGCGGTCTCAAGGGTAGAGAGGTTGGTGGTGAGAAAACTTCCCTGCACCATCGGACGAATCGCAGACTCAAATTGCTGCGGCTCCAACCCTTCAAAAGCCCCTTCAATCCGGACATAGCGGATAGGGGTCCACCGATCGAACGCGCGAATCGCCGCATCACGCTCGTAAATCACACCGAGAACGCTCAAGGCCATCAGGGCAACCACCACCACCCGGAGCGGGCGAATCGTGGATTTACGCTGATACCGGCGCACTCTGGCCATATCGGCTATCCCCGCTGAAAACTGGTTTCGAGGATACGCCAGACCAACTCGTCAAAGCTGATCCCTGCCTCACGAGCCGCCATCGGAACAAGACTGTGGTCCGTCATGCCTGGAACGGTGTTGACTTCAATCAACCAAGGCTTGCCGACTGCGTCTATCATCAGGTCGACTCTCGCCCAACCGAGTACACCGACGATTTGGCAGGCCCTTTGGGCCAGGGACTGGATCTCCTCCTCCGCTTCAGGAGGCAATCCACAGGGACAGTGATATTGAGTCGTCTCGGCGCGATACTTGGCGTCGAAGTCATAAAAGACGTGCGGCGTTTCCAGTCGAATTAGGGGAAGCGGCATTTCTCCCAGGATTCCGGCGGTGTATTCCGTTCCGGTGATCCAAGTTTCCGCAAACACGTCGCAATTATATAACGATGCGGCCCGCCATGCCTCCTTAAGATCAACAAAATTATCCGCTCGGCTCATTCCAATACTCGAGCCTTCCTGCGCGGGCTTGATAATTACGGGAAAACCCAATTCATCGCGGCAACGCTCAAGATCAGCCTCCGTTTTAAGCAGCATCCAGCGCGGCGTAGGCAATCCGGCACCCATCCAGCATAATTTGGTGCGTAATTTATCCATGCTCAATGCAGAGGCGAGGACGCCACTGCCGGTATACGGGAGACCCAGCGTTTCAAGTGCTCCCTGAAGAACACCATCCTCGCCACCGCGCCCATGGATAATATTGAAGACTCGATCAAATCCCCGAGAATCCCGCAACAAGGGGGCAATCATGTCGCGACCGACATCGAATCCTTCCGCCTCGACGCCTCGACTCATCAGGGCCTCTAAAACTGCTTTGCCACTTTTCAGGGAAACCTCGCGCTCAGCCGCACTCCCTCCCATCAGGACGGCAACCCGCCCAAAACTTGCCGCTGTATCTGCCTTCTTTTTCATGCTGATGCCCCCTCGGTCGCACTTCCCACGATTCTCACCTCCGGCACCAGATCAACGCCATGGACCTCTCGAACTGTGCCTTTCACATGCAACATCAATGCCTCGATATCGGAAGCCTTCGCAGCCCCCAGATTAACTATAAAATTCGCGTGTTTTTCGGAGACCTGCGCATCCCCCATCCGGTAACCCTTAAGGCCACAGGCCTCAATCAAACGGGCCGCATGATCACCTGGGGGGTTCCTGAAGACCGAACCACAACTGGGTAGATTGGTGGGTTGCGTGGCTGCCCGTTTGGCGAGCAAACCTTTTATTTTGGTGCGAGAAGCTTCCACATCGCCCTCAGCCAACTGAAGGTCTGCCCCAACGAACCATTCCCCTTCGGGTCCTTTCACGCTTCGGTAACCCACGCTAAAAGCTTCAGGGGTTCTTTGGCGAAGTATCCCTCTCCGATCCACGGTGGAGACTTCAAGAACCTTGGACCAGGTTTCCCCCCCAAAGGCCCCTGCATTCATCGCCAAGGCTCCACCCATAGTGCCGGGGATGCCTGCAAGAAATTCAGCACCCACCAATCCTTTTTCGGCGCTGAACTTGGCAACATGGGCACAAGGAACGCCAGCCTCGACCCGAATCACGTGACCTTCGTGCAATTCAAGCCGTTTCAGCCGATTCAGGGTACAAAGAACCGTGCCCCGGATTCCTCCGTCGCGAATTAGCAAATTACTGCCAAGCCCAAGCCATAGCAGGGGCTCATCCTCGGGGAGTCTTTTCAGAAACCGGCAGAGATCTTCAAGATTTTCAGGCAAATAAAAGCGATCTGCCTTGCCACCGGCCCGCCAGGAGTTGTGGGAAACCATCGGCTCATTGGTCAGCAGGCGGCCCTGAAGCGGAAGGCTATCCCCGAGAAGATCCCGGGGCTCGTTCACCGCCGCTCCCCCGGAGAAAGAATCCCGCCCAGCGTGTTGGGGAGATCGAGCGCCACAGCACCGATATTTCCAGCTCCAAGCGTCAAAATCACATCACCCGGCTCGACGATGCCCGCCAGCAACTCTGGCAGCTCGACAACTTCAGCGAGGAAGACCGGTTCAATCTGACCGCGCATGCGGATCGCTCGAGTCAATGAGCGACCCTCTGCGCCGGCGATCGGCTTCTCGCCCGCGGCATAGACCTCGCACAAGATGAGAACGTCGGTCTTGGAAAGAATCTGGACAAAGTCTTCAAAGAGATCCCGCGTGCGGGTATATCGGTGAGGCTGAAAGACCATCACCAGGCGCCGCCCAGGAAACGACTGACGGGCTGAATCCAGGGTGGCCTCAATTTCCCGCGGATGATGCCCATAGTCATCGACGAGCGTGAGATGCCCACCCTGATAGGCGATCTGGCCATTTTGCTGAAACCGACGCCCGATGCCCTTAAACTGGCCTAATGCCCGACGAATCACGTCAGGCGTAATCCCCAGCTCTTCTGCAATGGCGATAATGGAGAGCGCGTTGAGGATATTGTGCTGCCCCGGAAGATTGAGCGTCACATCAAAGCGCCCACCGCGCCGCGTTTCTACCGTAAATGTGCTCTGGAGCCCCTCACGGCGAACCTCTACGGCCCTGACATCAGCCTCGGGGCGAAATCCATAGGTCACCACCGGTTTGCTGATCTGCGGCAGAATTTCCCGAACTCCCTCATCTTCAAGGCAGAGGACAGCAAGCCCATAGAAAGGAACGTGGTGGAGAAACTCGACGAAGGTTTCCTTCAGACGCTCGAAATCACCGGCATAGGTCTCCATGTGATCACGATCGATATTGGTCACGACTGCGATCATGGGCTGAAGATGCAGGAAGGACGCATCGCTCTCATCGGCCTCCGCCACCAGGAAAGTCCCCTTACCCAACTGGGCATTGGTACCGGCACTGTTCAGCCGTCCCCCGATCACAAAGGTCGGATCCAGTCCTGCCTCAGCAAGAACACTGGCGCAAAGGCTGGTGGTCGTGGTCTTTCCATGGGTTCCAGCGACGGCGATGCCATAACGGAACCGCATCAGTTCTGCGAGCATTTCAGCTCGTGAAATGACCGGTATTTTTCTTGAAAGCGCTTCGGAGAGTTCGGGATTGGACCGATCAATCGCGGTCGAGACCACCACCACTTCGGCACCCTGGACATGGTCCGAGGCATGCCCCCTGTATACTGCCGCGCCCAAATCGCATAGCCTGCGCGTGGCGGCATTTTCCCCAACATCGGATCCCGAAACGTCATAGCCGAGATTCAGCAGCACTTCTGCAATCCCGCTCATCCCGGTCCCGCCGATACCGATGAAATGGATTCGCCTTATCCGGCTCATCCCATGTTGACGTTGATTGTCGGCGGAGACCTTCATAACCTCATCTCTTCGTTTTGTTCTGATTGGCGTGTTCAAGGCAGACCGCTGCGACAATTTCCGCAGCTGCTGGACGAGCCACCTGACGAGCCCCCTGAGACATCGCCTCCAGACGGCCCGGGGAATTAATCACATCGGCAATTGCCGAGGCAAGATGCTCCGCCGTTAATTCACTCTGAGGCATGAGAATAGCCGCCCCGACCTCTGCCAGCACTTCGGCATTTTTAGTTTGGTGATCATCAATGGCATAGGGATATGGCACCAATACCGCCGGAAGACCCGTAACGGCCAATTCGCTGACCGTCATTGCGCCCGCCCGACAAACGGCCAAATCAGCCCAAGCATAGGCCTCAGCCATGTCCTCAACAAAAGCGATGACTTCTGCCTTCAAATTCAATGCCTGATATCGCATCTCCGTTTCATCCCGGAGCGCTACACCCGTCTGATGACGGATTTCCAGGGGCACACCCAAGCGCGCCAGAGCCTCGGGAACCGTTTCATTCAATGCCTTGGCACCCAAACTTCCCCCGACCACCAGAATCCTGAACACGGCATCAGGGGCGCGATCTCGAGAAAAGGTACTCAGACCCACAATTTCCCTTCGCAAGGGATTGCCAGTCACTCGGGCTTTCACCTTTGATGGGAAACTGCCCCGGAAAGCCTCCAGAACGACTCGAGCCCGGGATGCCAGCAAACGATTTGTCGTTCCGGGCACACGGTTTTGCTCATGAAGGACCAATGGTATCCCCGTGAGGCTGGCCATCAGCCCACCCGGCCCAGAAACGAAGCCCCCCATACCGAGTACCACTTGGGGACGAACTTTTCTGAGGATACCCAAGGATTGAGTCAGGGCCTTGAGCACCATGAACGGCGCCTTCAGCGCCCCCTTGACGCCTTTCCCTCGAACCCCCTCAACGGCTAGCCACTCGACTGGAATTCCTGCCGCCGGAACGACTCTGGCTTCCAATCCTTTTCGCGTTCCCATCCAGACGACTTCGTTGCCCCGATCCATTAATTCGCGCGCAACCGCAAGGGCCGGGTAGACATGCCCGCCGGTTCCCCCCGCCATAATCATCACACGTTTGCCCACGTCGCCCTCACCCGTGGTTTAGCGGTAACCGCCGCGATGGCATCACTTCGAACACGGAACAGCAAGTCCAGTGTCGCGCTCATGATCATGATGCTGCCTCCACCGTAGCTCATGAGGGGAAGGGTCAAACCCTTGGTCGGTAACAGCCCCATATTGACGCCCATGTTGATAAACGCTTGAACGGAAAACCAGACGCCGATGCCATAAGCCAGATAGGCAGAGAATCGCGTGCCCGACTGCTCAGCCAGCCGACCGATGACAAACGCGCGCCACACCAACAACATGAAAAGCACAATCACCGAGGTCGTGCCCACCAATCCCAGTTCTTCACCCACGACTGAAAACAGAAAGTCGGTATGGGCTTCGGGCAGATAAAACAGTTTTTGGATACTGGACCCCAACCCAACCCCGGTCCACTCGCCCCGCCCAAAAGCAATGAGCGCCTGGGACAACTGAAAATCGCTATTCAGGGGGTCATCCCAAGGATCAAGGAAGCTCAAGACCCGCCGGAGGCGATAAGGTGCCGTAATGACCAGAAAGACACCCGCCATAATGAAGGCGCCCACCAAAAGGCCGAAATGCCAGAACTTGGCTCCCGCGAGCAGCAACATCCCTGAAGCCACGGCAAAAATCACGACCACCGAGCCAAAGTCTGGCTCTTTCAGAAGCAAAAGCGCACCCACGCCCAGGAGCATGAAGGGCTTCAGGATGCCTGACCAGGAGCTCCTGACAACATTGATATGACGATCAATGAAGCTCGCCATATAAATCACCGAAATCAGCTTGAAGATTTCGGACACCTGGATTCGGATCCCCAGAATATTCAGCCACCGCACACTGCCGTTGACCGACTTTCCAATCCCTGGGATGAGGACCACCACCAGCAAAATCAGACCCAGAAAGAAGAGCTTGAACGACATTTCTCGCCAGGCTTCAAGATTCACCGAGGCTGCGGCAATTCCAAAGACCAGCCCCATCGCAATATGAATCAGCTGATGCCGCGGAAAATAGAAGCTGTCACCCGCCATCTTGTCCCCAAGGTGGAGAGATGCCGAGGCGACCATGACGTATCCGAAGAGTAACAAGGTCAGGGTCACCAGCAACAGAATGGGATCAATGTAGAAGCGGCTTCCCCGCCACTGCAGAACCAACCCCTTACTCGGATTCGACATCAACGCTCTTACTCCTCAAAGAAGGGGCGACTCACGCCGCAGTATCGGATCACGAAAGCTTCCTGACTTCTTGCTGAAAAATCAGGCCCCGCTCCTGATAATCCTTGAATTGATCGAGACTGGCACAGGCAGGCGCCAGCATCACGACATCCCCGGCGATCGCAATTTGAGCGGAGGCCTCTACCGCTTTGGACAGGTTGGTCGCCATGACCGTCTGCACCAGATCACCCAGCGCCTCACGCAGTAAGGATGAATCGCGTCCTATGAGGACCAGCGCCTTGACCTTTTGGCCCACCGCCTCACGCAACACCCTAAAGTCCGCCCCCTTCCCATCTCCGCCCGCAATCAGAATGACCGGCTTATCCATCCCATGGAGCGCCGCAATGCAGGCACCCACATTGGTCGCCTTGGAATCATTGATAAAGGTCACGCCATTAATTTCTGCGACCCACTCGGTACGGTGGGGAAGCCCTGTAAATTCACGGATGGCCTGAATCATCGCCTGACGCGATAGCCCCGCAGCATCCCCGATGGCCAGCGAAGCCAACACATTGGCGATGTTGTGGCGTCCATGCAATTTGACCTCGGTCCTCGGCATGACGGCCGCACCGTGAGCAAAAATCCATTCCTGACCTTCGTGCACCCTTAACTCGTAATCCACTTCGGCAGCATCAAGACCAAACCAGGAGACTTTCCGATTGGGTCGCGCCATCGCTGCCACAACGGGATCATCCCGATTCAGGACCATGACACCTTGCCCATTGAAGATGCGCTCCTTCGCTGAGGCATAGGCCTCAAGATCGGGATATCGATCCATATGGTCAGGACTGATGTTCAGGACCGTTGCGACCAGAGGCTCAAGCAAATGCGAGGATTCCAATTGGAAACTCGAAAGCTCCAACACATACATTTCAACGGTTTCATCGATCAATTCCAGCATGGGAGTCCCGAGATTCCCACCCGCACGGCTTTGCCGACCATCGGATTCCGCCATCAGACCCAGTAAGGTTGTGACTGTGCTTTTGCCATTGGCTCCCGTCACCGCCAGAACAGGGACATCGACCACGGCAGCAAAGAGATCAAGATCGCCTATAACAGGAACCCCACGGGCCTCGGCCGCAGCGATTAAGGGATGATCCAAGGCAACCCCTGGACTGACCACTAAATGGGTCGCAGCTTCGAAAGCAGTGGCATTGAAGCCGCCCAAAAACACCGCCGAATCGGGAAAGTTTTCCCGGAACTCTTCTATGAAGGGAGGGACTTCCCGGGTGTCCGTGATCGCGAAATGAACGGACTGCGAGGCCAGAAATCGTGCAATTGAATAGCCGGTCTTTCCTAGACCGACAATCAGCACCGCCGACTGCGCATCCAGTCCCAGACGAATGCTGAGCTTTTCGAGATGCTGTCCGACGCGCAAGTCCGTGACCATGGGTTTACCTGAGCTTCAGTGTGGCAAGACCACACAGGACCAGAATGACGGAGATAATCCAGAAACGCACGATAACCCGTGGCTCTGGCCAACCTTTCAGCTCGAAGTGATGGTGAATCGGTGCCATACGAAAAACTCGACGGCCGGTCATTTTGAAAGACAGAACCTGAATCATCACCGACAAGGTCTCGACGACGAAGACGCCGCCCATGATCACCAGAACAATTTCCTGACGCACGAGGACAGCAAGAATTCCAAGGGCAGCTCCCAACGCCAAGGCACCGACGTCTCCCATAAAAACCATGGCGGGATAGGCATTGAACCAAAGGAATCCGAGACCCGCGCCCACGAGTGCACCACAAAAAATCACGAGTTCACCGGCCAACGGCACAAAAGGGATACTGAGATATTCGGCAAACACCGCGTTGCCCGAAAGATAGGCAAAGATCCCCAATGCTCCCGCAACCAGTACGGTCGGCATAATCGCCAGTCCATCCAGCCCATCGGTCAGGTTCACCGCGTTACTGGTTCCCACGATGACGAAATAGGTCAGGATGGGATACGCCAACCCCATATTCCAGGCAAACTGCTTGAAAAAAGGCACAATGAAAGTCGTTTCTGCAGGCACTGTTGCTGAGACATAGAGGAAAGTGGATGCAGCGATTCCAAAAATCGACTGCCAGAGATACTTATGCCGTGCCGCTAGCCCTTTGCTGTTGCGAAGCACCAGCTTCTTGTAGTCATCCACAAAACCGATGATGCCGTATCCCAGGGTCACCAGAAGGGTCACCCAGATGTAGCGATTTTCGAGGTCGGCCCAGAGGAGAGTGGTCAGAGTAACGGCCACCAGAATCAGCGCTCCCCCCATAGTTGGGGTACCCGCCTTGGAAAAATGACTTTGGGGACCATCATCGCGAACACTCTGCCCAATCTTGTACTTGCTCAGCTGACGAATCATGGCCGGCCCTACCAGAAGGGAAATCAGCAACGAGGTCAGAATGCCGAGGATCCCTCTGAAGGTCAGATAGTGAAAGACCCGAAAGTCATCGAAATAATTAGATAGCCAGTCAGCCAGCGCGAGTAGCATGTGTTTACCCCTATACGAATCTCTGTGGTTGGCTTTCGACCGCGGAACCTTGGGCCCCCTTCAATAGGTCAAGCCAGGTTTCTTCAATGACGGCGCGGTCGTTAAATGGATATTTGATCCCTGCAACTTCCTGCGTGGTTTCATGGCCCTTCCCAGCCACCACAAGCAGGTCGTCAGGACCAATGGCTCCCAGCGCGTGCCGGATCGCAGCCCGTCGATCACGGATGACGATCGCATCAGGGCAAGAAACCCCGGACAGAATGTCCCGGATAATTTCATCACCGTTCTCGGTGCGCGGGTTATCGTCCGTCAAGACAATATGATCGGCCATTGCTGAGGCCACGGCCCCCATCTCGGGACGCTTGCCGCGGTCTCGATCGCCACCGCAACCGAAAATCACCCAAAGGCTCTTGGGATCATGCTTTCTTAGGCCCTCAAGCACTGTGGCTAGGGCATCAGGGGTATGCGCATAATCGACGACAACTTGCCGATCGCTGCAATTCACACGCTCCATCCTTCCAGGCACTGCAACCACCTGCCCCAGTTGAGCGACGGCCATATCAAAATCGAAGCCGAGACAAAGCATTGCAGCGAGGGTCGCGGTCAGGTTTTCAATATTGAAGTCGCCGTAAAGGGCTGTTCTCACGGTGCCACGTCGCCCCTGATAGAGAACATCAAACTGCATCCCATCTTGATGATAAGTGGGGGTCCCGTACCGCAAGAGCGGGATCTCAAGCGCGGTTTCATAAGTCTCTGCACAGAAACCCAAAAGATCTAACTGGGTCCCCACACGTTGTGCGATCGGCGCCGCAAAGGCTTCCTCAGCGTTAAACGCAACAAATTGAAGTTTGGGCCATTCAGCTAGCGCCAATTTGGCTTCCAGATAGGCTTCCATCGTTCCGTGATAATCCAGATGATCACGGGAGAAATTGGTGAACACCGCCCCCTGAAATTGCACTCCGGAAAGTCTCCCCTGCTCAAGGCCATGGGAGGACGCCTCCATCGCCACCATCTGGCATCCCTCTGCCTCCAGACTGGCCAGAATCCGTTGCAATTCGACCGGCTCTGGCGTGGTGTGCTGCGTCAAATGGAGGTAGCCTGGGCGACCCCAACCGAGCGTTCCGATCACAGCCGCTTCGACCGATCCTTGCAACGCTTCCGCGAGAAAATGCGTGCAGGATGTTTTGCCGTTCGTGCCGGTCACCGCGATCACTTTGAGCGAGGCCGAGGGTTCATCATAGAATCGTGCAGCAATCACTCCGAGATTCCGAGTCAACCCTGGAACCTCGATCAAGGGCACCCTTCTATCTGAACTCCCGAGAGAGGATCCAGCACCTTGCGGATCGTATGCGACTGCGGCAACCCCCGCGGCGATGGCGGAGTCTAGAAATTCGAGCCCGTGACGATGGAGGCCTGATGTCGCTAGAAAAAGCATCCCGCGCCCGAGCTTCCGGCTATCGCTCTCGATGCCGGTAACGCTAAGGGATGGAATCGCTTCATCAGCGACCCATCCCTTGAGTAACCTCGCCAGATCGACGGATCGATCGTGAGGGGGAGGCACGGTCATGCTGGCCCATCCTGACGAGCCACCATGATCGATGGCGTAGATTGATCAGGAGCAATGTTGAGGACGCGTAATGCTTCCTGCATGACTCGGGAGAATACGGGGGCCGCGACGACGCCACCGTAGTAGTCTCCTGCGGAAGGCTCATCGATCATGACGACCATGACCAATCGAGGATCACTCGCTGGGGCTACGCCGGCAAACAGGGCGTTGTAACTTGAAGCGGTATAACCATGGGCGCCGAGTTTCTTGACGGTTCCGGTCTTACCCGCAACGCGGTACCCAGGAACGGCAGCCTGGAATGCCGTACCCTCCTTCGATACCACGGTTTCCAGCATGGCCATCATCATGTTGGCCGTCTTCGCAGACATGATGCGATGCACTTCCGGCTCCTCATCCACACGAGTCAGGCTCGCCATGGGCATCAACCCTTCATTGCCAAGGGCGGTATAGGCTCGGGCCAATTGCATCGCGGAGACCGAAACCCCATAGCCGAAGGACAATGTCGCTTGCTCAAACGTACTCCAGCCGTGGTAATCGGAAAGCCGTCCGCGCGCTTCACCGGGGTAATTCGTCTCCAGTGTCTGTCCAAATCCGAGATTGTGATAGAAGGCCCAAAGCTTTCGTGGCGGAATCGTCAGAGCAATCTTGCTGGTTCCGACGTTACTCGACTTCTGGATCACCTTCGTCACATCCATCACACCGTAATTGTGGACGTCCTTGACGACATTAGTGCCAACATGCCAAACCCCGCCATTGGTATTGATAATGGCTCGCGGGTTGGTTAGCCCAAGCTCCAACGCACAAGCGATCGCAAAGGGCTTCATGGTTGAGCCAGGCTCAAAGAGATCGGTGATGGCACGATTGCGGGACACATCCGGCGCGGCCTGAGACCTGCTATTGGGATTGAAGGCAGGCTGGTTGGACATGGCCAGAACCTCACCGGTCTTCACATCCATCAGCACCAGAGTCCCGGAGCGGGCATGATGCTGAGCCACCGTATTTTTCAATTCACGATGCGCGATGTACTGAAGCCTCGAGTCAATACTCAGCGCTATTTCCTTGCCCGAAACCGGGTGGCGCACTTCCTCAATCTTTTCGATAATCCGACGCTTGCCATCCCTCACAGCACGGCGCGCCCCATCCACACCCCGAAGTCCGGAGTCCATGACCAGCTCCATCCCTTCCTGGCCGTTGCCATCAACATTGGTGGTTCCCAGAAGGTGAGCCGTGACCTCTCCAGTCGGGTAATAGCGCTTGTATTCGCGATCGGCATAAACGCCGGGAATCCCCATGGCCAGCACCTGATCCGCCAACTCAGGACTCATCTTGCGCTTAACGTAGGCAAACGCGCGGTGCTCGTCTTCACCCACTTTCTGCAGAATTTCTTCCACCCGCATACCGACAAGACGGGCCATGGCCTCAATCTTGTCCCGTCCGGGTGCCGCCTTCAAGAATTCCTTGGGGTTTACCCAAATGGTCTTAACCGGTGTGCTGACTGCCAGAATTTCACCGTTCCGGTCAGTAATCTTGCCCCGGTGAGCAGGGATCGGCATGACGCCGACATGGCGAAGATCCCCCTGATGCTTCAGGAACTGCTTGTCGAGCACCTGAAGATAAACGGCACGACCAATTAATACGGTGAGGGATGTGAGAAGCAACCCCAATAGAACGCGCCAGCGAACACCGTAGTCCTGGGGGGCCTCGTTTGGCTTGATGATCTTCATGACACAGTCCCTCAGGGCTTAATCGAAATAATGGTGGCTGGATCCGGAACATTCATGCCAAGGCGAGCCCGCGCCTCTCGCTCAATCCGTTCACGATCCGCCTGACGATTTTGTTCAAACTGGAGCTGGGCCAAGGCCTCGTCGTAAGCCTCATTGGCCTGCTGAAGGCGCTGGATCTCTGAAAACAGCAACCGCGTGCGGTATTTCATGTGCACCACACCCAAGGCCGAAGCCACCGCGATCACAACCATCAAGAGAAGCAACCTCATCTCAAACCTTTTCCGCGATCCTGAGCACTGCACTTCGTGCTCGGGGATTAACTGCAACTTCTTTCGGCCCGGGCATCACTGCCTTGCCGATCCGCTTCAGGCGGGAGACCGCTGGGGCTGCCATGGGGTGCGGCGCCTGCCCGTGACTCCAGCCCCGTTCCTGATCCCTGATAAACCGCTTCACAATCCGATCTTCCAGTGAATGGAAGGAAATCACGGCTAATCGGCCACCCGGCTTTAATACGTCAATCGCCTGATCCAATGCGGTCTCCAGATCCTCAAGCTCTCGGTTCACCGCAATTCGGATCGCCTGAAAACTTCGGGTTGCCGGATGCTTGCCAATTTCCCGGCTCGGCACTACCGACTCGATCAGGCTTGCCAGATCTCGCGTGGTTTGAAGCGGTTTTTCCCGACGTTTGGCCACAACCGCGGCAGCAATGCGTCTTGAGAATCGCTCCTCACCCCACCGCCAAAGCACATTCGCAAGTTCAGCTTCTGATATACGGCTCAGCCACTCGGCAGCGGTCTCCCCCGAACTGGAGTCCATCCGCATGTCCAAGGGTCCTTCCCGCATAAAGCTGAATCCACGATCAGCCTCATCAAGCTGAGGAGAAGAGACCCCAAGGTCCATCAAGACCCCCGCAACCTTCCCCGTCCAACCCAAGCTCTCAACCTCACGGGAGAGCCCTGCAAAACTTCCGTGGCGAATTTCGAATCGCCCTTCTTCAACTAAGGCCCGCGCTTCCAGGGATGCAACCGCTTGGGGGTCCTTGTCCATCGCCAGCAGCCGCCCCGAGGGCCCAAGCTGATCTAGAAGCAACCGACTGTGTCCTCCTCGCCCAAACGTGCAATCAACTGCGCAGTCCTCCGGCTCAAGCTTCAGTGCTGCGACACTTTCAGTCAGCAGGACCGAAACATGCGATGAACTGGCGCTGTCCATCAGAGAGACAACGCACCAAGCTCCGGAGAGAGCTCCTCATCGTCTGCCTGCTCTTCGTCAATCCACTCATCACGGGCAGCGACCCACCCGGCCTCGTCCCAAATCTCGAATTTGTTGCCCTGACCGATCAGCGCCACCCGACGCTCCAGTCCAGCGAAATTTCTCAGCGGCTCAGGAATCAGGAAGCGACCCTGACCGTCGAGCTCACATTCCGTGGCGTGACCAATGAGGAGACGCTGCAACCGCTTGGCCTTTTTATTCAGTGCCGGAAGCTTTACGAGCTTGCGCTCAATCTCTTCGAATTCCGGCAGCGGATAAAGCAGCAGGCACTTGTCGAGGCCTACCGTGACAACCAACTGGTTATCACAGCAATCACCCAACTCGGTGCGATAGCGGGTAGGAACCGCTAATCGCCCCTTGTCGTCGAGATTGATTGCACTGACGCCTCTGAACACCTTGCCCCCCTACTCCCCATTTCCTACCACTTTTACCCACTTCTCCCCACTTTTACGCGAATATAGAAAGTGTCACCCCACAAGTCAAGTGGTTGTTTTTTGGTAGGCATCAAGACGCACCTCTCAAGCGAGGAGAGCCCAATAAATCAATGGGTTATGTTTTTTTGCGGATCTGGCACCGGAAAAGGATGTCTCGACGAGGCACCTAAATTCAGGACGGGAAATTCAGAAAGGATCGAAGGGGCTGGGGACTTGATGGGCATCTGCCCAGAAAACAAAAATGCCCGCTGACGCGGGCACTTGACGACGATGGCACTGATCGCTCAGCGCTTACAAACGGGTCTCAATGATGAGGAGCGCTCGGCGCCGGGGGCTCATCACCCGGGAGAACACTGCTTTTCGAAAGCCCCGAGTAGGCCGGGCACCATTGCAGCTTTGCAGTCACGATCAAAACGACCCCGATCAACAACATGGCGATGTTGGCGAGGAATACGGAGACCAGAACCAGTCCAATACCGGCGCCGTAGCGAATCCGCTGCTCTTTGCTGCCGACATTGAATTCACGCTTCATCGCGCGTTTGTAATCAAAGCTCATAGGGACCTCCGGGTGAGAATTGGGCTTCAGGTTGGCAATTGTGCTTGCTTACTCTCAGCCAATCAAGGCGATTCGGCTAAAATGCAGCATGGATATCACCTCAATTGTAGAGCCTCTTAACGCGGCGCAACGCCGAGCAGTCTGCGCGGAGGTCCCATCCCTCCTGGTTTTGGCCGGGGCGGGCAGCGGTAAGACCCGGGTGCTGGTGCATCGAATTGCCTGGCTCATCCAAGCAGAATCCATCCCTCCCCAACGGATTCTAGCCGTCACCTTCACCAACAAGGCAGCCCGGGAAATGCGAACGCGCATCGAGGATCTCCTGTCGATTCCGACGCGGGACCTTTGGATCGGAACCTTTCATGGTCTCGCCCATCGGCTGCTCAGGCGTCATGCCCAGGAAGCGCGACTCCCACCCGCATTTCAAATCTTGGACTCTGATGATCAGCAGCGGATTATCAAACGCATCATTAGAGGCCTTGAGCTGGATGACACCCGCTGGCCACCTCGACAGGTGCAGTGGTACATCAATGCGCAAAAGGAGGAAGGCCGTCGCGCCCGAAATCTTCCCGCGCCCGGCGACCCCTTTGAGCGCCAGATGCTCGCGATCTATCGCGCCTACGAGGAACAGTGCGACCGCTCTGGATTGGTCGATTTTGCCGAACTCTTACTGCGCTGCCTCGAACTTCTTCAGGAAAATCAGGAACTAATCGACTTTTATCGCCGAAAGTTTAAACACGTGCTGGTCGATGAGTTTCAGGATACCAATCGAATTCAATATGCTTGGCTCAGGCTCCTGACTGAACCCGAGCAAAATCTGTTCGTGGTCGGCGATGACGACCAGTCCATCTATAGCTGGCGCGGTGCCCAAGTCGAGAACCTTCAAAAATTCCAGAAAGATTATAGAAATCACGAGCTGATTCGTCTGGAGCAGAACTATCGCTCAACCGGAACCATTTTGGCCGCAGCCAACGCGCTGATCAGCCATAACAGCGACCGCTTGGGGAAGGAGCTTTGGACAGAAGACTCCGAAGGGGAGGCCGTATCGCTCTATACCGCCTTTAATGAGCAGGACGAAGCCCATTTCGTTGCCCGCAAAATTCAGGCCTGGGCCGAACAAGGGAACCTCCGGAGGGAATGCGCGATCCTTTACCGCTCCAATGCCCAGTCTCGGCAATTTGAAGAAAAACTCATCGCCCTGGGCATTCCCTATCGCGTCTATGGCGGCCTGCGCTTTTTTGAACGGCAAGAGATCAAGGATGCGCTTGCTTACCTTCGCATGGTCAGCAACCCGAATGATGACGCCTCCTTTGAGCGCATCATCAATACCCCAACTCGGGGCATCGGCCCCAAAAGCCTTGACCTCATTAGGGCTCTTGCACGCCATGAAGGCATCTCGCTGTGGGAGGCCACCCAGCGAATCGCAGCCGATGATGCATTGCCTGGCCGAGCCAGAAACCCCCTCAACGCCTTTATCGCCCTTCTGGAAGATTTGATTACCAGCAGCACCGACCTCGGACTTTCTGCCAGAGCATCCGACCTTCTGGTCCGCTCAGGCCTCCTTGAGCATTACCGAAAAGAGCGGGGGGAACAAGCGGAGCAACGCGTGGAAAATCTGGCCGAATTCGTCAACGCGACACGGCAGTTTGAAAATGAGCCTCAAGTGGACCCTGAACTGCCTGTCATAGACCAATTTCTGGCCCATGCAGCCCTGGAGTCAGGCGAAAGCCAATCCGACCCCTCCAATGACTGCGCTCAACTGATGACCCTGCATGCGGCCAAGGGACTCGAGTTTGAACTGGTTTTTCTGGTCGGCCTTGAAGAAGGCCTGTTTCCCAGCCTACAGTCGCTGGAGGACCCAGGTCGCCTCGAAGAGGAGCGGCGCCTTTGCTACGTCGGCTTAACCCGGGGCCGCAAGAAACTGGTGCTCTGCCACGCAGAATCAAGGCGACTGTACGGCAAGGAGACCTACCCAAGACCCTCACGATTTCTTCGGGAAATTCCCGCCTCGCTGATTGAGCCGGTTCGGATGGGAAGCCCTGCCACCCGATCAATGAATGAATTTCGAGCCAGCAGCGATCAGGGTAAACCTGGTTTACGTATTGGCCAGCAGGTGGTGCACGCCAAGTTTGGAACCGGTGTGATTCTTCACTCAGAGGGTGAGGGCAATCAGGCTCGGGTTCAGGTCAGCTTCGCGCAAAGTGGCGTCAAGTGGCTCATGCTGGCATATGCCGCGCTCACTCCGGTTGAAAACTAGCATGTGCCCTTTCGATCTCGTCATTTTCGATTGTGATGGCACTCTGGTCGATACCGAGCGGGTTGGAAATCAGGTGATTGTTGAAAGCCTCCAGGCGATGGGCCATCCGATCACGCTGGACGAGGCTCTGGCCACATTTGCCGGTCGCAAAATGGCGGATACCTTGACGCTCATCGAAGAACGATTGGGATATCCACTGCCACCTGCCTTCCTGGACAGGCTTCGCGAAGACATGGCTGTCGCCTTCGCGGAGCGACTCGAGTGCATGCCCGGGGTCCCCGAGGCCCTCAACTTCCTTGAGGCCATCCATATTCCCCGCTGCGTTGCCTCAAACGGCCCTCACGAGAAAATGGAAATCAGTCTTGGTGTCACCGGACTACTGCCCTATTTTGGCCATTCCGTCTTCAGTGCCTATGAGTGTCAGAGCTGGAAACCCGATCCTGGGCTTTTCTTCTTTGCTGCCGAAAAAATGGGGTATGAGCCCGCAAAATGTGCCGTCGTCGAAGACAGCGCCTTTGGGGTTAGAGGCGGTATTGCGGCTGGAATGACCGTCTTTGGCTATGCGCCCCGGCATGATGGCAATGATCTCAAGATGCTTGGCGCAAGAGTTTTTCACCACATGGATGAACTACCCCATCTCCTAGAGTCGATGACCTGAGGCAAAAGGTCATACAAACCGCGAGCTTCAGCGGCTTCCGAAGGGAAAGCGGGGCGGATATTCCATTTGACAGAATGCCACCTTATACTTGCACGAGCGATAACCTACGCTCCCTGCCCTTCTGGGGCCATAATCAAACTAATTCATCTCGAGGGGAAAGACATGAAAGTTCGTAATCTGACGAAAAGCGTACTCGTGGCCCTGATGATCTCAAGCCCGATGGTCGGCGCTGAGACGCAGTATCCGGCCGCTGACTTCCAGCCTGAAATCATCAAGCAGGATCAGGAACTGATCGCCAAGACCTCGAGCACCCCGTCATCCAGCACCAGCTCTTCGTCCTCGTCTTCCTCTTCTTCTAGCAATTCATCGAAGAGCGAAACGAAGTACACGTCATCTACTCCGGCAGTAGCGGCTCCGGCTGAAGACTCATCTAACCTGACCTACCTTTTGGCGGGCCTTGGCGTTGCGGCAGCTGCCTTCTTCCTGACCCGCAAGAAAGGCCCGGCGGTTGCAGCCGCTGCGCCTGCTGTGGCGCCTCAGGCTCCGGCTGCTGCAACGGGCCAGACCGGCGTTGAAAAGTACCTTGCCAGCCAGGCCGGTAGCGCTGCCGCTGCTCCTGCAGCAGCCGCACAGACCGGCGTTGCCAAGTACATCGCGTCACTTCCGGCTGCAGCCCCGGCAGCGGCTCAGACGGGCGTTGCAAAGTACCTTGCCTCTCTGCCTGCAGAAGCCAAGCCTGCTGCGGCCCCTGCAGCCGCTGCGCCTGCAGCAAAGGGTCCGACGGGCGTTCAGAAGTACATCGATGCAGCCGTTCCCGCAGCTGTTGCAGCGCCTGCCGAAACCGGCGTCTCCAAGTACCTGAAAGCTCAAGGGCTTGCAGCATAATCGACGGTTTTGATTTGTGGGAATGCGGAAGGGATCCAATCCTTTCCCCGCTCCCTTAAGACCCCTGAAGGTTCGTCCTGAAGGGGTCTAGTACCGGCAACGATCAGAGAGTCCGTACGCGCTCCTTGATCAAACTCGGAACGCGTGTTGACAGAAAACGGACTTCTGACTTAAATTCGGAAACAGTGCATTAATTTTTTATGCATCGCACGC
>JBDKLO010000137.1:0-18412 GCA_039795615.1 Pseudomonadota bacterium
GGATTACTGACACAGGCGGTCAGAGCCAGGCCAGAGAGCAGAAAAAATAGAGGGGGATTCAATTGCGGCATATCGGATCAAACAGTGAGGATGACTAGGCGGTGACAAGCAAGACATGGGAGCTCTGGCACGAAATCTCAAGGGATCCGAGCAGTAAGTAGGCGGGAAATTCTAACTGGTCTGGCGTTTCAAGGGGGAATGACGACTCTGAGGGTCGTCATCAGGGTCCTATCCCAACAGCATCTGAGCGCCCGCGGTGACCATCAGGGCACCGCAGAGCCGGGTGGCCCAGGGAACGGTTCGGACCCTGGATCCCAGGAACCAACCTGCGGCCTGTAGCGTGGCCGTGGCCGTTAAAAACCCAAGACCATAGTCAAGGGCACCGACGGTTGCAGGGATTTCAAGCCCATGGGCATAGCCATGAAGCAGGCCTGCAGCAATCGAAAGGCCATAGCCCACGGAGCGGGGAAACCATCCTGCGATCAGAAGACCCAGAAGAATCACAGAGCTCGCAAGGCCCGGCTCAAGCCAAGGCGCGGTGGAAGGTAAAACGGCCAAGAGGGCGCCTGCGACCAGACTCAGTAGAAGCAGCGCGAGCATGCGGAACGAATAAGACGCTTCCTGACACCCGAGCCAAAAGCCGATCCCGCTCATGGCGAGTAAGTGATCCAGCCCGATCATGGGATGAAGAAACCCATCGACCACACCTAGAACTTCCCCTTGAAGCAGATGTGCTGCGGCGTCAAAGGACCACAGGAGAAGCATCAGCAGAGTGACGATCGCTTGGATTTTTTTCAATTTCGGGCTCCCACAGGGTTCATCTCTCGAAGAATTTCGAGTATAGCGCTCCGAATCCGGGTCGGGGGTGATTCCCGCCCACTCGCATTCATGATCGTCCCTGACGTAAGATTCAAGGAGATCGCCTTCTTTCCCAAACTACCGGAACCTTCCCATGAATCTCCGCGCGCTGGTCACCCTACCCCTCCTTTCCCTGACCTTAGGATGTGCAAGCCAGACGCCGCTTTCAGTCGAACATCGAACGGTCAGTAAATCCCAGAAAATCAGCGAAGCGCCGCATGTGATTCGGGAAGTTACGGATGAGTCCATGGTTCGCATTGTTTCGGTTGAGCGGACAGGGATCGATGGAATGATCATCCACACCAAGACGCAGGACACCACGACCTTTACTGACGCATCCCGGGTTCAGACCACCATGCTGGTCGATTATGACTGCGATCACCGTTTCTTCCGCGATGCCAGTGTGACCATCATCCATACCTTCAAGAAGTCCGCGACCCAGAAACCCATCAGTTATCCCCTCGACAATCAGTGGCTGTCCATTGATGGACCGGATGCCAGTGCCGACAAGAAACTGGCCTTGAAACTTGTTTGCGGTCAGGACTAGACGCTCTCGCGAAAGGGCCTTCTGGACAGAGGGGGATCCCCCCTTGATTTGTTTTTGAGCCACCCCACATCGGTCTCGTGAAGGGAGCAGAACCCTGCTCTCAAGATTTAAGGAGACCCCTATGAGCGCAGTACTTGCAAGAACCCTGTTCGATGACATCTTCAAGGATGTCCCGGCCAGCTATTTTGTTCGCCCCGTCCAAGGCGATCGCGTCCAGAATCCCGACCAGATCCGTCTCGACGTCCAGGAATCAGGCCCTGACTACATCGTGCACGCCGATATCCCGGGCGTTCGCCGTGAAGACATTGATGTCAGCATCGATGGAAACAAGGTGACCCTGACCGCAGAGTTCCGACCAGATGACCGAAAAATTGAGGACAGCAAGACCCTTCATTCCGAGCGGTATGCAGGAACCGTGACGCGGGCGTTCAGACTGCCGGCCGAAATCGATCAAACCACCGCCAAGGCCCGTTATCAGGATGGCGTCCTGACGCTGACCCTGCCCAAGGCGAGCGCCCGTAACACGCGTCTTGTCATCGATTAAGCACTAGGGATCAAGGCCCCTCAACCCTTTAATGGGGGCCTTGACCCGGCCATTCACTGGAATACCTCAACCCATCCATAAATATTTATTGTATTTATCATACGAAATATTGATTGGACCTTATGGAAGGAGATCATTAATCTAACGCTGAAGGTGCTTATTTTTTGACTCCTCCTCAGCCGCGCTAGAGCATTGCTCGCGCGGTTTTTTTTGTCTTTTTTTCAGCTTGCGCCGTTGTCAGGGCTTTTCAACCCCGGGCGTTTTGAGCTGATGCGGCCCAGAAGGGTCATCAGGGCGCCAAAGATCGCTTTGCTGTCATCGAGGATCGTGAAAACGGGGGGGATGACGATCAGGCTCAGGACCGTGGAGGTAACCAGTCCACCGAGGACCGCAAAGGCCATCGGGCTTCTAAACGACGTATCCGCTTCCCCAAGACCCATGGCAATCGGCAACATCCCTGCCCCCATGGCAATGGTCGTCATGACGACCGGACGCGCTCTTTTGCTGCAGGCGTCCACCAGCGCAGAAAATCGGTCCATGCCGTGATCCCGTCGGGCCACGATGGCGTACTCCACCAAAAGGATCGAATTCTTGACGGCAATCCCCATCAACATGACAAGACCAATCAGGGACGGCATGGAGAACGCCTTGCCCGCAAGAAGCAGCGCGACAAAGCCCCCGCCGAAGGCGGTCGGGAGCGCCGCCAGGATACTCACCGGCTGAATGAGATCCTTGAACAAAAGGACCAGCACGACAAAGATACACAGGACCCCCGTCAGCATGGCAAGGCCAAAGCTTCCAAAGAGTTCAGCCATCATCTCGGCATCCCCTACATCCACGCGCTGAACGCCCGGCGGCAGGGCGCGAAGACTGGGGAGTTTCGACACGGCCTCGGTCACTTCCCCAAGCGGCAAACCTGAGAGTTCGATCTCGAAATTGATGTTTCGCACCCGATCGTAGCGACGAATGACCTGGGGCCCACTCGAGAGCTCAAGCTTCGCCACCTGCCCCAAAAGCACAGACCCCACACCCGGTTTGCTGGAAGGCACCGGGAGCCGAGCGAGCACGTCGAGATCATTGCGTCCGGATTCATCCAGTCGCACCATGACGGGTACCTGACGGCGGGCGAGATTCAGCTTTGGTAACGACCAGTCATAGTCCCCAAGGGTTGCGATTCTCAGTGTTTCCGAAATGGCGGCCGCCGTGACCCCAAGATCGGCAGCGGTCTCAAAATCGGGATGAACGGCAATTTCGGGACGTGTCAGGGCGGCACTCGAAGCCACGCTCCCTACCCCGTCGATCGTCCGAAGCTCCCGTTCGACATTGCGGGCCACATTCGAAAGCTGCTGGGGATCATCCCCGCTCAGCGTCAGAATGTATTTCTCCCCGGAACCTCCCAGGCCCACTTTGGTTCTGACCCCGGGGAGCTGCTCAAGGCGGGCGCGAATGGCCTTTTCGATCACCTGCTTTCGGACCGAACGTTCGCTCCGGTTGGCCAACGTAAGGGTCAGGGTCGCTTTTCGAACCTCAGCTTCCGCCTGCCCCCCCATGGGGTCACTGCCGGCGGCTCCCCCGCCGATGGTGGTGTAGACGTTTCGAATCTCAGGAATATCGCCAAGAAGTTCACGCGCCCTCTCCGCGCTGGCCCGGGTTTGATCGAGCGTTGATCCTGGCGGAAGTTCAACAAACACCTGGGTCTGGGGATTGTCATCCGCGGGAATGAAGCCCTGGGGCAAGAGGGGAATCAGCATCAGGGAGCCAATGAAGAAAAGCCCCGTCCCCCCTAAGGTCGCCCAGCGGTGCCGAAGGCAGTAACGCACCGCATCCAGGTACCTCGGCATCAGCCAACCCGGCGATTCCTCCTCGGGAGGACTGGGCTTGAGCAGATAGGCCGCCATCATGGGCGTCAGCATGCGGGCAACGACCAGTGAGGCAAATACGGCGAGAGCAGCGGTCCAGCCAAATTGCTTGAAGAAGCGACCCACGATGCCGCTCATGAAAGCGGTCGGGAGAAAGACCGAAATCAGGGCAAAAGTGGTGGCCACCACCGCAAGTCCGATTTCATCGGCCGCTTCCATGGCTGCATCGTACGGCGATTTCCCCATCCGCAAATGGCGAACGATGTTCTCGACCTCAACGATCGCATCGTCCACCAGAATGCCGACCACCAGCGAAAGCGCGAGAAGCGAGACGACGTTCAGGCTGAAATCGAAGGCATACATTCCGATGAAGGTCGGTATGGCCGACAAGGGCAATGCAACCGCCGAAACGAAGGTTGCCCGAACGTCCCGAAGGAATAGCCAGACCACAAGGACTGCGAGCGCAGCCCCTTCATAAAGGAGCGCCATCGAGGCATTGAACTCTTCCTGCACCGGCTGCACGAAGTTGAAGGCTTCGGTCAGAACCAGATCAGGATCCTTGGCCTTGATCTCTTCCAGGACACGATGGACGCCGGCACCCACATCGATCTCGCTCGCCCCCCGGCTTCGACTGATCTCAAACCCCACGACCTCCTCCCCATTGAGGAGGGCCAGTTGTCGATGGCTAGCCACGGTATCCCGGATCTCAGCCAGCTGATCGAGTTCGATGCGTCGACCATCCGGAAGCACGATCGGGAGCGACCTGAATTCACTCGCACTCGCCAGATTCGCAAGCGTCCTGACCGGCTGCTCACCGCCGCCCAACTCCGCCCGCCCCCCGGCGCCTTCCCTTTGGGTCAGTCGAAGCTGTCGAGAGACATCAGCGGCACTGAGGCCCAGTGATTGGAGCTTCAGGGGATCCAGACGAATCGCGATCTCGCGATTCCCGCCCCCCACGCGGTTCACCGCACCAACGCCCGGGACCGCCAAGAGCTTCCTCACAATGACGTCATCAACGAACCAGGAAAGGGATTCTTCATCCCGATCCTTCGAATCAATGGTGTAGGCCAGTATCGGAGCCGCCACGACATCAAGCTTGGTGACCACAGGGTCCCGAAGATCACTGGGAAGATCGGCGCGGATCTTGGAGACCGCGGAGCGCGTGTCATCCAGGGCCTCGTCCAAGGGTTTCTCCAGCCTGAATTCCAGCGTCACGATGACGCTGCCGTCCTGAACCTGGGTGGTGGTGTGTTTGAGTTTCTGAAGGGTAGCGACTGCGTTTTCAATCTTCCGGGCGACCTCCGTCTCCAGCTGTGGAGGTGAGGCGCCGGGCAGGCTGGCCGTGATGCTGACTGTCGGGAAATCCAGATCCGGAAAGTTCTGGATCTTCATCATCTTGAAGCAGTAGATCCCTCCGAGGGTCAGAAGGACAAACAGCATGATCGCCGGGAGCGGCGTCCGGATGCAGCCTGCCGAAATATTCATGGTGAGATCCTGACGCGATCCCCATCGGCGAGGAAGGCGCCGCCGGCCCGGACGATGTGATCCTCGCGCACGATTCCCTGAAGGACTTCAAGCGAATCCCCGACACTGCGCCCAAGTTCCAGCTTGACCTCTTCAACCCGGGCAAAGCCCTCCTTCGCATCCACCACCTTGAAGGCATAGCTGAAACCATCCCGGAGCGTGATGGCCGTCCGGGGAATCGTCAGCCCTTCCGACGTCCCGACCTCAAAATCGCCATGGGCATACATGCCGGCCTTGAATCCGCGATCGGTGGCCCCGGGGAGATCGACATAAATGATGCCGAAGCGGCTGGCAGGATCGAGCCCCGGTCCGACCATCCGGACCACGCCGATCAGGGTACCGACATCCGGTACCCGGACATTGACCCGGGTTCCGATCCGGATCCTCGGAAGTTCGGTTGCTGTGACTTCCGCCCGCCATTCAAGGCGCTGCTGACGGATCAGCCGAAAAAGCTCCTGACCTTCGACCGTTACCCCGCCGAGTACGGCGGAGCGCTGGGTGACAATGCCATCGTCATTGGCGAGGACCTGCGTATGACGCATCCTGAGTTTCTGGATTTCAACCTGGGCCTTGGCCGCCCGCATCCGGGCCTCGGCGGTCTTTTCTCCCGTGAGATATTGCCCCGCCTGAAGGGCGCTCAAGGCCCCTTCATCAATGATCTGCCGGACCCTTCGGGCGTTGTCTCTCGCTTCCTGAAGCGTGGCTTCCGCTTCAGCAAGAACCGCCTCGCTGTTTTCAAGATCGGAAGCCACCCGCTCCCGATCAAAGAGCGCCAGCACCTGGCCTTTTTTGACCCGATCCCCGACCTGCGCCTGAATCTCTACCAGCCGAATACCGGAGAGTTCTGCGCTGATGACCGCTTCCTGCCAGGCACTGACCGAACCGTTGGCCGCCAGAGTGATGGGGAGTTCGGAGACAACGGGCGCGACCCATTCGATGGTCAGGGCCGCCTTGGGACGGGCTGGAGGTGCCTCTCCAGTGCCGGGCTTCAAAATCCATCCCACGATCAGAATCAGGACGCCGAGGAGTCCGAAGCGCATGAGACCTGAGGTGTGCCGAATCCAGTCCATCACGGTTTGTAGTCCTCTGCTTTCTGTCCGGTCAAAGGGTTACGGGGATCCTCTCGAACCGGGATCGCCGGTGAGCCGCCTTCGGGATCCTGCCAGCCCCCCCCCGCTGCACGGTAAAGAGCCACCCAGGCTGAAACCTGCTCCTGCTCAAGATCGGCAAGGGTCCTCCGGGCGACCAGCGTTTGCCTCCGCGCTTGCTCAAGTTCCAGGAGATTGCCAAATCCGGCGCGATAGAGATGGTCGGTCGCGGTAAAGTTCTTTTCATAGCCCTTGAGCGCTTCCCGGGTCTTGGGCAGCCGCTCTTCAGCCGTCTTGAGCCTGACCAGCGCCACCTCGACTTCCTTGACGGCGGTTCGAACGGTCGACTGAAACCGGGTCTTCGCGGCTTCAAACTGAATCCGGGCGGCCTCGACTTCTGCAAGCCGCTTACCCGCATCAAAAATCGGCATCGTCAGGGTCGGCCCAAAGGACCAGGTGTTGGCAAAATAGGTTGCGGCTGCTCCCGCACCCGCGGCGTAGGGGCTGAATGCGCTCATGCCACTGACAGTCTGAAGCTGGGGCGTGATGTTGCCGGTCAGGCTCAGCCTGGGATAACGCTTGGCCTCCTCGACCCCGATCCGTGCGCTCGCTTCGGCGACCTGCTCCTCGGCTGCCGCCACATCGGGGCGTTGCAGCAAGGTCTCCGCCGGAAGTCCCTTGAGCCTGAACGGCGGTGGTGAAGGCATTTGGGCCTGTCGTTCAGGTTTTTGGCTGAGGCGATAACGCACTTCAACTTCTGTCATCCCGGTCAGCGCCACCAGGCCTTTGATGGAGCGGTCACACTGGCCCTGTTGACGCATCAGGTTCTCTTCCCCGTCGGCATAGGAGGCCTTGGCCAGCGCCACATCTGCCGGTGGCCGAAGGCCGGCGACGCCCGCCAGATCCACCAGTCGCGCCGACTCCCGGCGAGAAATCACATCCTTCTCGGCGATCTGCATCAGGGCCTGACAATAACGAAAATCGATATAGGCATTGGCCACCTCGACGGCCAGCGCCACCCGAGCATCGTGCCAGGCACTGTGCCGTGAAGCGAGATTGCCTTCGGCGGCCTCCCGCTGACGCGAAATCCCGCCAAAAAGATCGATTTCCCAATTGGCCTGAAGCCCGCCCTGATAGCGTGTCCAGTCAAAGGGAGGGCCACCGAAGGTCGACCGGGACTTCAACATGTCGACCTGAGTGTCGAGCTTCGGAAGGCCATTCGCCATGGCCGTAACCATCTCCGCCCGTGCCGTTTCGATCCGCGCTCTTGCATCGGCCACCGAAGCGCTGACCCTCTGGGCCTCGGTCAGGAAGCGAAAGAAGTCGGGATCCTTGAACTGGAGCCACCAGTCGCGAAGGTCCGCCGGCATGGCGGCCTTGGCTTCAGACACGCCGGGTTGTTCGGACTGCCAGGTTCTGGCGGCCGCGGTCTCCGGCTGGACGTAGTCGGGACCCACGGTCGTGAGGAGACCCCGGGTGCATCCACTGAGGAGCAGGAGAATCCAGAGCGCAAGCCGGAGACGTGTCGAATGTGGAGCCAAGGGTTTGGAGTGTCGAATCTCAAACCGTTGAGGATACCACTCAGAACCTGCTTCCTGCCTCCCTTAGGGGGATTTCACCCCGCCCCATGGAGAGATTCAGCACTCTCCTCATCGATCTGAAATGAGCCACGTTTCCCGATCCGGATGGATTCCATCTCGTCGAGCGGGGCCATTGAGGCTTCCGATTCTGCAACCGGCCGTGATCGGACGGCAGACTCAATGGCCGCAATCCGCCGGGCAATCCGAAGAATGCGTTGCTGCCATTGATAAGCCGCCTCGGATCGATGCCGGTTGGTCAAAAGCCCTGAGAGCCACAAACTGTCGATCAGGACCATCAATTCATCGAGCCCCTCGACCATGGCCAGAAAATCCAGGGCTCGCGGACAGAGGATCCGGATCGGGATTTCCCCGGGGTGGCTATAGCAGGGGATCACCGTCACCCCTTCGGTTTCCCTAAGGGCTGAAACCCTCGCGATCTCGCTGGCCAAGGCCTGGGCGCCCTCCTCGATCAGCGCGCCGGACTCTGCCTCAATGCGATCGGCGATCTCCACCGGAAGGGTCGCCCTGAACACCACCGCAATGGCATGAAGCGAGCGAAGGACCCGATCACCTTCACGGGTCATGATGCGTTGCGCTTGCTCACTTCGAAGCGTCAATGTCCGTTCGAGGACTGGACGACTGTAGGGTCTGGGATTACTGCTGGCCATCGGAATCTCCACTGTCATTGGAAAACCCTGAGACTAGCCTCACAAGAGCGGAAAGAGACCTTTCAAGATGCACGAATGGGCTGGTTTGAGCGACCTCATGATTCAAGTCATGGATCAGCCAATCCGGGGGGCGACCAAAGGCTCCTCAGGATCAAGCCGGATCCCGGTGGTCCGCGCCAGGTCGAGAATGCGTGTCAGTACGGCATCGGCCAGATTCAGCTGCTCTGCACTATTTTTGACTTCCAGCGTAAATTCGATCCGAATTTCAAGCCCCTCGGCCAGAATCTCGGCCAGTGAGATCCGGATGCTTTTCTCATTCACCCCCGGGGTTTCTTTCAGTAGAGCTTCAATCCCGAATTTGAAATTTGAGAGCGCTTCCAGCGAGGTCGAGAGACCAACCTTGAGGCTCTTCTTGACCCGCCAATGCTTTCGGAGCGTCAGGTTCTCGATGGGGGTCCGAATGATTTCACTGCTCGGCACAATCAGGGTCGTGCCGTCGGCCGTTCGAAGTTGCGTCGTTCTGAAGCCGATATTTTCTACCTGACCCTCGATGGAGCCCGCCTTGATGCTGTGCCCGATGCGAAAGGGTTTCTCAAACATGATGATGAGTGATCCCAGGAGGTTGGCGAGTGCCTGTTGTCCGGCCAAAGCCACCGCCAGACCACCAATCCCCAGCCCCGCCATGATCGAGTAGGACGGAAGGCCAATCCGATTCGCTCCTTCTATGAGAATGGCAATGGCAATGGCCAGCGCCAGGAGGCGGCTCCCCAGCCGGATCAACTGACTGTCGGTGCTGTCCGTTTTTAAGCGCTCGAGCTTGATGACCCACTCGGTCAGCCAACGGAATCCCCCCCAGACCAGAGTCGTCAGGGCGATGTAGTTGAGACCCCAGAGTCCTTCAGTCAGGAGCGAATAAAACTTCGGGGTGAAGAAAAGCACACTCCCGAGGATATAGACGACGCTGGGAATCATGATGATGAGGGAAAGCGAGGGCAAGAACACCCAAGGCACGTGTGTCGGGGATTTGCGTCTGGAGGATGTTTCGCTCAGTCGGAATGCACCCCAGAAAACCAGACCCATGAGCGCCAGCAAGCTCAAAAGAGCGATCCAGCGCCAGATCGGCTCACCCCAAACGGGACGATTCGTCCAGGGATCCCCTTCCAGCAGCCAGCGGGAGGGAATCACCCGGGCCGTCACGACGGCAATCCCGGTCGGCTTCATAAACAAAAATTCGTAAATCCCAACGGAAGCTCCGTTCCGTCGGGGCTCATCCTTGATGCTCTCATAGAGGGATGGCACCTGATCCACCGTCGCCTGCGTGAAAAGGTACTCGCCCGCCCGGGGGCCCGATTCCATAAGGGCAATCGAGAGATCAGAACCAGGGATTTTCCATTTCTTGAAGGAACGCGCCTGCATTGCTGCGGCATCCGGGACATCCTCAGCCGAAGGCAAGGGCATGCGATCGAGGATCTCCTTGAGCTGGATGGTCAGGCGCCAGGATTGCTGATCCAGAATCGCGATGGGAAGGTGACTGAGGTCCAGATAGCTGGCCGAAAGCTTGCGGGACTTATAGAGCCCCTTCATGTGACTCTGGGTGACGGCCGTGTCCATATAAAGCCGTGGCGACTGAAGATAGGTCGTGATCAGACCCTGAGGCCCCAAGAGTGAGTTGCATCGCTCGTCCATGGTGGCGATGAATCCAAATAGCGTGCTCCTCGGGCTGGAGGTATCTGCTGCGGGCAAAGTCTGAGCTGGCGCAGCCGACAGAGGTCCTGAGAAGGAGCCCAGCAGCAGGAGAAGAATCAGAGTGAAGCGCTTTTGCATGGTTTCAATTATGGAGACCAAACGCCAGGGGAACAACGCGCTTCCCTTTGAACCTTTCGGATTTCGCCATCTTAAGCGGGGCCATCACCCCTCACATGCCGGCATTCTGCGGGCATCAACCCGCGCCTCATTGTGCGCAGGCTGATTCGATTTCCTTGACCTCACGCTCTGGTGCCTGAGGTTGATGGCCAGCTGGGCGCCCTCGCGGCAAGCAGCCTCTCCATGCCGAAGCCCCTGCGGCAACCACCCATCGCGGGATCCCCATGATCCCGCAAGGGACCTTATGGGTTCTCCCACGATCCTTCCCCTGACCGCACCACGGGAAGTCTTTCTCCTTTTATCCCGCGTGCGGCGGGCGGAGTCATGATCATGTTGAATCGGGCAGAACTCATCGGACGTCTCGGGCGTGACCCGGATGTCCGCTACACCCAGGAAGGCAAAGCCATTGCCAACCTGGCGCTGGCCACCACCGATGCCTTCAAGGACCTTGCGTCCGGCAAAAAGAAGGAACATACGGAATGGCACCGCGTCGTCCTTTTTGGACGTCAGGCGGAAATTGCCGGGGAATATCTCAAGAAAGGCTCTCTCGCCTATGTCGATGGACGCCTTCGAACCCGGCGCTGGAAAAACAAAGATGGCATTGAGATTTCGACCACCGAACTGGTCGGAAGCAGCCTGACCCTTCTGGAGCGTGCGCCCAGGGAAAGGGATCTGGCATCGGCGAGCTCACCTACCCCCCGTGAGCCTCACGCTGACGATGGTTTCCTGGATTTTCCGGATCCGCCCTTCTAAACCCCGACCGACGGCGCCCCGAGGCGCCGTCTTCTCTCCATGGTTTCTCCATGGCCCTCCGAAAGGGTTTCGGAAGGGCTACCCCATGCCGACGTCACTGACGTCATGCATCCTGCGATGGCAGGCGTTTCATCCCCCTGGGGATGACGGTTCCTTTGAGAGCCGGACCGGAGACGAGACGACCGGTCGTTCCGTCACGAAGGTGACTTCGTGATCCACCCTCACCCGGCCGGGAATCGACGCCCCGCCGGGGCGGCGTCTCCCGGTTTTTTTATGGAGACAGCCATGCACCATGATTTTCCTTTGGCCGAAACCTTCGGCATTGCCGCACCGGATCATCTGACCGTTCCAGGCTTTGCCGATGGCTCGCACCCTCTCATTCCCTCACGCAAGGACTACATCTTTCGGCGTGAACCCCTGCGGGATGTCCTTGCGTTTCTGGCGCAAAGTCATGGGGATGGGCTCTACATCACAGGTCCCACAGGCTCGGGGAAGACCTCGCTGATCACTCAGGTGGCGGCCAGGCTTCATTGGCCCGTGCAGTCGGTGACCTGTCATGGCCGACTCGAACTTCAAGCCCTGATCGGACAATTCACCCTGTCCGAAGGCAGCATGCAGTTCGTGCACGGTCCTCTGGCCGAAGCGCTTCGGGAAGGCCATCTTCTGATTCTCAATGAAATCGACCTTCTGGAGCCTTCCGAACTCTCGGGATTGAACGACTGCCTTGAAGGGCAGCCCCTGGTCATTCCGCAGAACGGCGGTGAAGTGATCCGCCCTCACCCTGGGTTTCGACTGATCGCGACGGCCAACAGTCGAGGGTCCGGCGATCGGACGGGGCTTTATCAAGGCGTTCTTCGCCAGAACATTGCCTTTCTGGACCGCTTCCGACTCATCGAGATGGATTATCCGGATCCTGAAGCCGAAGCGATGATGCTGGCCCTCAAGGTGCCGGAACTTTCGTCCGAAATTCGTGAAGGGATGATTCGGGTCGCGGGTGAAATCCGCCTTCTGTTCATCGGTCACGACCGCGTCGGCGGCATGCTCGGACTGACCTTGTCGACCCGGGGACTTTTGCGGTGGGCAGAGCTTGCGCTCACCTTCCGCGGCGCCCCCCACACGCTGGCCTATGCGCTGGATCGCGCTCTCACCCTTCGTGCAGAAGCCGAGGAGAGGACCGCCATTCATCGTATCGCCGCCGATGTCTTCGGGGATCTTTGGGACAGTGCACTGACATTGACCTCGACTCCCTGATCGTTTCTTCCTTTCACCCCCTGGGGCCTTGACGTCCCCTGGGGACGACCATGGCCCCATTTTTTTAGGAGCCATGTCATGCATGAATCACATCTGATCCTCAATCAACTGGCCATCATCAAGATTGAGGCCACCCTCTGGTCAGGGCGCAAGCAATTACGCCCCGAAGACCTGATCCTCGGCGATGGCAGCCGTCTACCCCCCCGGGATCTAGCCTCCCTGGGATCCAAGCGAATTGCCGACCCCAGGGATATCCAGGTGTTTGCCCGACTCAAGAAGGAGGGCGAACGCTGTTGCCAAAAAGTCGGTTCGCGATTCATCGGAGGCTATGCCATCCCAGAGTCGCGGCTTGATGCCGTCATTCAGCAACTCGATCTGATCCGGCAGAAGTTTGAAGATGCCCGATTCGATTTTCTGTCGCGTTATGACCAGGCCATCGGAGATTGGGCCAACCAGCATCCGGACTTCAAGGACGTCATCCGGCGTTCGGTGGATCCGGTGTCCAAGGTCGCATCCCTTCTGGCGTTTGATTACGTGGTCTTCAGGCTCAAGCCTGCAGAGGATCAGGATGAAAGTCTTGATCGCAAGCTCAAGTCTCTTCCAGAGATCCTGATGGGCGAAATCGCCCTGGACGCAAGGACCTTTGCTGCCGAATCCCTGACCGGAAAAAGCGTCGTCACCCGAAGGGTGGTCGCTCCGCTTCGAAGGATGAGGGACAAGCTCAAAGGGCTTGCCTTTATCGATGCCTCACTTCAAGGCTGGGTGGATGCCCTCGATGAACTCCTCGATCGATTGCCTCATCAAGGGGAGATCCGGGGGAGCTACCTTCGGGAGCTTGAAATCATGGCCCTGCGACTGAGTCAGTCCGATCACATTCAAGGTGAGAGGAAGACCATTGAGGCAGGTCCTGAAGATCACCCAGACCTCACTCTCGTTCCCAAGGCTCCCGACGATCTTTGGGGCAGCAATGCCCCTGGCGTTGTCAGGAGTTCGTCAGGCCCCGAAAGCCCCTCCAACAGAGGTTCTTTCTGGTTCTGATTCCCGGGTGTCGCCCCTCCTCAAGGGGTGGCCCCCTTTCTGATCTATAGCGATGGAGTAACACATGAAACAATCCTTGCAACAGGCTTATCCGATCGTTGCCGCGGCCCTCGGGCGACGGCTGGGTGTTCGGGTCGAAATCCATGGCGATCGGGCCCGGACCGATGGCGATGTCATTCAACTTCCGGCCATTGCCGATGAAAGCGCCGACTACCGGGATGTCGCCTGGGGATATCTCGCCCATGAGGCGGCGCACCTTCGATGGACGGATTTTGACGTCTTCCGATCGGCAGGGACCCACCCCCTTCGGCAATCCCTCCTCAATGTGATGGAGGATATCCGGATCGAGACGAACCTGAGACAGCTTTATCCTGGGACCCGAAGGTCACTTGAAACCACCGTGGGTCGCGTCCTTGAGGAAGGAGGCTTTGCACTCCCTCCGAAGTCCGCGCATCCGGGCGCGCTTCTTCAGGCCCATTGCCTGTTGGCGCTTCGGTCACACACTCTGGGGCAAAAGGTGTTGAGCCCCTTGGCCGATCAGGCGAGAAGCCAGCTACAAGCGGTGATCGGCTCACGCTTGATGGGGCAGGTTGATGCCCTCCTTCAGGAGGTCGAGAGGCTGAGCACTACTCGTGAAGCCCTGCGTCTCGTCGATCGTCTGCTGACGCTCCTGAAGGAGGCATCAGGCCCCAAAAAGGCTTTGGATTCCTCCGCTCAGGACCCGATCTCAGCGCAATCCTCAGGGAAGGCGCCAGCGACATCGGGGGGTGAGGATGACAAAACCTCAGACCCGCTGGACGTTTCGATCCCCTTTGATTGGGAAGAAGCGCCCCTGGAGTCCCTGATCGAAGATCTTTTCGAGACGGCAGGAAGCCTTCTCGATCGGGATTCCAAGAGCCCAAAGGGCCCAACGCTTCCGGTCGCTGACGATCCGCCGGCCTTCGGCGCTGAAAGCCATGCGCTTTTGGAGAAGGTTCGAAAGGAATCACTTTCGCTTCGATCCTCGCTCGAAAGCCTGGTTCAGGCCACCGTCGAACGGCGGCAGCAGCATGGGCGTCAGGGCCTCGTGATCGATGGCCATCGGCTCGCCCGATGCGGGGTTCTGGATTCCAGGGTCTTCCTTCGGAGAACACGCAAGCATCAACCGGATACCGCGGTCCATCTCCTGGTGGATCGATCCCCCTCCATGTCGGCCCTGGTGGCTCGTCCAGCGGGGGGATCAGCGCGGCGAATTGATCTTGCCTGGGAAGCCACCTTGGCGCTGACTCTGGCGCTGGAGGCCATCCCTGGCGTCAATCCGGCCATTACGGCCTTTCCGGGAGCTCTCGGCGAATCCACACGGGTGTACCGGGTCCTCCCTCATGGAAGGCGCCTCAATGAAGTCAGGGACCATCTCGGTTCCGATCTGGATGGGAGTACGCCGCTTGCCGAGGCTCTGCTCTATGCCGCGTCCGAGCTCCTTGGAACCCCCTGCCAGCGCAAGGTCATTCTTTGCCTGACCGATGGGATTCCGGATGACCTTGAGGCGGCGATCTCGATCCTTGAAAAGATTCGGGCCTCGGGCATTGTCGTCCACGGCATCGGTCTTGCGCTCGACGTCGACCGGGTGTTCGGCCCCTCGATCAGCATTGCCGATCTTGGGGAACTGAGGTCCGCTCTTTTTGATCTTTGTCGGACTTTCCTGACCCTCCCCCACTGAACGCCGGCCCTTCGGGGCCGGCCCTCCTGGCCCCTCCGGATTTCCGGAGGTGGGAACCGTCATCCAGGATCGATATCATGTGGGATTTTGATTCCCCTGAACGGAGACCCCCATGGACCTGATGGAACGACTGAACTGGCGCTACGCCTGCAAGAAGATGGATCCGACAAAAAAGGTCGCCGAAGACACCGTCGCCCGGATTGTCGAAGCGGCGCGCCTTGCCCCGACCTCCAGCGGCCTTCAGCCCTTTGAAGTACTGGTCATTACCAACCACCCCTTGCGTGAGAAAATTCAGGCCATTGCCTGGAATCAGGGCATGGTGACCGACAGCTCGCACCTTCTGGTTTTTGCCGCCTGGGATGACTACACCCCGGAGCGAATCAACATGATGTTCGATCTCACCAATGAGATTCGTGGCTTCAAGAATGAAGGCTGGGAAGCCTATCGTCAGCAACTCCTCGCGGGTTATCCGCCCCGTGGTCCTGAAATCAACTTCCAGCACGCCGCCCGCCAGTGCTACATCGCGATGACCACCGCCACCCTCCAGGCCGCTTTTGAGGGCGTCGACACCACGCCGATGGAAGGTTTTGATCCTGATGCACTGGATGAAATCCTGGATCTTCGTGCACAGCACCTTCGAAGTGTCTTGATGCTGCCCCTCGGCTACCGCGAGGCCGACAAGGACTGGCTGGTGAACCTCCCCAAGGTGCGCCGTTCCACCGCCGAATTTGCTCGTCGCATCGACTAAGTACCAGGTTCCAGGAGAAAGACCATCAGCCCGTTAGATACACCCGGGCTGATGGGCAAAGAAACGTCTCCAAGTTGTCGCTTTTTGCGCGTATGATCAGCGCCGGATGGTCCACCCGGACCATCAAAGAACCGGGGCCCCGAGGCAAATCGCGATGAATGAAGGCAAGCTTGAAGAATTTCTCCTTGAAATCACCTTGAGCGCGCTTTTGCGCAATGCCGGGGGAATTGATGAGCCCGGTCTCCTCCTCGGGAATCTCGCCGCGGCTGTCAAATCCCGAAAAATCGTGGACTGCGTCCAGTTCGAAGGGCTCTGGGAAGAGCCGGTGGACGACATCCCGCACTATTTCATCAACTTCAAGTTATCCCCTGAAGTCTGTGAAGCCGGTTTCGAAGACGGAACCGAATTCCATGAACTGACCTGGAGCCTGGTGCTCCCGAATCTGGATGCCATGGACGCCGTCGATCAACCGGAAACCTCCCATGACTGGTTGCTCCTGGCCGAGATTGATGTAAATCTCGAGACCGATGAAATCTACGACGAACTCACTCGCCTCATTGTCCTCGACGTTGAGGAAGACTGAGTTTCGCTTGTCCTCATCTGCCGAACTGAATCACTCGGTCAGATCGACATAGACGTTGAACGTCAGGAAATCGACGTCCAGATCTTCGACAAAATCCCGATTGATGTAGTTATTGAGGTATCCGATTTCGGCCCGCGTGGTGTCACTGAATCGGTAACCGATCCCAGCAAACACCCGATTCTGGTCATAGCCTGCAACCGGACCCCAGGACACCGTATTGAGGTTGAAGAACACTTCCTCGGCGGCAATGAGATACCAAAGATCATTCAAGGGATAGGTCCACTGCACGAGTTGCCGGGCCCTAAGGGCAAGCCCCCCCGCGTTATTGACGGTGCGTTCTTCCAGCCGGCTGGAAAGCTTGAAGCCGCCATAGGGCGTGAAAACCTCGTAGTTGTACTGCTGCCATCCCCGATTTTCGTTGGTCGGAACACTCGCAAGAGGCTCAAGCACATGCTGGAATCCATACCCCGCGTAGAGGGTGTGGTTCTCGTTGATCTTGTACCCCAGAGAGGTATAACTCCCGACCGCCGAGAACACCATGAACTGATCCGCAGCTGAATAAGGCGTGCCAATCTGATTGCCGGCAAGAAGAAGATCACTCTCGTAGAGCCAGGGCGACCCCTTGCCGAAATTGCCGTAAATCCCAAGATCGCCCAGGATCCCGAAGATTTGCTCGGGCGCCTTTCCGGCCAAGGCATTGCCTCCCTGAAAGATGAGTACGAGGAACAGAAGAAAACCCCTCTGACGTCGAAGGTTCATTGGGTTCTCTCGAGAAGGACTTGCACGATCCAGAATCCGGGCGTACTCTTTGACCCAGCGCCGATTTGTTCCGCTTGCGGGCGCTTTATAAATTTCGCTAAACCGGGTAAGGACCCGTCAAGGCGAAAGCCGGACGGGTTTTTTGTTTTCAGCCTCAGGGCGGGTCGCCGAGTTAAAGACAACTTGCAGGGCGACCAAAAAATATCTGCTAAAGCGTCGACCTCCCGCTCCCCGAAGAGGCCCGATCGCTTCCTGAGATTCGGGGTGATTTTTTGGAGGTCTCTCATGCCACTCAATGTTACGCACAACCGCTTTGGCGACTATACCCCCCTCTCCAGAACTCCTTCGAGTTTCAAGGGTCAGAACGGAAGGAGCTCAAGCGATGATCGCTTGGGGCAGGATGAACTCCATGACCGTCCTCATTTTGGGCTTGAAGAGTCCCCGAGGATCAGGATTTATTCCCGCAGCTTCCCCAGTAAGAACGATCACCCTTTAGCGCAGTAATACAGGCCGCCATGTCAGCAAAAAATGTCCTTGGAACAGAACTTGTCCCCTGTTCTCTCGATCCCCTCACCGGCTTTCTGAGAGACGGCTGCTGTCGGACCCGTGACGATGACGAGGGACTTCATGTGATCTGCGCGAGAGTGACGGAAGAGTTTCTGGAATACTCACTGGTCCGGGGCAATGATCTGATTTCTCCAAGGCCCGAATTTGATTTTCCAGGGCTGATGCCAGGGGACAAATGGTGTCTTTGCGCGCAGCGCTGGAAAGAGGCTTTTCTGGCCGGCTGTCCTCCGCGCGTCGTGCTGGAAAGCACCCATGAGAAGGCTCTGGAGATCGTTTCTCTGGAGAATCTTCAGTCCTGCGCCTGGCTGAATTGACTTAGATCGTCAGCTTTTTGAGGGCTTCGAGATTCTTGATACGCACGAACTTCCCGGTGGTCTCGATCATGCCAGCCGTTTCAAACCTTGAAAAAAGACGGCATACGGTCTCGAGAGTGACCCCTAGATGCTCGCCGATTTCCTGTCGCGTCAGGTTGAGATAAAACTC
>JBDKLO010000138.1:0-9735 GCA_039795615.1 Pseudomonadota bacterium
TCTGCTGGGTGACTCCTACAAAATCACCCCGGAAATCCGCGAGAAAGCGCACATTCTTCACCGCTTCGGTGGTTCAGCGATCGGCAACAGCCGCGTCAAGCTGACCAACGTCAAGGACTGCATCAAGCGGGGTCTGGTGAAGGAAGGACAGGATCCTCAGAAGGTGGCTGCGGACCAGCTGATCAAGGATGGTGTCGACGTTCTTCACACCATTGGCGGTGATGACACCAATACTGCTGCTGCTGATCTGGCTGCTTTTCTTGCGACCAACAACTACGGCCTGACCGTTATTGGCCTGCCGAAGACCGTCGATAATGACGTCTTCCCGATCCGTCAGTCACTGGGTGCCTGGACTGCCGCCGAGGAAGGCGCGCGCTACTTCCGCAACGTCGTTGCTGAAACGGGCGCCAACCCCCGCATGCTGATCGTGCATGAAGTCATGGGCCGCAACTGCGGCTGGCTGACTGCTGCGACCGCTGAAGCCTATCGCAAACTCCTTGACCGCGAGGAATGGGTTCCGGGGATCGGCCTCTCGCGTGAGAGCTATGACGTTCATGCGATCTTCGTTCCCGAAATGGAAATTGATCTCAAGGCTGAAGCCGCTCGCCTTCGTGCCGTCATGGACAAGCATGACGCCGTGAACCTCTTTATTTCCGAAGGCGCCGGTGTCGAAGCCATCGTTGCGGAAATGCAGGCGAAGGGTCAGGAAGTTCCCCGCGACGCATTTGGCCACATCAAGCTCGATGCAGTTAACCCGGGCAAGTGGTTCGGCGAACAGTTCGCTGAAATGCTGGGTGCTGAAAAGGTTCTGGTTCAAAAATCAGGCTACTTTGGTCGTGCGGCAGCGGCGAATGCCGATGACCTCCGTCTGATCAAGTCCTGTACCGACCTCGCCGTTGAATGCGCTTTGCGCCGTGAACCTGGCGTCATCGGTCACGATGAAGACCAGAATAATGTTCTGCGCGCGATCGAGTTCCCCCGCATCAAGGGGGGCAAGCCCTTCAACATCGACACCCCCTGGTTTGTCGAGACGCTCAAGTCCATCGGTCAGCCGAAGGGCAAGAAAGTGGACGTGAGCCACTAATTGGCTGCACCGTTCAGGATCGAAAAGGCCGGCTTGCCGGCCTTTTCTTTTGCAAGACCCTGAAGCCGCCTGCGATAATCGCGAATCATCCCGAACTTCACGGTAGACCCCCCTTGGCGACCCTCTCCGGACAGAAGATCCTTCTCGGTGTAACCGGTGGCATTGCGGCCTACAAGGCCTGCGAATTGGTGCGCGAACTGAAGGCCCGGGGCGGCGACGTTCGCGTGGTGATGACGCCGGCAGCTGGCGAATTTGTGACTCCACTGACCTTTCAGGCCCTTTCAGGCCACCCGGTCTCCCAAAACCTTTTGGATACCGAAGAAGAATCCGCGATGAGCCACATCGCGCTGGCCCGCTGGGCTGACCGTATTGTGGTGGCGCCCGCCTCCGCCAACTTTTTGGCACGCCTTGCCGCCGGGATGGCGGATGATCTTCTCAGCACGCTGTGTCTTGCCCGCACGGCCCCCCTGATTTTGGCTCCGGCGATGAACCAGGCCATGTGGCTGAATCCTGCCACGAAGGCCAATGTCGCGACTCTGACATCGCGCGGAATTGGCTTCTTGGGCCCCGCTGAAGGCTCTCAGGCCTGCGGCGAAACAGGCCCGGGTCGGATGATGGAACCTAAAGACATCGCCGATCATCTGGAAGGCCTGGACACCCCAGGCCCCCTAGCGGGCGTCAGGGTCCTGGTCACTGCAGGTCCCACCCGTGAACCCCTCGATCCCGTCCGCTACCTGACGAATCGCAGTTCAGGAAAAATGGGGTATGCCGTCGCCGAAGCGGCCCTGGCAGCCGGAGCCCACGTGACGCTGGTCTCGGGACCCACCGGCTTGGCCTCACCGAAGGGGGCCCGCCGGATCGACGTGGAGTCGGCCGCCGCCATGCATGAAGCCGTCATGGGCGAAGTCGCTAGGATGGATCTATTGATTGCGGCCGCCGCGGTTGCAGACTACGCGCCAGAAACGGCCCCGCAGAAACTCAAGAAATCCTCTCAAACGATAGCCTTGAGCCTTCACCGGACACCGGACATCCTTGCTGAAGTTGCGTCCCTCCCCAGCCGTCCCTTCACCGTGGGCTTTGCAGCCGAGACCGAGAACCTCGAAGCGCATGCTCGACAGAAACTCCTTGCAAAGAATCTGGATCTCATCGCCGCCAATCAGGTCGGCGAGGGGCTCGGTTTCGACGCCGACGATAACGCCCTTCTGGTCCTTTGGGCCCATGGACACCAACACCTCGACAAGGCCCCCAAGCGACGCCTCGCCGAACGCCTCATTTCACTGATTGCCGATCACTACCATGCAAAACATTCAGCTTAAATTGCTTGATCCCCGCCTGGGCCGCGAGATTCCTCTGCCTGAATACGCCACCGAGGGTTCTGCGGGCCTTGACCTTCGCGCCTGTCTTGAGACGAAACTCACCCTTCAGCCCGGTGAGACTCAGCTCATCCCGACTGGACTGGCCATTCACATTGGTGATCCCTCGCTTGCCGCCGTGCTGCTTCCGCGTTCAGGTCTGGGCCACAAACACGGCATCGTGCTGGGAAATCTGGTCGGGCTGATTGATTCGGATTATCAGGGCCAGGTTTTTGTCTCCCTCTGGAACCGAAGCCAGACCGCTTTCGAGATTGCCGTAGGCGATCGCATTGCCCAGATGGTCTTCGTTCCGGTCGCTCAGGTTCACTTTGAGATCGTCGATGAATTTACTGAAAGCCAGCGGGGTGCCGGTGGCTTCGGGCATACCGGCCGCCAGTAGGCCTTTTCATTCGAATCCTTGCTTATTGAAGACTCCGAACGTGCATACCCAACCCAATCTCGAGAACGAATCCGCTGACCAGATCGCTCACGTCCTGATCGAAGCGCTCCCCTACATCCGTCGCTTCAAGGGCAAGACGCTGGTCGTCAAGTATGGCGGCAACGCCATGACCGATGACCACCTTAAGCACAGCTTTGCGCGGGACATCGTCCTTCTCAAACTCGTCGGCATCAATCCGGTCATTGTCCATGGCGGGGGCCCCCAGATCGGGCAACTGCTCGAGCGCCTTGGCAAAACCAGCCACTTTGTTCAAGGCATGCGGGTCACAGACAGTGAAACCATGGACGTCGTTGAGATGGTGCTGGGGGGACTCGTCAACAAGGAAATCGTTAACCTGATCAACCAGCACGGTGGGGCTGCCGTAGGCCTTACCGGCAAGGATGGGGACCTCGTCCGCGCCGAAAAGATCAATATGACGCAGCGCTCACCCGACACCGACGAACCGGAGATCATCGATCTTGGGCATGTCGGCAAGGTCAGAAGCATCGATCCCGCGATTGTTCATACGCTGGTCGCCAGCGATTTCATTCCCGTCATTGCGCCGATCGGCGTCGGCGAGGACGGGTTCTCCTACAACATCAATGCGGATCTGGTCGCCGGCAAAATTGCCGAGGTGCTTCAGGCTGAAAAGCTCTTGCTGTTAACCAACACGAAGGGCATTCTCGACAAGAGTGGATCCCTTCTGACGGGGCTCTCGCTGGCCGAAGTCGATGAACTGATCGCCGATGGCACCATTAGCGGCGGCATGATCCCCAAAGTCGGGTGTGCAACGGATGCACTGCGCGGCGGTGTCAAGAGCGTCCACATCATCGATGGTCGCATCGAACATGCGGTCCTGCTCGAACTTCTGACCGACCGCGGCATCGGAACCCTCCTGATGCCCTCTAAGATCGGCTCCGTCTCCGCCTGGGTCTAATTCGGCCTAGGACGCATCCCGGTAGGCGCGGATTGCAGAGAGTTCCGCGCTTCGCCCGGTTTCTTCGAGGTAGGCCATGACATGGCCGAGACCCACGATACTGGTCACACGAAGGTCAAAGGCGTGAGCCACCTCCTCGACCGCCGTCCGCTCACCTTGACCTTTTTCCTCCCGATCCAGTGCAATCAGGACGCCGCTTGGCCGCGCTCCGGCGGCCCGAATGATCTCGACCGATTCACGGACCGACGTTCCCGCTGTAATGACATCATCGAGAATCAGCACATCGCCTTTCAACGCCGTTCCGACAATCATTCCCCCTTCGCCATGGTCCTTGGCCTCCTTGCGATTAAACGCAAAGGGAACAGGCGTTCCGGTCATCCGCGAGAGGGCGATGGACGTCGCACAAGCCAGAGGGATGCCCTTATAGGCAGGGCCATAGAGAATGTCGGGCTTTTGCTCCGTTGCCATCAGAGCCTCGGCGTAAAACTCCCCCAAACGGCCGAGCCGCTCACCCGAATCGAAAAGTCCCGTGTTGAAAAAGTAAGGACTCTTACGACCCGATTTAAGCGTGAAATCCCCAAAACGAAGGACGCTGCACGCGATGGCGTACTCGATGAAGGCGCGTTGATAGGCTTGCATGCAAAATCTCAGGTTAGGACCGTTCAGGGCACGCCGACACGGCGCAGAAGTTCATTAATCACATGATCGGCGTCGACCCCATCGGCCTCGGCCTCATAGCTTAGGATCAGTCGGTGGCGGAGGACATCCGGGGCAATGATCTGAATGTCTTCCGGCAATACAAAATCCCGACCGTGGAGCCACGCTCTGGCCCGGGCGCAACGGTCTAAAGCGATGGTCGCTCTGGGGCTGGCCCCGAACTCAACCCAGCGAGCCAGCCTCGGATCATAGGCGCCCGGGTTTCGGGTCGCGAGGATGACCTGTAAAAGATACTCTTCCAGCGACTCGGCCAGGTAAAGATTCAAGGCTTCCTGACGGGCTTCAAAGAGCGTCGTCTGCGAGATCTTTTGAAATTCCGCCTTGGCCGAAGAGCGAATCCCCCGCGCTTCATCTCGCACCAGATTAAGGATCGTCCTCTCGTGCTGGGGCTCCGGATAGCCGATCTTGATAAAGAGCATGAAGCGATCCAGCTGCGCTTCAGGAAGCGGATAGGTTCCCTCCTGTTCGATCGGATTCTGGGTCGCCATGACCAGGAATAGCTCGGGCAACCGGTAGGTCACCCGACCGACCGTCACCTGCCGCTCGGCCATTGCTTCAAGGAGCGCCGACTGAACCTTGGCGGGCGAGCGATTGATCTCATCGGCCAAAACCAGATTATGAAAAAGAGGGCCGCGCTGAAACTCAAACGAGCCTTCCTGCGGGCGGTAGATTTCGGTCCCGGTGAGGTCTGCCGGCAAGAGGTCGGGCGTGAACTGGATCCGATGGAAATCGCCTTCGATGCCCTGACTGAGGACATTGATGGCCCGGGTTTTGGCCAGACCGGGGGCCCCTTCGACCAGGATATGGCCATCGGCCAGAAGGGCCACCAGCATTCGTTCGACCAGACGTTCCTGGCCAATGACCTGGCTTGCGACGTAGCGACTCAGACCCTGCAGGGCCTTTTGGGCATTGGTCAGCCCGCTTTCGGAAGGACTCATTGACTCGTCCATCGGTTCATCCTTTTGGTTGACTGATGATTAATTCACGCACCCATTCGCTCCGGCGCTCGCGTTCCAGCACCTCGGCCCGGGCACGAATCAGGGACGCTGTGAAGTAATAGAACTGGAAGGCACCCGCCATCAATAAGAGGGGCCAAAGCATGCTCGCATGTATCGAGGGCTTGTCGAACTTCGTGACGGTCGGACCCTGGTGGAGGGTATTCCACCATTCGACCGAGTAATGGATGATCGGAATGTTGACCACCCCGACCAACAGCAAGACCGCCCCGGCGCGTCCCGCACTCCGGGGATCTTCCACGGCCGCAACCAATGCCATGTAGCCAAGATACAAAAAAAGAAGGATCAGCTCGGATGTCAGTCTCGCATCCCAGACCCACCAGGCGCCCCACATGGGCTTCCCCCAGAGGGAGCCTGTGGCCAGCGCAAGAAAGGTGAAAGACGCGCCCAAGGCGGCTGAACTTCGAATCATCACGTCCGCGAGCTTGATGTTCCAGATCAGGTAGATGCCACTCAGGACCGCCATGAACGTGTAGACGAACAAGGACATCCAGGCACTGGGGACATGCACAAACATGATCCGGTAGCTTTGCCCCTGCTGGTAGTCGGGCGGCGCCACGAAAAGCCCGAGATAAAGCCCAAAGATCAGCAACAACAAGGTCAACCCGCTGAGCCAGGGAATCAAGCGTCCCGAGAGGGCATAGAAGTGCTTGGGCGATGCAAATTTATGAAAAGTCAGCCAAATCGTGTTCCACATACATTCAACTCAGACTGATGCGAAGGGCCGAGGCCGTTGCAAAGGGCGCAAGGGTCAGCGACAGGAAAAAAAGCGCCATCAGAAAATCGAGGGCGCCATCGTAGGGAAGCCCCGCGACCGCTGAGGTTACGGCCTGCGTAGCAAAAATCAGAAGGGGGACATAAAGGGGCATCACGATCAGGGTGAGCAACATGCCCCCCCGGCGAAGCCCGACCGTCAGGGCTACCCCCACCGATCCGACAAGGCTCAGAAACGGCGTCCCCGCCAGAAGCGTCCACTCAAGGACGCGAATCCCCTCAGAAGGCAACGCCAGAAAAAGACCCAGGAGCGGCGCCAGGAGCAACATCGGGAGTGCCGTGACAATCCAGTGGGCCAACACCTTGGCGAGAACCAGCCAGGCAAGAGGAAAAGGGCTCAGGACCATCTGCTCCAGCGTGCCGTCCTCAAAATCTGACCGAAACAGTCCCTCCAGGGAAAAAAGCCCCGCCAAAAGAACGGCAATCCAGATGACTCCCGGCGCCATCGTCTTGAGGACTGAGGGCTCCGGGCTCACACCCAGCGGAAAAAGTGTCACCACCAGACTGAAGAACAAGAGGGGATTTAAAAGCTCGCCCCTATGGCGAAAGGCCAAAAGAAGATCTCGCCGCAACAGAGCCCCAAAAACCTGGATCATGGCTTATAGCTCCAGAGACCGAACCCGGCTTCGCGTGGAAACGGGCTGATGGGAGGTCAGGATGGCCATGCCTCCCTGATCGAGATGACGGTCCAAAAGGGATTCCACCAAAGCAATTCCGGTCCGATCCAACGCGGTGAAAGGCTCGTCCAGAATCCAGATCAGGCTCCCAGAAAGCATCAGTGCCGCAAGGGCTGTGCGCTGGCGCTGACCTTGGGAAAGCTGACGTACACGAAGGTCCACCCGATCGGAAAGTCCGACCTGATCCAGCGCCGCGGTGAAGGCGGCCGGATCCAGCCGTTGCCCCCGAAGGGCGGTCATCATGCGGAGATTCTCTTCGATACTGAGATCCTGCTTGAGCCCCAAAAGATGCCCGAGAAAACCGAGGACGGCATTGAAACCCAGGGGTCTTGCGTGAATATCGACGCCAGACCACTCCACCCGCCCCTCATCGGGCCTGGAAAGGCCTGCAAGAATTCGGAGCAGGCTGGTCTTTCCCGCGCCATTAGCGCCTTCGATTCGAAGGGCCTCGCCCGCACCGACACGAAGATCCAGATGCTCGAACAGGGCAATCTCTCCCCGGTAACAGGCAAGATCCATTCCTTCAAGCATCAAAGGGGGCATAGGAGGGTCGACGCGGGATCGATCATGGAGAGTCATTGGCACCATTATCCCAGAAATAGCGCCTCTGAGGCGCTTGAACTCAGGCGAATCGGGCCAGCGCTTTGCGCTAAGATGAGAGGGTCTTTTATTCACTGAATTTCGGATTGCCCATCATGCATCCTCTTCCGACCGCCTCTGAAACGGCGCATGCTCAGGCGCTCCTCCAATACATCGATCAAAGCCCGAGTCCCTGGCATGCGGTAGAGAGTACAAGGACGCATCTCGAGGCCGCAGGGTTTCTGCAACTCCATGAACGCGATAGCTGGAAGATTGCTCCGGGCGCTTGTCGCTATGTGATTCGGGGCGACTCTTCGATCATTGCCTTCCGGCTGGGCGATCGCGCTCCTTCCGAGGCGGGTTTCCGGATACTGGGGGCGCATACTGACTCCCCGGGGCTTCGCATCAAGCCGCAGGGACATCTTCGGGAAGGGCGCCTGATCCGCCTTGGGGTTGAAGTGTATGGCGGGCCTATCCTTGCAAGCTTCGCAGACCGGGATCTCAGCCTGGCAGGCCGCGTCAGCATCAAGGGGAGTCAGGGCATCGAAACGCGACTGGTGCGCTTTGACTCGGCCCTGCTGCGGTTACCGAACCTGGCAATCCACATGAACCGGGGCGTCAATGAAGACGGTCTCAAGTTCAACAAGCAAACTGAACTTCCGCTGATTCTGGGCCAGACCCTTCCGGAGGCGCCCAGTCAAACGCTCCTGAACGAACTGGTCGCAGATCGCCTCAAAATCGAGCCGGCTTCGATCCTGAGCCTTGAACTGAACGTTTTCGACACTCAGCCCGGGAATCTCTGGGGCGCTCATGCGGCGTTTCTGGCCACCCGACAGATCGACAATCTCTCCTCCTGTCATGCGGCCTTATGTGCTCTCCTCTCAGGAACCCAAGGCCCTTCAACACAGGTCATCGCGTTCTTTGACCACGAGGAGATCGGGAGCGAAAGCCATCAGGGCGCCCAGGGCTCCTTTCTCAGCGATGTGCTGAGCCGGCTCTCAGGGGGCGATGCGGAAGATGAGCGCCGCGCCCTGGCCCGGAGCCTTCTGATCAGTGCCGATGCAGCGCATGCCTTTCATCCCAGCTTTTCCAGCGCTTACGAACCCTTGCATCACGTCCAGATCAATGAGGGGCCTGCGCTCAAGATCAATGCGAACCAGCGCTACGCGACCGATGGTCCGAGAGCCGCCTTATTCAAGGATCTCGCGCAGAAAATCGGAGTACCTTGCCAAACTTATGTGCATCGGACCGATCTGGGTTGTGGCTCGACCATCGGACCCATCGCTTCAGCACGTCTTGGCGTTCCGACCATCGATTGCGGCGTTCCCATGTGGGCGATGCACAGTGCGCGGGAAAGTGCCGGGGTTTGCGATCAGTGGGCCTTCAAGCGACTGCTTCAGGGCTTTCTCGAAGAGCCGCTGTCGCTTTAGGCGAAGCGAGACCGACATCCGATGGCAAAACCGGTTTTGGAAATCGAATACTGCCGGCAATGTCGCTGGCTTTTGCGGGCGGCCTGGCTGGCGCAGGAACTATTGACCACCTTTGAAGAGGAACTCGGTGGAATCACGCTGATTCCGGGAACCGGGGGCATCTTTGAAGTCCGATCAGGGGCTGTCGTTTTATGGTCCCGAAAGGCCGAAGGGCGTTTCCCTGAAGCCAAGGAACTCAAGCAGAGGGTGAGGGACGAGATCGCTCCGGAGCGCTTGCTCGGGCACTCCGACCACCCCTGAATTCAGAGCACCTCGGTCAGCCTTCGCCGAAGTTCAGCATAGAAGGCATCCATGACCTTGATGAAGGATTCATCCCCTTCCCAAAACCTCGGGTAGTCGCCCCCCTTGCGAACAAGGATCCCCGGAATCCCCAAACCCTGGGGACCCTGGGACTCTCGGCGGACCGAAGGGCCGCCAAAAAAATCCGCCGGCAACAGCGTTTGCGGAATGGCACATTCTTGAGGGCGGGTGAAGAAATACTCCCGCATCTCCGGCCGCGGCAGGGGATGCCGCAAGGCCTCAAGGACGACACCACCCAAGGGGGTTTCGAAGAGGTGGCGCTCAATCTCCTCGCGCGCGATTCCCCGGAGCTCGAAAAGAATCAACGGGTCGCGATCAAGACAACGGGCCAGATGATGGGTCAACGCCGCAATGTGCTTGCAGGGGTTCC
>JBDKLO010000139.1:0-29445 GCA_039795615.1 Pseudomonadota bacterium
CCGCCCGTTCCTGATTAACGCCGAGGGTTGCATATGCCCCTCCTGAGGGTAACGCGTTCATCAGGCGTGCCCTTTCGGTAACCAGCCTAAGACCATCCTCCTGGGAAAAGACCGACGCAACACAGGCAGCAGGATATTCACCAAAGCTCTGACCAATGACGCCATCAGGATAGACCCCCCACCGCGCCCAGAGTCTTGTCAACGCTAATTCAAAGGCAAAAAGTAACGGCTGGGTATGAAGGGTAGAGCTCTGTTGCTCTCCAACATCCTCCCTTTCCACCATCAAGCGAATCAAGTGATCAGACTGGCTTATCGGGAGCTGGAGAAGAATTTCACGCAGTGTATTTCGAAAGAATGGAATACAGTCATAAAGCCATTCTGCCATCCCCGGGTACTGCGAACCTTGGCCCGGGTAAAGAAAGAAAAGGGGCTGGGGAGAGGCAGCGTCACTGTATTCGATGACGCCCCGGATCGATGGCTTTTCTTCATCCTGCGCTTTTTGAAACCACGACCAACGATATCGCTGTGTCGGACCAGATGCACTGCGCTCTCCGGACAAAAGGTCAATGATCGAGGCCTCTAAAGTCTCTGGAGTCTCTGTCGATGCCAAATAAACCAAAGGGTCCGAGACGTCATCGTTGAAATTGGAAAAATCGTCACACACAGAGATTTAAAACAAGATGTGGCAAGAAAAGTTTGATGCCTACCCTGGCGAAAAGCAGAAAATCATTTCCATTTCTGCCCTATCAGATCATTTTGAGTCGAGTTTGTGACAGCCACGTGAAGCCCTCTAAGCCTCCCATGGCAAACGACCCTCTGTATCCCTCCAAAAGACTTGAGCAATACTGACTGCATTTTGGCAGATTTGGGTGGATCGCTCCCAAGATTACGTACGTTTACGTATCGAGAATCCGCTTCGAAGGGAGCAGAATTCGCCAGCTCCCGATTCCTTCCGGGGGCTTAAAACAATAAAAAGCTTATAGCTCTGATGGATTGAAATTATCCGGCGAACGAAGAATAAAAAAGTAGGTTGGGCTCCAGCCTCAAGAATTGTTCGCCGGGCATTTCTCGAACTCCCCCTTTGAATGAGCCATTAGCTCATCAAGGTTGACCCTCCTTCTGATGGGGTATCATCTCGCCTGATGTTTTCATCGGATCCAATAAACCCTGATAACCAACTGTAGGCTTCCGCAGAGCCCAGTGGATAGGGATTATCAAACGTGCTTCCCCCTGCCCTAGACCGTTGCATCCCCTCGTGCCATGCCAATCGGTTGATGGTCACAGTTACGGACTCCCCGGTAAATTCAATCATCGAATCTTCCATAGCCATCAGGTCGACTCTCCTTGCATTGGATTCAAGCAACGCTGGATATTTGCGCTGCACTCACCTCATAGACCATGGTGTTTCGGTAAAGTTTGATTTGTCTGGACAAGAACGCCGATCCTCGGTCAATCGATAGAAAGAACCCATGCGCGATTTACTGTACTGGCTTGTTGCTCTGACCCTTCTTTTTGTTGCCGGGATTATTTACTTCGAGTTTCGGAGCACGACCTACCGAACGGCTGATGGCGCTTGCCAATCCCTGACGGTTGAAGATGACTGTTACTGAACAAGCATCGTCAGCCCAGGCTAGACCTCAAAAGAGAACCAAAGAAGAATCTCATTGTCAGATGAAATGGCTGCGAAATCTGGATGACTCGCAAAGCCCATGTCTTGATCCGATGCACCGATGAGAGGATTCCCCATGAAGCACGCCACCTTCGGCTTGATTGTTTTAGGCTCCACCCTTTTCGCACCGACCGTGTTCGGCTACGGATCAGGGGGAGGTGGCGGCGGAAGTTCCTGCAGCGAACCCCAGTTTTCTTCTGAGTCCCCGAAGAATGAAACGACCGTGCCCAGCTTCAGCCAGTTTTCGTTCGAGGCATCAAAAAACACGGACCTGAAGACTCTGATTGTCGAAGTTGATGGTGTAAAACAGGAGACCAAGGCTGCGGCCCTCAATAGCGGTGATTCCCGCATTGATGTCGACATCAAGAATCCCAAGAACTCAGCGGGTAAGGTTCGCATTACGGTGAAAGCGAAAAGCGATGACGGCTGCGAAGCTTTTCAGCCTTACTACATTGATCTGAAGCCCTAGGCCTTAAATGGCTCCATCCTTCGAAGGGGCATATGTGCTCACATTTTTCAAATGAGTGAAACAAAGCATGTAGTTGACGCCTGTCGATGGAACAGGAAGAAAGCTTCGGGAAATAGGATTCATCCAGACACCCGTCCCTGAGACGACCTTAAAGCCTTCGCCACGTAATAAGGCATCTAGCTCGCTCGGCTTCACAAACTTGCACCACTGATGGGTTCCCTTAGGAAGCCACCCAAACAAATATTCTGCCCCGATGATGGCGACCAGATAGGACAAAAGGGTTCGATTAAGGGTTGCGACAATCATCATGCCACCCGGCCTCACGAGCGTTGCTGCGCTCTTAAGAAAGAGTGGCAGATCGATCACATGCTCTACCACTTCCATGTTGAGGACCACATCAAACACGGGCTCTTCCTGGGCCAAGTTCTCTGCCGCGATACATCGATAATCGATCGCAAGCCCCTCCCTTTCAGCGTGATGATTAGCGATCCTGAGATTTCTATCGACGACATCGATGCCGGTTACCGTTGCCCCAAGACGTGCCATGGCCTCACTAAGGATGCCTCCCCCACAACCGATATCCAGGACCCTGAGACCACTGAGAGGCTTTTCGTTTTTCAGAAGCAAAAGGTCGAAATGCTTGAGAACCTCAGCCTTTATCCACTGGGTTCTCAACTGATTCATACGGTGAAGGGGCCAGAAAGGACCCTCGAGATCCCACCATAGGGAAGCCAGCCTTTCAAATCGAGAGGCCTCCTCAGGGTCGATCGTCGTTTTCAAAGGATCTGACATCTCTTTCCGTTTTTGCGGCCATTCTTTTCGTCTTCCCCCACGCATGAGGAAGTCCTCGATTTTTATTGAGCGAAAAGACGGGCGTTCACCAGAAGATGGGTCCCAATGGCCGCGAAATACCCGAGCAGGATCACCGGGCACCATTTCATGTGAGAAGCGAAGGTGTATTTGCCCTTGGCAATTCCCATAAGGCCAATTCCTGGGGCCGAGCCAATGGCGAGAAGACTTCCGCCGACTCCCAGAGTCAGTGTCACCAAAAGCCACTGTCCCATGGGAAGATCAGGATGCATGTTCAGAACGGCAAACATCAATGTGCCGTTATCCACAAAGGCTGAAGACAGTCCGATCAGGATATTCGCCACCGTCGGACTATGCTCACCAAACAGCCACCCCGAAATCGCATCCAGGTAACCAATAAAGCCCAGTCCGCCAATACCGACCATGGCGCCATAGAAGAAGAACAATGTATCCCACTCCAATCGGCCGATCTTTTCGAAAATCATGAAGCTCTGTCCACGCTGAAGATCCTTGAGCTCTTTATTCGCGGTGGCATCGTTTAGAACGCTCGCATCAGGAATCGCCGTGAAAAGGTCGCTGGTCTTCATCAAGTAATAACTGAAGAACTGCAAGAGGCTGAGGCCCGCCATCATCCCAGCCGCCGGGGGCAACTCAAGCGCCATATTGAAGACCACGGCCAAGCTGATCGTGATCACAAAAAGCGCGATGATGCGTTTGGTTCCGCGGTGAAGCTCAATGGTTTCGATCTCAATCTTCGGAACGCCACGAGGGACCGCAAAAGACATAATCAACGCGGGGACGACAAAGTTCACCACGCAGGGAAGAAAGAGCAAAAAGAAGTCCGTGAACTTCAAGACGCCACCCTGCCAGACGAACAAGGTCGAGATCCCGCCCAAGGGACTAAAGGATCCACCGGCATTGCAAGCCACGACAATATTGATCGCAGCCAAAGACACAAACTTGGCGTTTTGCTTGCCGACAGCGATCGCGACGGCCCCCACCAGCAAGCCGGTGGTCAGTCCATTCACCATGGTCGACAGGAGGAAGGCGATCACGCCAGTAATCCAAAAAAGCGACCTGAAGCCCATATTGAGCTTCAACAGGCGGATCCTGAGAGCATCGAAAACCCGCATATCCTCCATGACATTCAGATAGCTCATGGAGACCATAATGAAGAGGAGCAGCTCAAAAAAGGCCTGAAGATTTTCCTTGAAGGCGTGAAGCGCAAGTTCGGGATCCCCATGCTGTTGGTAATGCACCAGGATGGCGATCCAAACGAGCGAGGCTCCAAGCAGCATGGGCTTGGACTTTCTGAGGAAGGTCACGTCCTCAAACATCGCGGCTACGTAAGCGATGACGATGACTACCAAAGAGAAATAGCCGGCCCATGTATGCGTCATATCCAAGGGCTTGGATACAACTCCCTCAACAGCCCATGCCTCCACCGGCAAGAAGAGCAGGAAAAGCGCCCATCCGGAGACGGCCATCATGCCTTGAAGTATTGATTTCACGTGCTTTGTATTGCCCTTAATTTTGTTTAGCCGGATAAGTCAGACCAATCCCTTGATCCGAAGTCGCATCCCTTTCCTTGATGAAAGCAGGGCTCATGGTCTCAATCAATTGATGGTCATGATCAGAAATGAGGAGGACTTTCAGATCCTCCTCCTTGGCAATCTTTAATGCCTCAGCCTCTCCGACGCAAAGAAGGGCAGTATCCCAAAGATCTGCGAGGGTGGGATCCTCATGGAGGATGGTGACGGACAGAAGGTTATGAGTCACCGGCCGCCCTGAACGGGGATCCATGATGTGAGAATAAACTTGGCCTTCCTGCTCGAAGTAATGCCGGTAGGTACCCGCTGTCATGATCGCGGTCCCCCGAATTTCACGAACATCAATCAAACTTTGGATTTCCTTGCTGAAAGGTGAAGGCTTTTCGACGGCAACACGCCAATGGCTCCCATCGGGCTTACGCCCCCGAACCTTCAGCTCCCCGCCAATTTCCACCAGGTAGTCGACGATGCCCTGTTGCTCCAGATCTGTGGCGATCTCACCGACGGTATAGCCCTGACCAATAGAGGAAAGATCGAGCTGGACCTCAGGGTCACGCTTTCTCATTCGAAAACCGGGACGATCCACTTCGATACGCGCCATCCCGATGTGCCTGATGACCTTCCGTATCTCTGTTTCCGGCGGCACCTTTTGGGGGCCCGCCTTGGAAAAACCCCAAAGATCAAACAACGGCTTAATGGTCAGATCAAAACAACCCCGAGTTTTATCACTGACTTCACGGGCGAGGGACGTCAGGTAAGCCAGCTCCGCCGAGACTGGGACCCACTCCGTTGTTTTCTGATGATTAAAACGACTGAGCTCTGAATCATCACGGTAATTCGACACCGCGAGGTCGACTCGGGCAAAAATCGCATCGATACGCTCACGGAGGGCGTCCTTCGAAGTCTTTGAGGGGTCTAGGACCACCTTGATGTGATAGGTGGTTCCTTGTTGCTGCCCGCTGTATTCCTGAATTTCTGTGGAGGGCCCACATCCTGAAATCAGCAGCTCAATCAAAAAAAGGCAGCAAAGCAATAATCGCCTTAGGCTAGGAGGCAGGGGCAACATGGTCACCGTGGCAATGGACAATCGAATCTGTCGATTTTAACGGCATTCGCATCACCATAACGAACCTGTCGCACGAACCAGATCAAAAAGTGCCGCGCCGCCAAGAGTGGGGGATAACAGCGTTGAGATGCGGCGCGGCCAAGTTTGCGCTTGTTGCAAAGCAAAGGTTCTGACCGCCGCAATGAAGAGGAGTTCCCGCTAAGGGCCACGCAAAAAAAACGGCTGGCCCCCGCATGAAGGGACCAACCGACTCAGAAGAAAAGTCACATCGGCAAGGCTCATGTGGGAGGCATTTTGAATACTTTACCCATGAGGAGCTTGACTATGGTCAAGTTAGAAGTCGATTCCACGACAAAAAAATGGCGCCCATGTGGGCGCCAAGAATACAGAGAGAGTCTGGAACTTCGATTGAAGTTGCAGACATCGTAAGCGCCCTAACCCTATGAATAAATGTGGTATTTTGTCGCAGACAAACTGAGGCATATGCCCTACTCCATTACGGTAAATGCCCGAGAATAGGCTCAATTCTCAGCGATCAGATCCATCAACATCAGATAGTCATCCATCACATATCCGCCGCCGATATCCTTCTTGTGGGTGGCGACAATGCCGAATCCCCATTTTTCGTATGCGGCAACCGCATTGATGTTGTTGCGGTTGACCCTGAGCGTCATGAGGCTGCAATCAGAACCAAGAGCAAACTTCACGGATTGATCGACCAGCTTTCGGCCAATCCCGTTGCCCTGATAAAGGGTATCGACGTACAGCTTGTCGAGGCGTGATTGGTGGCCCTCAACAAACACATGCGAATATCCGACAAGATTTTCACCTGAATAGGCGCCAAAGAGGGGATTTCCTGATAACACCTGCTCACGAAGAAGATCATGCTCGTACAAACGATCCAGCATATAGCGGATCTGGGCGGGAGAGATAATGTCCCTGTAGGTGACCTTCCAGATCGACTCGGCCAACTCTTTAAGAACATCGATGTCTGCATCTCTCAGCAAACTTACAGTGATGGGAACCATCGGACGTGTCACCTTCCTTAGGTGCTTCTTATTGTTATTCACCGGGCGAGAAATCCCGGCGTTCCAGATTCGGCTTCATGTTCAATTGGAGGATGAAGCCTTTGAAATGCTCCCGAATCCTATCGTGGACTTTGAGGGCATCCCCCATTAGTCTAGGATAAATGCTATTCGTTCCCCTCACGACTGCGTTCGGGGAATCCTCCGTACCCCTTTACTCCAGGAAGTTCGTCATGCCCGCCTACCCCCGCGAAGAAATCGAAGAAATGATCCGCCGCTGGCTTGAAGCCAATCGGGCCTCCGAAGATGCCGGCAACTGGATCAAGGCCCTTGGAAGCATGTACCGGGAAGATGCTGAATACAGCTGGAACATGGGACCCAATCGAGAGTTCATCGCAAGGGGTCGAAAGGAAATCGAAGATTGGGCTCTCGGCGCTCACATGGAAGGCTTTGAAAAATGGCGGTATCCCTACGACAAGCTCATCATCGACGAAGTACAGGGCGAAGTCATTGGCATCTGGAGGCAGGTCGCCCCCGTCAAGCGGGATGATGGCACCGAATACGAAGTCGCTGGACTTGGAGGATCCTGGTTCCGCTACGGCGGTCACTACCAGTGGGCCTGGCAGAAGGACTTTTTCGACTTAGGCAACGTCAAGGCCCTCTTCATGGAGCTGGCCGCCGATGGCAAGCTCGAACCCCCTGTCAAGCAGCGCCTGCGCCGATTGGCGTGGGGTCTCAAGCTCCCTGGTGTAGAAACACTCCATCAGGAAGCCGGCTTATGGCGAAAAACTCAGGGCATTCTGGCCATGCTGAGAATCGTGCTTTTCGGCCGGTAATTTCCCCCCATAGGCTCACTTGAATCGGGCCGTTACCACGCGGTTCGACGTCATTTTGAAACGACAGGTCAGTGCCTTGCCATGACAAGTCCCGCTCCACCCGAGGAACCGGTTTTCGGTTCCTGGCGTTGCGGTCAAGGTGACGAACGTGTTGCGCGTAAATCCCTGGAGACAATAGCTTCCGCCGTCCCCGCAAGCTATACCCGCTGGATTGCTGGTGACCGTGCCTCCAACGGTGGGCACCGTGACTTTCAGGTTGCGGTTTACACCAGGATAGGTCGGCTGAACCACCAGAATGGTTGAGTTGGCCGTTGCAGGTGCGAATTGCGAGTTCCCCGACTGGAGAGCCTGTACTACACATGACCCGGGATATTGCGCTGAGAGGACTGACGCGCTGACGCTGCAGATTTCAGAGGGCCCGGCACTGTAGGACACAGGAAGTCCTGAACTGGCTGTGGCACTCCCGGATAGATCCACTGTGGCTTCCCAAGCTACCGTGGCAGGTAGTCCATTGAATGTGACCGTCTGGGCCCCTCGACTCAGCGCATTTATCAGGTTGTTCCCCTGAAAAGACCCCCAGCCCGTGGTGTTGTCGTAGCCGATCCCTGCCGGGTAGTAATTGTTATTCCCGATCGTGATGTCGTGAAAATTGGTTCCATAAGAAGCGGCATTGCCCATGTTGTAGATCGTCGGATTGGCAAAACCCAGTGCCTGTAGTCCATTCTGGGCCCGCATTTGGTTGACCAGTGCCGTGAAGCCCGCCCATAGGGGTGCGGCGGCACTGGTGCCCCCGATCACATGCCACTGCCCGTCCGTGTAAACAGCGAAACCGGTATTCGGGTCAGCATCCAGAGCTACGTCAGGCACATTCCGCATTTGGCGCGATGCCGCCGTTGCGACGGAGGTCTGCCAGCTTGGGATCGTCCAGATACTGCTGACCCCGCCCCCGGTGGATCCACCGTTAGAATTCCAAACGATTTCCGAGCCATAGTTTTGCCCCGACCCCAAATTCAATCGTGTTCCGCCAACGCCCGTAACATAGGGTTGTCCTGCAGGATCATCTACGCTGAGGACAGGGGTTCCATTGGGTGATTGGGCGTCATAGGCACCCGAATCCCCGCTTGCCGCATAAAAGGACTGTCCCTGGGCGGCCATTTGCATGAAAAACTGAGATTCAAGGCGAGCAAAACTTGGGCCCGTGTCGTATTCGCTTAAACCCCAGGATGAACTGACAGAACTCGCACGATTATCGCTGGCGATTCGGCTATAGACATCCAAGACCCCCCGGTCTGTGTTAGGTCCTTCGTAGACAAGAATTCGACTGGCTCCCGGGGCAATCGCGTTCATCAACTCAATATCCATACAAACTTCAACGGCACCATCACCCGCTGAACCATCGAATCCATCAACCAGAATAGTTTCAAGTGGCACCGGTCTCAGATTGAAATAACTGGTATAGGCCTGAATGTCCGATACCCGAAAACCATCCATCTGAAACAGCGCCAAAGTCTGCCCCTGACCATTGGTCGAACCGCCAGGAAGGCTGTAAGCCGTCGCAATATCCTGGGGCGCAAGCCCTCCCCTTGGACCGGTCCCTGCCAAAAAAGGCTCAAGGCTAGTCCGAGGAGCGACTCTGCGAAGTAGGGGCTTTCGAACTTGAGCGTTCTGAAGCCCTGCAATATGAACAAGCCGATTCGCTACCTCTTGAGGGAGACTCGGCTCCTCGGCTGCTGAGAAAAAAGGACGATTTCGCCCCTTGTAGCGATTCATCCGAATGTTCAGGGCTTTCTGAACCGTTGAGACATTTGCCTTCGCCCGAATCAGCACCCGATTGGATGAGGTGTTTACGACCTTGAAGCCCGCTTTCCTGAGGTGTTCAACCACCGCATTCACATCTTCCTTGGAAGGGCCGTAGGCCTCGGTAAACTGCGATGGGCTAAGAAACTGTCCAAATCGCGGACTCGACGGATCATGCAAATCATGAATCAGCACCTCAAGCTCCGCCTGTTTTCTGAGCGGGAGCCCAAACATCAAGTCGAGCGTATCAGCATCATCCATCGGCCCCAATAACCCCGCATCCCGCATCTGCGCTCTTGGGACATGGCCACCCAGTTCAACGTTGTGTCTGGGTGCAGCCAGGACATACCCGCTGAGCATGAGACATCCAAAGATGAAGAGGAAGCGGCGGACAGGATTTAAAAAAGACATGAGGGTTGCTCCGGATGCGCCCGAGGGGATGCGCGAAGAATAAGGATTAAATGTGTGCAAATCCAATGAAGAAACCTTATAGGCATTATTTTTTTGCCGAAACCTCAAAGATTCTCATCGAAGCAAACTCGCAAACTTTCGCCCCAACAAAAGCCCCAAGCCGATCAGGAGGGTCATCAGGAAGGCCATCGCCCAAACGCCAAGGGCTGCTGCCAGGGCTGGACCTTCGCCGATGGTCCCAGCCAAGGTATAGATCGCCTTGGTAATCGGAAAATGAATCGTTCGCTGGGCCAGAATCATCGAGTCACTGACCTCGAGCATGGCAAAGGCAAAAGCAAGGACCCCCCCTGCAACCAACGAAGGGAGCGCCAACGGCAAGGTCACGCGCATGAAAGTGCGCCTTGGGCTCGCACCCAAATTTTCTGCCGCTTCCTCCAACACCGGACTGATTTGCATTAAGCCCGCCGACATAGCCCGAACCACATAGGGAAGCCGCCGCATTGCGTAGGCCACCACCATCAGGAGGAAGGGGTCGCCATCGCTGACGAGGAAATCCAGTGGTTTCCCTTCTCGGGATAACGCAAGATAACCAAACGCAAGGACAATGCCAGGCACAGAAAGTGGCAGCATGACCAAACCATCGAGCAAGGATCGGCCCCGAATTCGGCTTCGCACCAAAACCCAGGCCACCGCTGACCCCAAAACCAGATCCAAAAGGGTAGAAGCGCCGGCATAACGCAGGCTGTTCGCGATGGAAGGCAGTGTCAGGTCATTGCCCAAAGCGGCTCTGAAGTGTTCAAGCGTCAAACTGGCGGGCAGAAAGGTGTCGTACCAGTCCCGACCCAGTGCAAGCAAAAGAACACCGAGATGGGGGCCCAACGCCAGCAGTGTGATCACGAGAAAAATTCCCGTCATCCCCCAAGAGACCCGCCGATCAGGCACCTTCATGATCCGGCCTCTGACAGCGCGCCCGCCTCCTTCGCTCTGATCCCCCTTGAAAAAGAGTCGGCTGACGACGAAAAGGAGCGTTGTGACCAAAAGGAGCACCAGAACCAAGGCATAAGGGAACGGGTTCCCACTGAGATCACGAATGGAATTGAAAATCTGGACTGAGGTCACGCGCTCAAAATCGAAGATCAGGGGAACGCCGAGTTCAGTAAAAGCCCAGATGAAGGTGATCGAAGCCCCGGCAAAAAGACCCGGTAGTGTCAATGGCAAGGTGATCCTGAGGAAACGTCTCCATGGTCCAGCCCCCAGACTGCTGGCAGCCTCCTCCAAGGCGGGATCCAGCTTTGAAAGGGTATTGGACAAGTTGATGTAGAGGATCGGATAAAGATGAAGGATGTTCATTACGACAATCCCGAGCAGACGTCCCTGCCCCAGCCAATCCGGAGGCGCATCAGATGCAATGAGCCCCAACGAATCCAGCAGGCTGTTGAGACTCCCGTGACGTCCAAGAATCATCTGGACGCCCAATGCCCCTACAAATGGCGGCAGCATCAGGGGGCTGAGTGCCAGGGCATGAAAGGCCTCCCTGCCCGGGAATCGATACCCGGTGTAGAGAAGGGCCAGAGGCATAGCCAGACTGATACAACCCAGGGTGGTCCAGACTGCGATCAGAAACGAATTCGTAAGGCCTTCCCGATAGAGGGGATTAATAAAGACCTCAGCCAGATACGCAAGGGTGATCTGCCCCTTGGGATCCAGAACGGCCGTTTCCAGTGTGACCCAGAGGGGCCAAAGGAAGAACACTGCAAAAAAGGCAAGTGTTCCGTACAAAACTGTCCTGGCGAAAAGAGACTTCATGGCGATCGACCTCCAAGCGCCAGTCGCTCGGCCTCAAGATAACGGTGCCTGAATCGCTGCCCCATCTCACGCGCCAATTCCATTTCACGGATCTTGTCTCGCTTTTTTAGAACAGGGACCAGGTTCTCGCGGACCTCGGTGAGGGTTAGGCCATCAAGGTCGTGAAAGGCACGCAGGGCATCAGGCGGCATTCCCGCTTGGGCAATCGCATGCCATGCGCGCGCCTGCTCCTCATGGGGATCCACGCAACTCACCCGAATCACAAAACGTAAAGCCGGGAAAAGCACCTGAGTCCATTCAGGGTGATAGATAAACCCCGTCACGTCCGCATAGGGATCCGCGGTGGGATCGGCTGAAAGCCGTTTTTGCTCCTCACTGTAAAGATCCTTGCGCACAGGAAAACGCCGCAACGCAAACGACTTTGGACCTTGCGGTGAACCGGGCTTCATCGACCAGAGTCTCTGGCCCTCAGGCGAAAGCAGAAACTCGATGAACGCTGTTGCCAGTAAGGGATCCGGTGCGCCTCTGAGGAGGGCCACCGGGTCGACGCTCAAGGATGTGCCATTTTGAGGCGTCACATATCCAATGCGTGATTCGCCCCGATCGTCCCGAACATAATCCCTGAGGGTACGGCCGTAGGTATCGATCGCCATTCCGGCTGCGGCGTCGCCTCGCGCCACCTCAAGTCCGATCTTGCCGGCAGAATCCGTGAAATAGCGGGCATTCCCGGAAAGACGCTGAATCAAGCGCAGCCCCGATAACCAGCCCTCCTCCATGGCATGGGCCTCGGCATTGAAGTCACCGACAGCGACTCGGCGCCGATAACTCTCAAGCATCTGTTGCTGCACCATTAGCTCAAACGCTTTGGCAACCGATCCGCTCTTGGTGGGATCTGCAAGCGCCAAGTGTCCTGCAAGCCTCGGATTCCCGAGATCATTCCATTCGCCTGGAGCGGGAAGATTGCCAAGTTCGCGATAGACATCACGGTTATAAATGATGCCAAAGCTCGCGAGCACGACGCCGACCCAGCGATCCTTGGCGTCCCGATATCGCTCACCGGCAAAAGATTCGGGTATTGTCGCTTCAGAGAACCATTCAGGATGTTTCTGGCGAATGGCGATGATGCCCGTTCCCGCTTCTGCTTGACCGGCAACCAGATAGCCGGCATCTGCCAACTGCTGAAAATCAGTGGCTCCCCCGCCGAAAATGACGTCAATCCCGATCCCCACGTTGGATTCGAGAAACTGTGATCGCGCTTTATCCCCGACAACCGAGCCCTTGCCGGCAGAACCGCTACTGGCAAACGCGGAAGCAATCTCTGGCGACCAAGCCACTCCCTGGGTTTCGAGCAACTGCCTGAAAGCAGCCAGATACTCTGATTTCAGAAGCATGAAGATCTCGCTGGAGCCTCCGGGGATGCGCCAGTCGATATCAATCGTCTCCCCAGTTTTTTCCTTCCAGTAGCGGACAAAGGCGCCCCCAATCTCCGCGCGTACCCGCTGATCATGAGGGGACACGATGACAAGGCGACGATCCGAAGCCATCAGGCTGCGGGGATCTCCCGTCCGCAATAGGAAGGGACCTGAGAGAATCAGGACGACTGCAAAGAGGTAAAGGAGCCCCTTGGCCAAAGGACTCCAGGATTTTTCAGTATGGGAGGACAAGGCGCTCATGATCTTCTCACGAGGAAAGCAAGACCAAGTCCTCTCGCGCAACCCAGAGGTTTAACGTCTCACCGGAGGCATAGAGGGGGCCTGAAGGATTCAACAACAGGATCTTGAATTCAATCCCACCGGCAACCTTGATCCGATAGCTGACCGTGGGTCCCTGATAGGAGGAAGAAACAACCACACCGACAAAGCGCTGAACCCCTGCAGGAGGCGTATCCAACCGGAAGGCTTCAGGCCGAATCGAAAGCAACAGCGTTTGATCCGGTGAAGGTGGCTGTCCGAAATGTTCCGGGACCGCAACATCCATATCGCCCCCCGCCCATCCGACCCTGAGCGCCATGGCATCTTGACCCAGACCCAGAATCTTCACGGACAGGAGATTAGTCTCCCCCATAAATTCTGCCACCCGGCGTTCAGAAGGACGCCGGTAAACCTCATCGGGAGTTCCCACCTGAAGCACACGCCCCTGCCCCATGACGGCCAGCCGGTCAGCCATAGATAACGCCTCTTCCTGATCATGCGTCACGTAGACGGCGGTCAGTCGGTGGGCTTTGCAGATTCTCCGAATTTCCTCGCGCATCCCCTGTCTGAGCCGGGCATCCAGGTTGGAAAGGGGTTCATCCAGCAAAAGGCATTGAGGACGGACCACCAGGGCGCGGGCGAGGGCCACACGCTGCTGCTGACCGCCGGAGAGCTCCCCGATCTTTCGCTCCTCAAACCCCTCCAGCTGAACCAACCGGAGGGCCTCCAAAACCTGACCCGGGATCTCCCTTTGGGCCACGCCCTGCTCTTCAAGCCCGAATGCAACATTAGATGCAACGCTCATGTGCGGCCAAAGTGCATAACTTTGGAACATCATCGCGGTTTGGCGACGATGGGGAGGAATGTCGTTTACAGGTTTGGAGTCAAACAGAATGGTCCCGCTTTCCGGTCTCAAAAATCCTGCAATGTGGCGCAATAAGGTGGTTTTCCCGCAACCACTCGGCCCGACGAGAAAGAAAAGTTCTCCCTCTTCGATGCGAAGGGAAACGTGATCCAGTGCGATCTGATCATCGTATCGGGCTACCAGGTTTTCGATCTGGATACTGGGCATGTTGTCCCCTCAAACTGTGGATCACATCCGAAAGCTACCGACCCATCATGAAATAACGGGTCAACCGATCCGGTGAAAAGTCTTCGGTCATCAATAGCGGGCCCCGCCCGAAGGGAGAGAGAAGATCCTCGAGCTCAGACTTCCGGGTTTCAAAACGCACCCTGAACTGTTCCTTAAGGCTGGGACGCATGAAAAGTCGACGTCTTCTGCCGGTTTCGGGATCCTCAATCACCACAAGACCAAAGTCTGGAAGCGCCGCGAACTCCGATGGATCCCAGATCACTACGGGGACCACATCATGCCTCGACAACTGGCGCATGAGCTCTGCAAGTTCCGAAAGAGGCTGATGAAAGTCAGAGATCAGGAAAACCAGACTTCGAGAACGCCCCAGACGGCTCGCCGCATCCACCAGCCCCGCCATTCCGCCCCCTTGACGGGGATGATGCCGTATTTTTGTGAAAAGTTCGGGTACGCCACCCTTGTAAATGCGGCAAGGCAGGCTCAATCCCTCAATCAGATGGGCATCAGCCGCCTGAAATCCGAAACGGTCCCCCTCCCGGTAGGCAGACCAGGCAATCGATGCCACCAGACGGGCTACTGTTTCGCGCTTATCGCGAAGCCCCAGATAGCCCATGGAGCCCGAGAGGTCGGCAATCACCTGAACCTGAATGCTGCTTCTTTGACGAAAGGAACGCACCATCCATTGGCCCAGGGGATTCTGGAGGCTGGCCCTTACATCGATATGGCGAGGCTGAGGATTGGCCATGAGGCTGACCAGCCCCGCGAACTCGTCGGTTCCACCCTGAAGCGCACTGGCATGGGCCCCAGGATGGGCGCTGATGGCGCGCCAGGGAATGCTGTAAAAAAAGTCCTCGGTCAAGGAGCCGGCACCTGACGCAGAATCTGATCCATCAAGGACTCCATAATGCTTTCCCGACGAATTTCATAGACCGGACTCAGGAAAACTCGGTGTGAGATCGTCTCCCGGAACACCCCTTGGATGTCCTCGGGGAGAAGATGGTTTCTCTCATGGAGCCAAGCATGAACTCGCGCCGCTCGCATCAACATGCTCATCCCACGAGGGCTCGCGCCGGCAAGAATCAGGTGATCGACGTCAACCCCTTCCAGACGAATACCCCATCGGCCAGGATCGCGGGTCGCCGCCCACAAATCGAGAGCGTAGGACTCAAGCGCTTCACTTGCAGTCACGAAGGACTGAATCACGGGCGCGATATCAGCGATCTCCCGATAGGGAAGAATGCCTGGGGTCACATGGCTGATCAACCGGTCCACATCATGGAACCTTGGATTGAACATCAACTCCTTGAGGAGCTCCGGGGATTCCGGGGCCTTGATCTGCAACTCCATCATGAAGCGGTCACGCGCCGCAGAGGGGATTTCGAAGGTTTCTTCCCGCTCCACCCGATTGCGGTCGGCAAAGATCTGAAGATAGGGAAAATGATAGTCGCGGTTGAAGGCTTCCACGCTGCGTTCTGCCATGATCCTCAGGAGTAACGCATGAACTTGGGGTCTGGCACGGTTGATCTCATTGAAGAAGAAGACCGAAAGCATCTCCCCATGCTTGAGCACGGGGCCCGGATCCACTTGCGGCCTGCCTTGCTCATTGATGTAGGTGTGATAAACCAGATCAGAGGGCATGAGATCCACGGTTCCCTCAACCCGCTCGTAGGCCCCACCCAGCCCCCTCGCTACTGCACGAAGAAGGGTCGTCTTCCCGACACCGACATCCCCCTCAAGCATGAGATGCCCGCGAGAGAAAATGCCAATCGTGATCTGTCGAATGGCGGCATCCAAACCAATGACGGCTTTACCGACCTCCTGTTCAAAGAGGATGGCTCGCTCACGCCAGGCAGCAAGGACCTGATCGATCTGAGATGACATAGGCTAGAGCCTCAATGAAGGAAACAGCGGACATTGTAAAATCGTAACCGGTCATTGGGGAGCTCAAACCTCCGTCTATCAATCCGGTTTTCCCGAAATAGGATCAAAAAAAACCCGTCCAATGGACGGGTTTTTTTTAAACTTAAATCCGCCTCATGAGGCGCGTTCAGTGCTGGCCTGAACCAGGCTATCGCAGCGACGGATCTGGGAATGACCAAACTCAACCAGCTGGCGACCAATATCAACGATCAGCTCGAGCAATTGCGGCATTCTTGAAACCTCAAGCCCAATGTAGCCCACCAGTGCGATTCCCATGCAACCAGAGATGATGGTCGGGAAACCCACGGCATGAAAAAGCCGGATCAGCTGGAAAAGGATATCCAGCGGCAACAGCAAAAGCACGCCGATATAAAGGAGTGCCGTGAAGGTAAAAAAGACGAAGGTTACGAATTTGAAGACCTTTGCCAGGGCCTGTTCAAGTTTCATTTGCTATTCCTTATTGAGCGCTGAGCCGTGAATTAATTTGGGGCCGGACAAGTGATCCCACAGATCCGCGGGACTCGTCCTCATGTTCGGATGCCTCAGGGCAGTATTCTAACACAATGTTCACCCTCATCTTGGCCCCTACCCCACGCCAGCAAGCCTTTGCGGGGGAATCACCCTCTTGCCAGCCAAGGCAATCCGGGCGTAGTCTCGATCACTTACTGCGAATGTGAGGAGCCACTGCCATGGGTAAGAAACATAGGATTAAACTTCCATCCAATCCCCGATGGATGGGGCTCTGTGGCCTTCTTGTTATGAGCTTTGCAAGTCAGGGCATGGAGTTCACCGGACATCACGGGGGCATCGTCATCAATTGCAAGGATCCCGAGTTCTATAAGGAGTCACCGGCGCCCAACGCCAAGGTATCGCGTTTGGAAAAAGTCAGTTTCATCGCATCGGACAACACGATGACAGAGAGTCTGGTCGTGATGGTCAATCTAGAGCCAGCAAAAGCCCGGGTCATCCAGAATGGCAATGGGACCTTCACCGTGGAGGCGGATCTTGCTACACCGAAAACAGAAGGTCGTGCCTGGATCAAAGTCACCGGCCACAGCGATGACGGCTGTCAGCAGCTGCATACATGGGATGTTTTCATCGAGCCTGAGAGGAAATGACTTGGTCTCGGTGAACCTTGCCCTTCTTGACTGAGCCATGGCCATCAGGATTTCGCCCCCCACCAAGTCTTTGGCACTTCTCCTGCTTCTTGCCATTGGGCTCGGAATCCTGTCCTTTGGCGTTTATCTCTACCGCAATGCCCTCGAGACGCACCCTGCGCTGACACTAGACTTCTCGACTCGAAAAGATGCCATGCCCTTGCCATTGAGCCTCAGGGAGAAACTCAAGGGGGGTACGCTCGGGCATGGTCAGGAAAAGCGATTCATCCTTAACAGCGATGACCTCAACGTCATTTGTCGATCTGCTCTTCATCATCGGCGACTTGAAGGCTACTGCCACATGGATTTAACGCAGGAAAGTCTGGTCGGCGAATTCACCGTCCATTTACCCGGGCGGCTGTCCGGAAAGTTCCTGAACGTTTCGATCCTGGCTCAAGGCAATGATCAGGCACATTTTCAGATTGCGGATTTACGCGTAGGAAATCTGAGGGTTTCATCCGCTTTCGGACTGTCCCTCATTCGTGGCGCGCTTCTGTTTTCTCCCTGGAGGCGCTATGAAACCCTCCGGGAACGCCTGATCAAGGACATGCATGTGTCTGATGGGCGACTGGTGATCGTCCTGAACTGGGACCGGCAATTACTCTCTGAGTTGCGCGGATTGGTCACCGATGCTGTTGACAAGCGAAGGATGCGAATCTACCTCGCTCGGCTTTCGGAGATCCTCAATGACGGCACACAAAACCGGTATGTCCGCCTTGGAACCCTAACCCGGCCCTTGTTTATCCTGGCGCGCGAGCGATCACGAGGGAACAACGAACCCATCGAGGAAAATCGGGCTGCGATCATGGTCCTAAGTGCCTACGCCAATGGCAAGGATCTCCATGAGGTCGTCGGCCAGGAGATTCGACCCACTCGCAGGAACGTCCTCTTGAACAAGCGCATAGATACCGCAAAGCACTTTCTTGCGGCCGCTGTCCTTTCCATGTCGGGACAGTCCACCCTGGTCGAGATGGTCGGACTTGCCAAGGAACTCCAGGACACTCACGATGGCAGCGGGTTCAGCTTCAATGATCTTGCAGCAGATGAGGCCGGAGCCTTGTTCGGCAAGGTTGCGATTAGTGATAGGGATCATGCGCGGAGACTACAGGATGTCCTTAGGCAGACCGAGGAGGAATCACAGTTCATTCCGAGCCTCAAGGACCTCCCGGAGAGCATGGATTCCGAGGAGTTCACCCAGCAGTTCAAGGCCATCGGAAGTCCCGAGTACGAGGCGGTTCGAAGCGAAATCCGCCAACGAATCCTTGCCCTTCCCATCTATCGCTAGACCAAAAAAAAACCGGCACATGTGCCGGCTTTATTGCGAAGGGTGATTTAACCCTTACTCTGCCTTGAATGCCTTGTTGGCATAGATGGGCAGTCTCGGCATCTCGATTTTCGGGAATTCGCCGGTCAGACCATTCAGGAAGGCAACGACGTCGTCGATCTGCGCATCGGTCAGTTCCTTGTTCAGCTGAACCTTGGCCATGACGCGAACGGCTTCCTGCAAGGTTTCAACCTTGCCATTGTGGAAGTAAGGCGCGGTCAGAGCGATGTTCCGCAGGGTCGGCACCTTGAAGAAATGCTTATCTGCATCCTGCTTGGTCGCCTCATAGCGGCCAACATCGTTCGAGAAACCGTACTTGGCTTCGAAGACCCCGTTCTCAAAGTTCGGGAACTTTTGGTAGAAGCCGGTGCCTTCGGGCAGCTGGGGCCCCATGAAAGCCGGCCCTGAATGGCAGCCGATACATCCGGTTTCGGCAAAAAGATTCATCCCGCGAACCTGCTGTTCGCTAAGCGCTGATTTTTCGCCCTTGACGTAACGGTCATAGGGGCTGTTTGGCGTGATAAGAGTGCGCTCGTAGCTCGCAATGGCCTTGGCTGCGTTATCTGCCGAGATGCTGTTGTCGCCAAAAGCAAGGTTGAACGCTTTGACGTATTCAGGCATCTGCTGCAGGCGGGCAACCACGTCATCCCAGCTCTTCATACCCATTTCGATCGGGTTGGTGACGGGACCTTTAGCCTGAGCCTCAAGGCTAGGCGCACGACCGTCCCAGAACTGGACGGAATTGAACGCAGAGTTCCACACGGTCGGGGCACTGCGTCCACCGACCTGATTCTTGACACCAATCGAACCGGAGCGATTGTCTTCTCCACCCGCCATGACATTGTGACAAGAGTTACAGGAGAGAACACCGTTCGATGAGAGACGGACGTCATGGTAGAGCATCTTCCCCAATTCAACCTTGGCGGGCGTCGTCGGGTTACCTGCAGGTTCGGGAGCTTTGGCTGGAAGCGCCTGCCAGTCGATGGCCGATGCAGTCAGCGAAAGGACGGTCAGGGACAGCACCCCTGCCATCTGCTTGATATTGAACATCTGACATTTCCTCCAAATGTGATGGCCACAGAATGGCCGCATTTTTATTTTAGGGTTCGGGACAACCGCCTCTTATAGATGAGCGGGAAGTTCTTGGCAAGGCACCTGCAGAACGAAAAGCTCAACCTGCTGAATTTAATGAGGATATTAGTAACCTGTACCCCTCTATGGCAGTCCAGCTAGAATGATGCAGCAAAGGGGTCTATCCGCCCATTAGGTCAATTCCAGGCTACCAGAGGACCTCAGCAGAAGGTCCCCGGTCGCTGGGATTCCTCATCTCTCATGCACGTCGTCACGGGTCAAAAAAAGACCCGCCAAACGACGGGTCAAAAAAGAGAGGAAGAACCACTTGTTCAGACAGGCCACCCGCCCTCTAGTTCAAACACTTAAGTCGAGCCAGTTGCATGCAAACCAGGGTGATAAGCCATGAGGATCTCCAGCAGGTGAGTGAAATCGCTTGTAGCCTTCCGCGTCTTCGCAAAAACCTCAATGTTCATTCAACGCTCGATGCCAGCGTCCAGCGACTCTTCAATGCCATGGAGCCTGAAACTTACATCCGGCCCCATCGACATGCGCGCCCGAATGGCTGGGAACTCATGTTGGCGATCCGGGGACGCTTTGCAATCCTTCTTTTTGACGATCTTGGCAGCGTGATCGAGCGCTTCGAACTTTCGACCAAATCGGGTCCCATGGCCGTAGAAATACCGGCACAGGCCTGGCATACCGTTGTATCCCTCGAGTCAGGGACTGTGATGTTTGAGATTAAAGAGGGTCCCTACACCCCCGTCGAGGATAAGGACTTCGCGTGTTGGGCACCCGAAGAAATCGAGACAAGGGCCAAATCCTTTACATCCTGGTTCACCACCGCAAAGCCGGGGGAATCTCCACCCTAATTGAGAGCCAGTCCACCCCAACTCGCCTCCCCGAGTGTCTGAAAGCTTATAATCAACCCACTCGGGTCTGAAACATCAACCCACTTGGACAGCGCATGTTCGGCAGACTCCCTCATTGAGAGCCGAAGGCCACCCATCCACAATTCTGGTAATGACTTATGTCGATCCCACGTACTGTTGAGCGGACTTCTCTCGCGATTCTGGTTCTTGCCTTAACCTTGGGTATGGGCACCGGGTGCTCAGCGCCCAAGAAAGTTGCCGTTACGCCCGAAAACTCGGGCAACAGCGCCGATCTTGCCGAGGCCAGCGATCCTCTTTTCACTGCCAGAGTTCAGGCGATCAGTCGCAAGAACCAGATCCTGACCCTGAAATTCGCTGACGAAAAGGTCGCCAAGGTCAAGGTTCGTGGAACGGTGAGGAACTTTGGCGAAGTGGGCGTCGGTGACTCCATCAAAGCCAAGTTTGATGAAACCGTCGAGGTTTTCCCGGTTGCCCCGACCGGCAAACCGCTCTGGAGTGAGATCCAAGAGATCAAAAAAGCTCCGAAGGGAACCCGACCGGGAACACCCGTAGTGAAACCTTATGAGTTTTCATCAATCGTGACCGCGATTGACTACCAGGCCCGTAAGGTGACTCTCAAGGGCCCTGAGGGCCGTCCCATTCACATTACGGGCCGAACAGATCTCGCCCGATTTAACGAAATCAAGGCGGGAGATACCGTCGTCGCTCGCTTTACTGAAACGACCAGCCTTGAAATCATGCCCACGACCCGAGCGAATTCAGCACTACGTCCCAGTCGTCGACGCTAGGGCGAATCTGGTTTTTCGGCCTTGATGGCGGCAAAAGCCGCCAGCGCCCTTTCGCGAGTCGGTTTGAGTTCGACAATGGGTGCCGGGTAGTCTCTCCCCAGAACAACGCCGTGCGCCTTCAACTCCTGATCAGACAGTTCAAAGGGATGATGGATCCATTGCGCGGGGATCCGGCTCAATTCAGGGACCCATCGACGGATATACTCGCCGGACGCATCGAATTTCTCTCCCTGCAAAATGGGATTGAAGATTCGAAAGTAAGGAGCTGCATCCGCCCCGCATCCTGCCGTCCACTGCCAGCCAAGACTGTTAGCGGCCAAATCCGCATCAACCAGGGTATCCCAGAACCACTCAGCCCCTCTGGACCAGTGGATCAAGAGGTTCTTGGTCAGGAAGGATGCGACGATCATTCGAACCCGATTGTGCATCCACCCGGTATGCCATAGCTCGCGCATCCCAGCGTCCACGATGGGATATCCCGTCAATCCCCGTGTCCATCGGTCAAAAACCGATGCATCATGATCAGGCCACGGAAAGTGGTTGAATCGCTCATCAAGAGCCTTGAGATCCGTGTGGGGAAAATGAAAGAGAAGATGGTAGGCGAATTCCCGCCATCCGAGTTCCTTCAGAAAAACCTCAACCCCGTGATCTCCGGGTGCACAGCGCCGCTTTATTTCTGAGGCAATGCGTCTTGGTGAGATTTCGCCAAAATGAAGGTGCGGCGAAAGCCTCGAAGTCCCCCGGATGGCTGGGTGATCTCTTGAGGCCGCGTAATCACTGGCTGGGCCATCCAGAAATTTTTCCAGCAGCTTCCACGCTTCAGTTTCACCGGGCCCCCAGGTCTCACGAATCCCCTGATCCCAGGGGATTCGGGGTAATAGATTCAACGATGAAAGAGGATCACCGACAAGACGTTCAGGCGGGGGGGGCAAATGATCAGGAGGATCTTCTGGAGAAACGGAGTAACCCTGAGCAAGATAAGCCTTCCAGAACGGCGTGAAGACCCGATAGGGTTCGCCATTGGCTTTCAAATGCTCCCAAGGTTCCTTGAGAAGCGCGCTATTGAAGGTCTGAACCTGAACCCCTTTTGACTTGAGCGTCGCTTTAATCGCGGAGTCCCGATCTACCTCCAGTGGGGTATAGAGTCGGTTCCAAAAAACCGCCTGCCCTCCAGATGAAGCGAGAATCTCCGTCAGTTGATCGAGTGGGTCTCCGGATCGAATCACCAAACGCGAGCCTAAGATCTTAAGGCGTGCATCCAGCGAATTCAGGCTGTGGTGAAGCCACCACCTTGATGCGCTGCCCTCACCCCAAGGGTCATTCGGAAGACGGTCGTGAATATAGAGTGGGATGATGCAATCGAATCCTTCAACCGCAGCGGCCAGCGCCGGGTTGTCATCCATCCGAAGGTCGCGTCGAAACCAAACAATCGCCGTTTTCAAACGCTCTCATCTCCCCTGACCGGAGTGCAGAGGCCATCCCTGCAGCGACGGCCAAAGTGCCAGTCCGCAAATCGAGCGTAGACCTGATCCAGAAGAGGCACTACGGATAGAGCGCGCACCAGAGAGGCAAGATAGCGGTAGTACGGCAACTGCGCCCACAAGGTGACGAATCCATGGGCCCCAATATGGAAGCGGCCATGGTCATCAAGGACATGGAATCGGCGCATAGCCGTGTCTTGCTCAACACCGTAGTCAGCGAGGGGTGCATCAGGCTGCGTAATATCAATCCACTGGATCGGTTTTCTAGCCTTCAACTTTCGGTAGTGTTCGATTTCTCTTCGACATAACGGGCAACCACCGTCAAAAAAAACGGTCAAAGCGTAGGATTCCATAGTGTGTCTCTTTTGAGTCCCTGACAGTCAATAAGAGTGGCGCTCTGAACCAAAGTTCGCCGTTGAAAGGAAAAGCCCTTGAAAATTCACCGCATTCATCAAACCCAGTTTCTTCCCATCACGCTCGATGAGGCATGGTCCTTCTTTGCGACCCCCAAGAACCTGGAAGCCATGACGCCCCCTTTTCTGAATTTCAAAATCCTGAGTGAAGTTCCAGATGTCGTTCATTCCGGACTCATGATCGAATACCGCATTCGGGCCGTTTTCGGCATTCCGATGCGCTGGCTCACTGAGATCAAGCATGTCGAAGTTCTGGCCCGCTTTGTGGATGAACAGCGCATAGGGCCCTTTCCCTTTTGGTACCACGAACATCGTTTTAAAGCCGTTGAAGGAGGCATCATCATGGAAGATGAAGTGCACTATGTGATGCCCTGGAGCGTTTTTGGCACCCTGATTCATTGGGTCTTCATTCGTGGCAGGCTGCTTGAAATCTTTCGCTTCAGGAAACGTTATCTGGCCGGTCGTTTTAATCTCGTGCAAAAAGATTAAAGCCCCCCTTGGGGTGCTAGGCGAGGATCAGAACCAGAGCCCATGCTCTGATTTTTTGTTTTCCGTTTTCCAATTCAGTTCACACCCCTGGGTTCATTATTTGTCATACGATCCTCGGTGTGATCACCCAATTCAATTGGGTACAAACGATGTCTTGCAGATCTACCCCGTTCAATCACTCAAGAGCATTTACGCCGTGATTCGCCTCCCTCGCCCTATCGCCATTGCCCTGATTGTTGCTGCTTTAGTTCTTTCAGTGATCATCGGTTATCGCCTTTTCCAGACCTCCACCACATCCCTCACGCTGTTCGGAAACGTCGATATCCGGGAAGTTGAAATGGCCTTTCGGCAATCCGGACGGCTCACCATCATGAACTTTGAGGAGGGCGAACGTGTAACGGCAGGAACGGTTTTGGCTGAACTCGATAGCGAACCCTTTCAGGAGCGACTGGATCAGGCGCAGGCTCAATATGAGGAGGCCATCGCACAGCTTGAAAAGCTTCAGCATGGTTTTAGAAATCAGGAGATCGCTCAGGCAGAAGAGTCCGTCCGTGAAGCGGAGGCGGCTCTCGCCTTTGCAATCAGCGAATTTGAGCGCCAGCAGTCCTCCGTCTCGTCCGGTGCGACAACCCGCCAAACTCTGGATCAGGCCCGGACAGCGCGTGATCAGGCCAGAGCTCAATTGGGCGCTGCCCGCCAGGATCTCAGCCTCAAGCGAGAAGGGAGCCGCCAAGAGGATATTGCTGCAGCCACTGCACAACTGGCGGGCACCAAGGCAGCCCTTGAGGAAGCGAGGACAGCCCTCTCCGATACCCGTATTTCAGCCCCAGCTGACGCGATTATCCAGTCTCGGATTCGCGAGCCGGGCAGTATGGTGGGCCCCAGCTCACCGGTTTACAGTCTTTCTTTAAAGAATCCGGTCTATCTCAGGGCCTATGTCAGTGAGACCGAACTGACCAAGGCGATCCCGGGAACCCAGGTCACAGTCAGTTGCGATTCCTGCTCAAAGACTTATGAGGGGACCATCGGATTCGTCTCAGCGAGAGCAGAATTCACCCCCAAAACCGTGGAAACGACCGATCTTCGGACTGACCTGGTCTATCGGGTTCGAATCACCGTCACCGATGCCGACGAGGGTTTACGTCAGGGCATGCCGGTGACTATCACAACGCACGAAAATCCCTAGCCCCGATGCCGATGTCCGCCAAGGCGACCTTGGACGCTTCAGTCAGTCTTGAGGCACTGATCAAATCATTTGGTCATCAAGTGGCGATCCGTCAGCTGACGACCGCCTTCTATCCCGGTCAGTTGACCGGTCTGGTCGGTCCTGATGGTGCCGGCAAAACGACACTCATGCGGCTGATGGCGGGACTGATGGCACCCAGCTCGGGTACCGTCCGTATCATGGGTCTTGATACGCAGAGACATGCTGAAAAGATCCCGGAACTCATTGGCTATATGCCCCAAAGGTTCGGACTCTACGAGGACCTCTCGATCACGGAGAATTTAAGGCTTTACGCCGAGCTTCAGAATCTCGCCCCCCGGCAACGTGAAGCCACTTTTAGTCGTTTGCTGGACTTTACGCGTCTTGCGGCTTTTTCAGACCGACTGGCCGGACAACTTTCTGGCGGCATGAAGCAGAAGCTAGGACTGGCCTGCGCCATGATTTCATCTCCCAAGGTTCTATTGCTGGATGAACCCGGTGTCGGTGTTGACCCTGTCAGCCGGCAAGATCTCTGGCGGATGGTCCAGGCGTTGACCGAAGACGGCATTGCCGTCATCTGGGCCACCGCCTATCTGGATGAAGCCGAGAAATGCGACCGTGTCATTCTTTTGGATGAGGGGCGCGTGGCCTTTGAAGGCCAACCCGCCACTTTGACTGACTCGCTGAATCATCGCACTCTCCTCCTCCAAGACATTCATGGTGATCGTCGCCAGGTCCTGACCCGAGCCCTTGAGCTCGATAGTGTCTGTGATGGAGTTATTCAGGGTGATGCCCTCCGTCTGGTCCTCCGTCGTGATGCAACGACTGAGACTCTGGAACAACTTTCAAAAGAGGTCTCCGGAGCCCTCTCTCCTGTGCCCCCCCGTTTTGAAGATGGCTTCATTGATCTTCTGGGTGGCGGGCCTGGCGGAATCTCGGCGCTAGCGCAAAGAATGAAAAGCGTCGAACCACTCGATGTGAACGCCGTGGAGTGCCGAAATCTGACCAAGCGCTTTGGTACTTTCAAAGCCACCGATCAAGTCAGCTTCAACGTCCAGCAGGGGGAAATATTCGGCCTCCTGGGACCGAATGGGGCCGGCAAATCGACAACCTTCAAGATGCTGTGTGGACTCCTCCACCCGACGGAAGGTGAAGCTCTTGTGACAGGGCTCAACCTCAGAACAGCAACCAGTGCGGCAAAAAGCCAGCTCGGGTACATGGCCCAGAAGTTTTCCCTGTATGGGCTCCTTTCGGTTCGCCAGAATCTTGAATTCTCAGCCGGCGTCTATGGTCTCGATGGCCTAGAACGGCGCCAGAGAATCGAGGAGATGGTCGACATCTTTCACCTTGGAAAGTATCTTGATGACGAACCCAACGCCCTGCCACTTGGTTTCAGGCAACGACTCGCGCTCGCCTGTGCGGTGATGCACAACCCCCCGGTACTGTTTCTGGATGAACCCACCTCGGGTGTCGACCCGATTACTCGTCGGGAATTTTGGACGCATATCAACGGCATGGTCCAAAAAGGAGTGACGGTTCTGGTCACCACCCATTTCATGGACGAAGCCGAATATTGCGATCGAGTCGCCCTGATGTATCAGGCCCGAATGATTGCATTGGATACACCGGACAACCTCAAGACCCAAGCCCGTCTGCCCGAGGGCCCGCTGCCCAGTATGGAAGAGTGTTTCATTCGCCTCATCGAGGCGCATGATCGCGATCAAATCGGCCACCAGACATGATCCACAGCGCAAAAATCAAGGCGCTCGCCATCAAGGAGACACGGCAGATCCTGAGGGATCCTTCCGTTTTCATGATCGCTTTCCTGCTCCCAGTGATCCTCTTATTTCTGTTCGCCTACGCCGTATCACTGGATCTAAAAAAAGTCCCCATCGGCTTGATTCTGGAATCGCAAAGTGCCAAGGCGGAGTCCTTGGCGGGTGCCTTCAGTGGGTCAATTTCCTTCGTCGTTCACCCGGCACGAAAACCGAAGGATGTCGTCGATGAATTGGTCGCAGGTCATATCCGAGGCTATGTCGTTATTCCACAGGACTTTGACCAACGCCTCTCCTCTCGTGAAATCCAGCCTGCCATTCAGGTCATTACGGACGGCACCCAGCCCAACACAGCCAGTTTTGTGGCCAATTACGCTCAGGGGGTCTTCGCCAGTTGGGCCGAAGAATTGAGCCATGAGCCAGCAACGGGCGCGCAGTTGATCCCCCGCTATCGGTTCAATCCCGAAATTGAAAGCCATCGCTTTCTCATACCTGGAGCCATTGCCGTCGTGATGACGATCATTGGAACGCTACTCACCGCATTAGTGATTGCCCGCGAATGGGAGCGCGGGACGATGGAAGCCATTTTCTCGACACCCGCCAGCGTAACGGACATCATCATTGGCAAGCTGATCCCGTATTTCTTTTTAGGGCTTGGAGCCACTATCGTGGCGACTTTACTGGCCATCAGCGTTTTTGATGTTCCCATGCGCGGATCCTGGTCAGCGCTCCTTCTCACCACCTCGGCCTTTCTGTTTCCGGCATTAGGTCAGGGACTTTTGATCTCGACGGCGTCCAAAAACCAGTTCATCGCCTCACAAGTCGCTCTTTTTTCAGGATTCCTCCCCGCCTTCTTGCTGTCCGGGTTCCTTTATCAGATCAGCTCCATGCCTCTACCGCTTCGGGCCCTCACCCATGTCATTCCTGCGAGATACTTTGTGGACTCGCTCCAGACCCTCTTTCTGGCCGGAGACGTGTGGAATGTCTTTCTTCCCAATATGGGGGCCATGCTCCTGATTGGGTTCGTGTTCTTCCTTCTGGTTCATCGCAAAACCCGAAAGAGCCTGGACATATGATTCAGCGCCTGCTCTCGCCAAGAATCCGCGCCCAGATCATCAAGGAGCTCCTCAGCATCCTTCGAGATCCGAGAAGCCGCGTGATCCTGATTGGCCCTCCCCTCATGCAGCTTTTGGTTTTTTCTTTCGCCGCCACCCTTGAGGTGAAACATATCGATATTGCGGTCTTGAACGAAGATTCAGGGCGATGGGGTTATGAGGTCACGCAAACACTCTCCCATGCTTACTTCGTCAATTCGGTCACCACGGCCCAAAATCAACCTGACATTGAGGATCTGGTTGCCCGCGGGAAGGTCATTGCGGCACTCCATATCTCACCGGACTTTTCTCGTCGCATTGCAAGTCATGAAGCGGCCTCCGTGCAGACACTGCTCGATGGCCGTAAGGCGAACGCAGCCCAGATCACCTTTGGCTACATGCAGATGGTGATTGCCGAAATCAACCGGGAGATGGGTTTCAGTCAGGGACTGATTCCGGAGAGAGTCGCTCTTCGGCACTGGTTTAATCCCAACCTGACCTACCAGTGGTTCATCGTCCCAAGCCTTGGGGGAACGCTGGTCATGTTTGTCACTCTGATGATTGCCGCTCTGTCCATAGCGCGAGAGCGGGAGCTTGGGACCTTTGATCAATTACTGGTTTCGCCCTGTACACCTAGCGAGATCATTTTCGCGAAAATTGTCCCGGCGGTTTTGATGGGCCTATTGCTGGGCATCATGATGCTGAGTGCGGGCATCTTTCTTTTTGGGATCCCCTTCCATGGATCGATCTTGGTTCTTTTGGGCTGCCTTTTGCTCTTCATCGTCTCCATCGTAGGCATAGGCCTGATGATTTCGTCCATTTGCTCGACCCAGCAGCAGGCGATTCTTGGCACCTTCACGGTCGGCGTTCCTGCTGTTCTGCTTTCAGGATTTGCGACGCCCGTCGAGAACATGCCAGAAGTTCTTCAGTGGGTGGCTCAAGCCATTCCGCTGAAACACTATCTCATCATTGTCCAAGGCAGTTTCCTGAAGGCATTGCCGATCTCGGATATCTTCATGAATGCCTGGCCCTTGGCGATCATTGCCACCGTGACCCTTTCCGCCTCGACACTCTTTGTCCGGAGCCGTCTCCAGTGATCATCATTCGCCCCCACCGTCTGGCCCTGTCCTTGAGTCTTCTTCTCCTCGCTGGATGCACAGTGGGACCTGACTTTAGAAAACCGGATCCGGTATTGCCGGATCGCTGGTCCGCTGCCAGGGACCCTGATGCCCAGCTTAAACGCGCGGATGAGAGCGTACTGGGCCTCTGGTGGAAAAGTTTCAATGATCCCGAATTGGATCGTCTGATCGAAGACGCTCGCGCACAGAATTTCGACTTGCGTATCGCAATGACAAAAATCGATCAGGCTCGGTCTGAACAAAATGCCAACCGTGCAGCTCTTTTTCCCCGCATCGGCGCCGTTGGGGATGTCGCCCGAATCTCCAACCTCCTCCCGTTCACCCTGCCTCGCGGCAACAATTTCAACTATTTCCTTTCAGGTTTCGACGCCATCTGGGAAATCGATCTCTTCGGAAGACTTCATCGCAAGCTCGAAGCCGCTAGAGCGCAAACGGCCGCTTCCGCGGAGGAATCGCGCGAGGCCTTTGTGATCC
>JBDKLO010000140.1:0-11978 GCA_039795615.1 Pseudomonadota bacterium
TCGGGGTCACAGCCGGTTTTATCTCGGAGCGTCGGTTCCCAGTGCGGATTCGGAAGGCAGCGCGCATCAAAGGTAAAGTCGGCGTCTATGGGCATGCCATTTTTGTAGCCAAACGACATGCAACAGATCGACATCCGCTGTTCACTCCGAGTTCCCACGCGCTCTCGAATCAGATTTCTCAGTTGATGGATATTGGTGTGACTCGTATCGATGACCAAATCGGCTCGGCTCGATACGGGTATCAGCAACTGTTGCTCCTGATCAATGGCCTCGGTGAGTGAGTGATCACTGTCGGTCAGAGGATGCTTTCGGCGCGTTTCGCTGAAACGCTTCAGCAGATTTTCTCGGTCTGCCTTGAGAAAAAGCACCTGACAAGAGATGCCCAGTTCGCCGGCGAGTTTTAATGTCTCCGGGAATTGTTGCAAGCTCTTGCTGCGGTTACGTGCATCGATACTGATGGCAACCTTGCTGTAGTCCTCGTGACGGTCCTGCATGGCATTGCGCACAAACGGCTCAAAGAGCGCCACGGGAAGGTTATCGATACAGTAGTAGCCGCTATCCTCAAGGGTTTCGAGCGCAATGCTCTTGCCTGAGCCAGACAGTCCGCTGACGATAATGAGTCGCAAGTTTGCTTCTCCAGAGGGGTAAAGCCCGATGGAATATCAGTGATTCAGATGCTTTTCCTTGTGCTTGAGAACCTGACGGTCCAGCTTATCGACGAGGTTGTCGATGGCGGTGTACAGATCCTCCTGAGTGTCTTCGGCAAAAAGATTGGCGCCGTTGATATGGACGGTCGCTTCGGCTTTTTGAGACAGTTTTTCAACGCTGAGGATGACATGTACTTCAAGCACCTTGTCGAAGTGCTTCTTCAAGCGGGAGAACTTCTCAAGGACATGACTCCGCATGGCTTCTGTGACTTCAATGTGATGACCCGTGATTTCAATCTGCATGTTTAGCTCCCTGATGTTGTTGGATTAAAAAACCTGTTTTCTCTCGCTTGAAGAGGGAATGTTGAGGGTTTCTCGGTATTTTGCAATGGTCCTTCTTGCGACGTTGATGCCTCGTTCCTTGAAGATGGATGCGATGGCGTCATCACTAAGGGGTTTGCGCTGATCTTCGGCATCCACGATTTCCTTGAGGAAGGCCTTGATAGCCGTGGCTGAACATTCGCCACCCCCTTGTGTTGAAACGTGGCTTGAGAAGAAATACTTGAATTCGTAGATGCCGTTGGGTGTATGCATGTACTTCTGGTTGGTTACCCGCGAGATCGTCGATTCGTGCATTTCGACTTCTTCCGCGATATCCCTGAGCACCAGAGGTTTCATAGCGATAGGGCCGTCATCGAGGAAGGCCTGCTGCCTGTCAACAATACTGCGGGCCACCTTGAGAAGCGTCTCATTACGGCTCTGCAGGCTTTTGATGAACCAGCGAGCCTCCTGAAGATGATTGCGCATGGTGGTGTTGTCCGCGCTGTTATCGGCACGGCGCACCATTCCCGAGTAGGTCGGATTGACCCTCAATTTAGGCGATATCTTCGGGTTCAGGCGGACCGACCATCGGTCATTCAACCGGACCACATAGACATCGGGCGTAATGTAGTGGGTGTCGTCTCGCTGGACGAGTCTTCCCGGCTTGGGCTCAAGGCTTCTGACCAAGGCGACCACTTTTGCTAGTTCATCATCTTCCAGATTCAAAAGCCGTTTGAGTGCCACAACGTTTCGTTTTGCCAGCAACTCCAGATGTTTCTCAACCAGCGTCAGCGCTTCCGCTCTGAAAGGCGTGTCCTCGGCTAATTGCTTCAGCTGGATGCGAAGGCAGTCGGAGAGATCAGTGGCGCCAACGCCTGGGGGATCGAAGTTTTGAATCTGATGCAGGACGGCAAGAACTTCATCAAGATCCAGGGCTGGAATCTGAGGCAGAAGTCCTTGGTGAACATCGTCGAGGGAACTTCCAAGGTAACCGTCTTCATTGATGGCATCGACCAGGGCGATTGCGATCGCATGGTCGCGTTCGCTAAAACGAGCAAGCTCGAGTTGCCAGGTCAATTGTTCATGGAGGCTCTCTCCTGATGCCCCTTGCTGCTGGAAATCATCCGTGTCTGCATTGGCGATTCCGCTGGCGCCCAGCGTAGGCAGGCTGTCGTACATTTCATCCCAAGAGACATCAACGGGAAGCTCCTGAGGGATATCAGCTGGCGCATCCATATCGCCCAGCTCCCGATACTCCGAATCTTTGTCACCTGAGCTCCAGGTCTCTGATGCGAGGGATCCTTCTGTCCCCGTCGTCAGTTCGTCATCAGCGGTTTCCAGCATCATGTTGGAATCCAGCGCCTCCTGAATCTCGTGCTGAAGGTCCATGCTGGACAGCTGGAGTAGCTTGATGGCCTGCTGCAGCTGCGGAGTCATCGCAAGCTGCTGCCCCATGCGGAGTTGAAGAGACTGTTTCATCGCGGCCTTGAGGCTGAATGTTGGATGACGGTGTCCACTGGATGATCGTGTTCGTTGCTTTCGTGCATGAAGCTACATCGAGAAATTTTCGCCCAGATAAACTTGTCGAACTTCCGGGTTTTCCACAATCTCGTTCGGATGGCCTTCGGCGATTACGCGGCCGCCAGCAAGAATGTACGCCCGATCGCAAGTTCCGAGGGTTTCGCGAACGTTGTGCTCCGTGATGAGAATGCCGATCCCTCGCTCCCTGAGGTGCAGAATGATTTTCTGAATGTCGATGATCGAGATGGGGTCAACGCCTGCAAAGGGTTCATCCAGAAGCATGAATCGAGGTTCACATGCCAGAGCACGGGCAATTTCCACGCGACGTCTTTCCCCCCCGGACAGTCCTAGCGCTGGCTGGTGTCTCAGGTGACCGACATTGAATTCCTCAAGGAGCTCTCCCGCAATCAGCTCCCGCTGACCATGTGTCAGTTCGGGTCGCAACTCAAGAACGGCCATCAAGTTTTCCTGGACCGTTAGTTTGCGAAAGATGGACGGCTCCTGCGGAAGGTAACCAATCCCGAGGCGAGCCCGCTCATGCATCGGCATATGTGAAATGTCACGTCCATCCAGCAGGATCTGTCCTTCATCGGGCGTGATGAGTCCGACGATCATATAAAAACTGGTGGTCTTGCCTGCGCCGTTGGGGCCGAGCAGGCCGACAATTTCGCCCGTCCGAATTTCAACTGACACGCCGTCGACCACATTTCGCTTGTGGTAGCGCTTGATGATGTTTTGGGTGGACAGGATGGCCATCGTTATTCCTTGGGTTCCTTGGCCTCTTTCGGCAACACGCGAACATGCACTCTATGGTGAGCGCTTTTCGGGGTTCCTGCCTTGTAGATCGAGTTTTTCGTATCGTATTCGATGTGATCGCTTTTGACGGTATGTTCGCTGGTTTCAGGCAAGGGGCCCTCCCAAGTCATCGCGTTACCATTCAGTATCAGGATGCCTGAGTCAGGAAAATAATCAGCACGATCACCGAGGCCGTGATTATCCGGGCCACCGCCGTCTGGGGTTTGCTTCAGCCTCGCGGGCTTGCCAAACATGATCATCTGGTCAGATTCACCCTTTTGTTGGTTGATGATCATCTTTTCACCAGTGACTTCGAGACTGCCTTGCGTGGCCTTCACGTTGCCCGTGTAGACGGTTTCTCCTTTGCCCTCATCGTAGATCATGTCATCTGACTCGATGAGCATCGGCTGTTTGGAATCCGAAGTCAGCGCCGTTGCAGAAGGCGTGAAAAAAACGAGGACAGCCTGAATGAAAAGCGCCACGAGCAAGCACGTGGCTCCCTCGGGTGGCCTTGATCGACGCTTATTGTTCAGTCGTCTCAGATTCAACGTCGTGTCTCCTCCTGACATCATGCAGGATCCGATAGGTGAGATTGTCGCCAAAATTAATGGTCGCGCCAGTACCGGTCATGAAGTCCGGTGGACTAATGACCCGAATGTATTCGTCCGTTTCCGCATAGTCCTTGTCCGGGATCGTGCGAACATTGGTGGTTTCGATTCGCATGGTCCGCCCATCCTTGTTGGCATCTCTTTCGACCAAAACATCACCATTCAAAAAGATGAACTCGCTGTTTCCAGGGATTTTTGCCGTTTCGGAATTGATCACCCAGGGCGGTCCGTCTTTGACAAAGAGCGTAATGATGGGGCGGAAGAGTTCTGCGGTATCTTCTTCCTCGTAGTGCACCATTTCCTGTGACACCAGATACTCTTTAGGGTTGCCATCAACACCCATGACGGTTCTGCGAAGCCCCTTCGTGTAGTAATCCACGCGACCTGCCTTGGCTTTTCTATGGCCATCATCGTGCGGTCCCAGAGCTCCGGCCAGCCACCAGGATAGAAGCATGAGGCCCACAGCGAGCCCTGTGCGCCCATAACTCCCGAAAGCCGAGAAGGCTTCAGTGATACGAGCTGACAGTCGCTTCCAGTTTATCTTGCGCATAGAGAATCAGATCACAGATTTCTCTGACCGCCCCAAATCCACCGGGGAGTCGTGTCGTGTAGTGGACTGCATTTTGGATGGTGAAGTGGGCGTCGGCAACGGCTACGGCCAGACCCACCCGACGCAGCAGTGTCAAATCCAAAAGGTCATCGCCGATGAAGCAGGCTTGCTCCGGACGAAGGTCGAGTTTTTCAATCAATTCTTCGAAAGCGCCCAGCTTGTGTTCATGTCCTTGATATACATGGCGAACTCCAAGGCTTTCCATGCGAAGGGCAACCGCCGGTGATCGACGTCCCGAAATCACGGCGGTCTCGATGCCTGCACGCTGAACCAACTTGATTCCATGTCCGTCTCGGGCATGGAACCCTTTCAGCTCATCGCCGCTTGGGGTAAAGAAAAGCTGACCATTGGTCAGAACCCCATCGACATCACAGATGAGCAGCCTGATTCTGGCGGCGCGTTCAATGACGTCAGTGGGTATATGTTCGATCATTAGACCACTCCCGCGCGGAGCAGATCATGCATGTTAAGTGCCCCCACTAGGCGATCTTCCTCATCAACGACTAAAAGCGCACTGATCCGTTTTTCTTCCATGATTCTGACGCCTTCTGCTGCGAGACACTCTGGAGAAACGGTACTGCAGCCATTTCGGATGACATCTCGGATCACCGTCTTGTGAATATCAATGCTGCGCTCGAGTAACCGCCGAAGATCGCCGTCCGTAAAAATGCCTAGCAGGGAACCATCATCGTCCGTCACGGCGGTCATCCCAAGTTTTTTAGCGGTCATCTCAATCAGTGCATCCCGAACGGCAACATGTGCGCTGACTTGCGGGATGTCCTCTCCTGAGTGCATGACATCTTGGACCCGAATCAGAAGCTTGCGCCCGAGGCTACCGCTAGGATGGGAAAAGGCAAAATCCTCCCGACTGAAACCTCGGGCCTCAAGCAAGGCTACTGCCAATGCATCGCCGAGGGCCAGTGCAACGGTCGTGCTAGAGGTGGGGGCTAACCCCAAAGGGCAGGCTTCTTCCTGAATGGCAGTGTCGAGGGCGACGTCTGCCTGTCGTCCGAGAGGGGAGTCTGCCTTTCCGGTCATTGCAATGAGAGGAATGCCGAGCCTTTTGAGCATCGGGAGAATTGTGAGAACTTCGGAGGAGTCGCCTGAGTGGGAGAGGGCAAGGAGAACATCTTCCTGTGTAATCATTCCAAGATCACCGTGACCGGCTTCCCCTGGATGAACAAAAAAAGCGGGTGTTCCCGTGCTCGCCAACGTTGCGGCTATCTTGCCGCCAATGTGTCCGGATTTGCCCATGCCGGTAACAACCACGCGCCCCCTGCAACCCAGAATGAGTCGACAGGCCTGAGCGAAGCGTTCGTCAATTCGATCGCTGAGCGCGAGAACGGCGGCCGCTTCATTTTCGATGACCTTTCGCGCGGAGAGGCAGAGCGACTCGGTTCGGGGGTGATCCGAATCGCCTGGGGCACAAGGCTGCATGGAGTTCAATATTCCCATGCAGACATTATGCCATTCTTGAAGACTCAAGAATGGCTGTGTTTGAGGATTTCCTACTTCTGTTCCGTTGCTTTTCTACCATAGAGAACAGCGTCCGGATGCCGCTCCAGTGTATCAGCCAGACGTCGAATCGCCCGAGCAGCCTCTGAAACATCATGGAGTGCCTGACCCAGTTCTGAATCAGATTGGGTCAGATCACCGACTGCGGCAAGACTGGACTTGGCCTGCTTCATGGTTTCGGTCGCAGAGGTGATCAGGGGAGGGAGCTGTCCGTTGAGTTGTTTGACTACAACGTTGCTGTCCTGGGCGACCCCATCAAGATGCTTAATCAGTTGCTTAAGCTCGCCCAAACTATCATTCAGGCGATCGATGCTGGCACTGGTTTCCGGTTTGGCGATCAAGTGATCCGTGTCTCTCAAAACCTGGAGTGCCATATCCAGAGTTTCACGAAGAGGAAGATCACGAACCTCACGAGCCGTGTGCTCGAGTGTCTTTTCCAGCTCCTCTTTAGTCGAGGTCACCGTTGGAATTTCGGGCAGTCCCGCATCGAGAGCTCCCACTGCATGCGGACTGGTTTTGGGTAAAAACTCAAGATCAACAAAAAGTTGATTGGTGACCAGACTTTGAACCCCGAGCCGGGCACGAAGACCGTGCTGAATGAGGCTCTTAAGGTCTGGTGATGGACTTTGTTTGGATTGAGATTCCACCATCTTGGCAAAATCCATCTCGGCGATGACGGGTGTCAGGAGTTGATTCGATTCCGGGTTGTAACTTACTTTGACTTGAAGCACTTTGCCGATGGTAACCCCTTTGAGTCGAACAACCGACCCGGGAGCCAGACCATTAACCGAGCCTTCAAAATAAATCACGTACCGGGGGAGGGTGCTGAAATAGCTTCCACTTCCCCACATGATGATGATCACGGTCCAAAGACCGAGTCCGAGGAGGACAAAAAGGCCGATCAGCCTGGGGTGCGCGACGCTTTTCATGGTTGATGATGCTCCGGCTGGTTTTTTCTGGTCTTCTGGCCTTGGCCGCGACTCAGGAAATCCCGAACATTTTGGCTCGATGAAATTTCAATAAGATCCCCGGGGGGGCCTTCAGCGAGGATGCTCTTGGTTTCAATATCGAGATAGATAGAATTGGTACCGATTTCGAGGATGCTGGCGAGGTCGTGGGTCACCACCACGGCGGTGCTTCCGAGGCTCTCAGTCAAATGCACGATCAATTCATCCAGTCTGCCTGCGCTGATGGGGTCTAGGCCAGATGATGGCTCGTCAAAGAAAAGGATTTCTGGATCCAGCGCAATGGCTCTCGCCAGGGCAGCCCGCTTTTGCATCCCTCCGCTGATCTCAGCGGGGTAGTAATCTTCAAACCCTGACAATCCCACCAGAGAGAGTTTGAAAGACACCAGTTCCGCGACTTCCTTCTTTGAAAGTCGTGTGTGCGCAGAGAGCGGGAGCGCGATGTTTTCAGCTAGGGTCATGGAACTCCAGAGAGCGCCGCTTTGATAGAGAATGCCCATTCTGAGAAGGAGGCTGTCCCTCGTTTCGTGATCCACACCCCAAAGGTCAAGCCCATCAAAGCTTACGGAGCCGCTAGTTGGAGCCTTGATTCCGATAAGGTGCCTTAGAAGTGTGCTTTTCCCGCAGCCACTGGGCCCCATGATGATAAAGATTTCGCCTCTGCGAACCTTGAAGTTCATTCCCGTTTGGATAACGAATCCATCATAGGCCATGGTGAGATTGCGGACCTCAATGTGAGGCGCTCCCGTTTCTGCAAAGCTCCGAGTGGCCGATCCGTCGGATGACAGTGCCTGTTTGTTCATCTTTTGAGAAGGTCCAGTGCAGTGATCATCATGGTCATCACAGCGTCAGAAACGACGATAAAGACAATGCCGGTGACAACTGCCGATGTGGTCGCAAGACCCACTGACGCAGCATTCCTCTGACACTGAAGTCCCCTGAAGCACCCTGCCACGGCAACGAGAATGCCAAAAACGGCGCATTTACCAATGCCGACTTCAAGATCGATGGGGCGCATTCGGACATTAAGTTGTTGCAGGTACTCAGGGATCGAGACGTCAAAAAGGGCGGCCGAAACGATCGACCCTCCGAAAATCCCGAGTATGTCGGCAAAAAGGCAAAGGAAAGGGATGGTGATGAACATCGCGATGATTCGGGGAAGGACCAGAAACTCTATAGGAGAAAATCCGCTGGTCTTCAGAGCGTCAATTTCATCGTTCACCGTCATGGAGCCAAGCTCTGCTGCAAACGCGGAGCCCGTTCGGCCTGCCATCAGGATTGAGGTCATCATGGCGCCCATTTCTCGGGCCATACCAAGACCCACAAGGTCAGCAATCAGGAGTTGGGCACCGAAAACCTTGAGCTGAACGGCACCAACAAATGCGAGGATCATGCCCATCAAAATGCCGATGAGGCTAATGATGGGCAGCGCATTCGGCCCGCACTCCTGAATGTGAGTCATGACATCTGACCATCGCATGCGGCTTTTACCTCGAAGTAATCGGCCAAAGGCAATGCAGATTTCCCCGATGAAGTCAGCAAGCCTGAAAAAGTCTTGCTGAAGCCAAATGGCGTGCTCACCGACCAGCGTCAGGAAATCATTCGGCGTTTGGTTTCTGATCGCATCCTGTCGCTCAGGAACAGCTTGAGAGAGAGCGATCATTCCCAAAACTCCCTTGGGCAACGTCCGATCATCTCGTTCGATACCTAATTGCTCCAAAACCTGACTGAGTCGAATCAAAAAAGTGAGTAGAGCACTGTCCCAGGAACCCAAGTCTTCAGCCACCAAGCAGGCACGCTTTGGTTGCTCCCGAGAGAGAAATGTCCTGATTTCGGCCAGATCAGGAAGCTCCGCGTCGATGGACCAGGCGCCCGAGAGGGCAAGGACGGCAACTCCATCCTTTTGCATCGAAGCTCTGATCTGGGGGGGCATCAAGCGCCGGGCCTCTTCAGCCGGTACAGCGAGGAAATGTCCTCGCTTCCATACCCTTGAAGCATCAGCGCGTCGTAGTGGGTTGATGTCGCGCGAGTAATAGGGAGCTCGTGGTGAATGGCTTCACCCATCTCTAAGCAAATCCTGAGGTCTTTTTGGTGGAGTTCGACCTTGAATCCTGGTTCGAATCGGCCTTGTGTCATCGAGGATCCACGTTTATCGAGAAACCAGTTTCCCGCTGCGCCGCCGCGAATGGCATCCATGACTTTGTCGATATCGAGTCCCAGCCCCACACCGAATGCCAGCGCTTCAGTCACCGCTTCGTTGATGCCCGCACACATGACCTGATTTACCGCCTTTGCAGCCTGTCCCGAGCCGACTTCTCCCATGTGAATCTGGCGACGTGAGAAAGTGGCTAACAGGGGCTCGATTTGGGATAAGTGAGCCGAGTTGCCACCGATCATGACGGAGAGAGCAGCGTTTCGCGCGCCTTCCACTCCGCCAGTGACCGGAGCATCGAAAAATAGTGCGCCCTGAATTCCCGCGAGGCGTGATGCTTCAAGTGCCGTCTTGCTGCTAACCGTAGAGCAGTCAATGACGATGTGTCCTGGTCGAAGCGCCGGGGTCATGGCCTTGATTTGTTCGAGGACATCCTCGTCGGCTGAGACGCAGAGGAAGATCACATCGACTTCAGCTGCCAGGGCAGCGGGAGAGTCAGCAATGAAAATACCCGGATGATCCTGACTAAAACGGTTTGCCTTTTCAACGCTTCGGTTGTAAACGCCCCGAAGGAAACCCGCCTCGCAGAGATGATGGGCCATGGGTGCACCCATCGCACCAAGACCTAAGAATCCAGCGGTGATCTGATGAGTCGAGGGCATATCGGTCTCATTTATTCTTCGAGATAGGTGTAAGCACTCAGGCCTGCCATTAGTTCCGTCTCAAAAAGTTTCTTACGCTCAGTGGAGAGGTCGGCATCCACCAGCTTCTTTCGATAGGCGCGCTCCAACTCTGACGGGTCGATGTGCACGTAACGGAGCATGTCGTCAGCTCCGTCCCCGTGGGTGGGATCCATCATCTGGTAACTGCCATGGCTATTGAGAGAGATATTGACTGCATGGGTGTCGCCAAAAAGGTTGTGCATGTCTCCAAGAATCTCCTGATACGCTCCGACCAAGAAAAAGCCAATCAAGTAACTTTCCCCAGGCTTTGTTTGATGCAGCCTAAGTGTCGGCTCCAGGCTTTGCTGGTCAATGTATTGTTCGATCATGCCGTCGGAGTCGCAAGTGAGATCCTGAACGATGCTCCGGCGCGTCGGTTCTTCATTGAGTCTTTGGAGTGGCATCACCGGGAAAATCTGACCAATGGCCCAGGCATCCGGTAGCGACTGGAACAGCGAAAAGTTGCAAAAAACCTTGTCGGCCAACCGTTCATTCAGCTCATCCAATAGTTCGCGATGGGCTCGCAGGCGGCTGTCCAGTCGGTGCTGGACATCATGGGCGATGGCCGCATTGAGTCTCTCAGCTTCGGCAAGCTCAGCCAGGCCAAGCTTGCCCTGAACAAACATGTCCCGAGCTTCAGCAATATCGAATTGTGCATCATGGTAGACGCCTATTACGGATTCATCCTTCAACCGTTCAAGGCATTCCGCAAGATCAGCCAATGGCTTTATTCGGGTTTCATGAGGGGGTGTTGGATCGTTTGGAACCGATTCAATGTCCGTAATATTGGTAATGAGGACAGCGTGATGGGCGCTGATGGCGCGGCCTGATTCTGTGACGAGGTCGGGGTGTGGCAGACCATACTCATCGCAGATTTCGCTGAAGGCCCTGACAATTGAGTTGGCGTACTCATCAATGCTGTAGTTGAGTGAGCAATCGCTGGTTGAGCGAGTGCCCTCGTAATCAATCCCAAGACCGCCACCGACGTCGGCAACACTGATTTGGGCTCCCAGGGCTCTGAGTTCACGATAGTAGCGTGCAGCCTCTCGAAGCGCTGTCTTGATGTCACCGATATCCGCGACCTGTGATCCCATATGGAAGTGCATCAGCTTGAGCCATTCCAGCTTTCCTGCTTCTTTTAGTAGCGAGACGAGCCGAAGGATCTCACCACTGTGAAGTCCAAACTTTGATTTTTCGCCCCCACTGTTTTGCCACTTGCCCGCGCTGATACTTGAGAGCCGGATTCTGACTCCCAACTGGGGCTCAATACCCAGATTTGCGGCTTCTGCAAGAACGACGCTAAGTTCGGAAAGTTTCTCGATGACAATGAAGATATTGAGTCCGAGGCTGCGTCCAATGAGGGCCAGCCGAATGTAGGAACGATCCTTGTAGCCGTTACAGATGACAGTCCCGGCATCGGAGAGTGCGAGAATGGCTAGTAGTTCGGATTTGCTTCCGGCTTCAAGTCCCACCGGATACTGGCCGTTCTGAAGCAAGGCATCGATAACGCCGCGCTGCTGATTGACTTTGATTGGGTAGACCGGAGTGTAGCCAGCCTGATAATCATATTCCTTGCGGGCCTCATCAAAAGCCTCGGTAAGTCGTGCAACCCTATCCTTGAGAACATCCGTAAATCGGACTAGGACCGGTAGGGTCAGTCCCTCTCTCCGAATCGCGTCGACAATCTCGGGCAAGACCACTTTGCCGTCATGGGGGTTTCTTGACGGTATGACGATAACCTGGCCATCGTCGTTGATATCGAAATAGCCTTCTCCCCAATGTTCGATCGCGTAGACTTCGCGGGAGAGGGCGGTGCTCCAGTTCGAGGGCATCAAATAATTCCTTGATCAATTGCGCCTCAGTCCCCTTCATTTAGAGCGAGGATGATGGCGCTATAATTACCCAATCAGCGAATCTCCCAAAACCAAGTCAAATTCAGGAACAGCCCGAGGCTTTCGGGGGGGTGCCTGTGGAGATTTTGCGTTGGCAGACCGATGATGTAGGAAATGAATCCCCTTTCGTTGGGCAGGGGAGGAGTCAATAACACCGCAATTATGTGGAAAATCCAACGCCTTTTCCATGAGAGGATTATTGAATGATCGGGTCACCCGGTTGGTTTACT
>JBDKLO010000141.1:0-19001 GCA_039795615.1 Pseudomonadota bacterium
CGGGTGGTTGTTAATGATGATTTCCAATGGCACGATTTACCCCTATACTTGCAGGATTTCTTCGAAAGCGGTAAGGAACTGAAAGCATGTCTGGTAGTAAGACAACTGGGGCCAATTCAAATCCCTTCACCTACGAGCCGTATCAGCCAAGGGAAGGGGAAGAGTACATGAGCGAGGGGCAGGTGGAGCATTTCCGCAGCATCCTCGGGAACTGGAAAAACGAACTCATGAGCGAAGTGGATCGAACGGTCCACCATATGCAGGATGAGGCCGCCAACTTCCCCGATCCGAATGACCGCGCCACTCAGGAGTCGGAATTCAGCCTCGAGCTCAGGACACGTGACCGGGAACGCAAACTGATCAAGAAGATCGACGAGTCCCTGCAGAATCTTGAGCGTGGCGATTACGGCTACTGCGAAACCTGTGGCATCGAAATCGGTCTGCGCCGGCTTGAGGCTCGTCCTACGGCGACCCAGTGTATCGATTGCAAGACTCTGGACGAAATCAGGGAACGACAGGTCAGCTGATCGTCCCCCTTCCTTCGGAAGTCACCCCACTGCCTGGCGCGGCAAATCAGCCGGCTGCCTATCGGGGTCGTTTTGCGCCAACGCCCAGCGGCCCCCTCCATCTCGGATCCCTGCTGACTGCAGTCGCCAGTTACCTCGATGCCCGGGCGGAGAGAGGAAAATGGCTGGTTCGTATCGACGATCTGGATACCCCGAGAATCAAGCCCGGTGCGACGGATCTGATTCTCAGAACGTTAGAGGCGCTCTCCCTTGAGTGGGATGAAACCGTCTCCTTCCAAAGCCAGAATCATGCGGCCTATCAGGAGGCGTTGGAGACGGTCCTGAGCCAGGGCCTCCTCTACGCCTGCGAATGCACGCGGCGAGAGACCGCTCATCTGGTCACTCCCAAAGACGGTTCATGCCCGGGCCAATGCCAAAAGGCGAGGCTCACCTTTCGACCGGGGGAAAATGCCCTGCGGATCCAGACCCCGGAGCCCCCTTTGGTCTTTCATGATCGAATCAAGGGATGGACCGAAAGGTCGCTCCGTTCGCTTTGCGGCGATTTCATTCTCTTTCGCAGAGATAAAATCTATGCTTACCACTTGGCCACGGTGGTGGATGACCATCATCTTGGCATCACCCACGTGGTTCGCGGGGAGGACCTCTTGGACTCCACCCCACAGCAGATTTTTCTTCAGCACGTATTGGGGTATCAAACCCCAATCTATACCCACACCCCGCTTATGATCAGCCCGGATGGTCGCAAGTTGAGCAAATCGCAAGGAGCACCCCCCGTCGATCCGGATCAATCAGGTCGCGTGATCGGTTCCCTGCTCAAGCAACTGGGCCTCCCTCCCTCCAAGGCGATGGAAGGAGCCAGCCCCCAGGATCTTTTGGCGTGGGCCATTCCGCAATGGAACCCCAGCAACCTGAAAGGCATCTCACCCCTCGTGATCCACGACAACACCATCCCCGTATGAGCCACCTCCTTCTGATTCTGGTCGGCGCGCTCATCGTGAACAATGTTGTTCTGACCCAGTTTCTGGGCCTGTGCCCCCTAATGGGCGCTTCCCGGCGATTGGATACCGCGCTTGGCCTCGGGCTTGCCACCCTTTTTGTCATGACCCTTGCGACGATGACCACCTTCGTTGTCGATCATGCCGTTTTGACCCCCCTGGGCGCAGGACACTTGAGAACGCTGGTCTTCATCGGCCTGATTGCCGCCGTGGTTCAGGCCTCTGAACTGGCGATGAAAGCGTATAGCCCCCGTCTTTTTGAAGCCTTGGGCCTTTATCTCCCCCTCATCACCACGAACTGCGCAGTGCTGGGCGTGACCCTCCTCAGCGCGAGAAAAGACGCCAGCCTCCTCGAAACGCTGTTCTTCAGTTTCGGAGCCTCTCTGGGCTTCGTTCTGGTTCTGGTTCTTTTCAGCAGCGTGAGGGAACGCATCGAAATCGCTGACGTTCCGAAACCCTTTCAGGGTGCCGCCATTGGTCTCATCACCGCCGGGATCGCAGCCATCGCTTTCAGTGGATTTACCGGCATGATCAGGACTTGAGGCATGACCCTCATCGCCGTGTTACTCATCGTTGGGCTTTTTGGTCTTCTGGGCCTTCTCCTGGAGACCCTCGCCTCACGCATGCCCACCAATGAGGAATCCCTGGTTCTTGAAATTGAGGCACTGCTCCCCCAGACCCAATGCGCACAATGCGGATTTCCAGGATGCCGCCCCTACGCCGAAGCCATCGCCCGCCATGAAGCCGACATCAATCAATGCCCACCCGGTGGGGACCCGCTGATTCTGGCCCTCGCCGACCTTTTGGGCCGCGAACCCATGGCCGCCGACGAAACCCGGGGACGGCAGAAGGATCCTGCCGTCGCCGTGATTGATGAACCCCGTTGCATTGGCTGTGCCCTCTGCCTCAAGGCCTGTCCCGTCGATGCCATCCTGGGCGCATCTCGTTACCTACATACCGTCATTGCCGATGAATGTACCGGCTGTGAACTGTGCATACCGAGCTGCCCGGTCGACTGCATCGAAATGGTCGATCGTCCCCCCTATGGGAGGCTCAGCCGATGAAACCATGGCAGACGCCAGGCGATTTTTGGGGGGGCATCCCACTTGCGGACCGGAAATCCCTTTCCTGCGAGGCTCCTATCCGGTTCGCAGGCATCCCCCACCAGCTCCTTTACCCCCTTGATCTCCCTTCAGGTCATCGCGCCGCGCCGATCGTCAGGGCCGGGGATAGGGTCAAATCGGGCACGCCCATGGCTCTGTGCCCCGATGGCTTCGATCCTCCGATTTGCGCTACGAGCTCTGGAATCGTGATCTTTCAGGAAGGCCCGACTCACCTGGGACCGTATACCCCGCTGATCGGCATCGAAACGGATGGCCTTGACCTCAAGTCATCCCCACTGCCGAGACTCGAAGGCGAAGCTCTCTGCCCTGAACAGGTGCTCGAGAGGCTCCATGCCTGCGGTATTCTGGGTATGGGCGGAGCGGGCTTTCCTACGACCGAGAAAATCAAAAGACTTTTGGGCCCGTTACAGCTACTCATCATCAACGGCGCAGAATGCGAACCCTTTCTCACCTGTGATGAGCGGGCTCTTCGTGAAAAGGCCAGTGAGCTTCTGAGATCCGCTGAACTTTTAGCCCGCATTTTCAATATCCCCAGAATCCTCGTTGCCCTTGAATCTTCCAGAACCAGCGCAATGGCCTCCCTCCGAACTGCGCTCAACACCGGCGAATTTTCCCTTTGCGGCCTTTTTGCCCTGCCCGATCGCTATCCCGCAGGAGGGGAGCGACAGCTGATCCAGACTGTCAGCGGACTCAGGATGCACGGGGGCACTCATCCCGTCGATCACGGCATGCTTTGCCTGAATGTCCAGACGGTTCTCGCTGTGGGCGCCGCAATCGAAAAAGGCGAGTCATTGACACGTCGGATCATCACGATTTCGGGAAGCGGAATTCAGCAACCCTCCAATCTGGACGTCCTCATCGGAACCCCCATCGAATTTCTTCTGGAGGCCTGCGGCGGAATCAGGCCAGGTGCGCAGCACCTGATTCTCGGCGGCCCCATGATGGGTTTTTCAGTTTCCAGCACTCAGATCCCCGTGACAAAGACCACAACGGCCCTGTTGGTTCTGGACCCATCGGAGCTTCCGGCGCCCTCAAACGCGGTCGAGCAGCCCTGCATTCGATGTGGTGCCTGCATGGATGCCTGCCCCCAAGGCCTTCTTCCCCAGAGCCTTCATGATCAGGTGCGGGCGAAAAGGATGACTGAAGTTGAAAGCCTCCATCTTCTCGACTGCATCGAGTGTGGATGCTGCGATGTGGTCTGCCCAAGCCTCATTCCCTTGACCGACCGATTTCGCGCCGGAAAGAAACTCCTTCGCCGATTCCTGGCTGACGAGCGTTTGGCTCGAAAAGCCCAGAGCCGACATCAGGCCAGACTGGCCCGACTGCAGCGCGACCAGCTGGAGCGTGAACAGGAAGCGGAAGCGCGAAAGAATGCCTTGGGCCAAGGAGCCCAACCCCAAATCCAGGAAGCATTGGAACGTGCCCGTCTGAAACGGGCGCAACGCTTGAATGCAGCGAAAGACTCCGGCAAGACCGATGTCTCTGAGCCCAATTAAAGCGCTGCTAACGCAGCTGAACCATCGACTGGATTCGGCACGGCCTGCCGTACAGATGTGGGTCTTTGCGGCCGTGGGGACTCTTTTGACCTCACTTTTCTTTTTTCTGACCCGTCCTGCCGTGGAGAGGCATGAAACTCAGAGTCTCCTGGCAACCCTCGAGGAGTTGATGCCCGAGAAGGCGTTGACACCAGCCGCCTTCAAAGAAGCGGTCGAGGTACAGGCGATGGCGTCGGGGCTTTCCAAAGTGCAGCTCTACCGTCTTCGTGAGGGCGAAAGAATCGATGCACTCTTCTTGAAGGCCACCACGCCGGAAGGCTACAGTGGGGATATCGAGTTTGCCATGGTGGTTCGACCCGAGGGTCAAATCGTCGGCGTCAGGGTGCTCCGTCATCGCGAAACGCCAGGCCTTGGCGACTGGATCGAAACGGCCCGCTCATCCTGGATCAGGGCTTTTGAAGGTAAAAGCCTCGAGGATCCAACGGAGATGCTCTGGCGGGTGAAGAAAGAGGGCGGCATGTTCGATCAGTTCACCGGAGCCACCATCACGCCCAGAGCCGTGGTCAAGGGCGTTCATGACAGCCTGAAAATCCTTAAAGCCCAAGGCGAAACCCGAGAGAGGCCCTAGCATCGTGGGAAAACGATCAGACGCATTGAAGGCGCTCGCAAAAGAAGGACTTTGGTCCAGAAACCCGGCCCTGGTCGGCCTTCTGGGGCTTTGTCCCCTTCTGGCCGTGAGCACGAACTTCGTTAACGCGCTGGCACTCGGAGTGGCCACCACCCTGGTCCTCTGGACGTCCTCGGGACTGATCTCACTCCTGAAACATCGCATCGCAAATACGGTGCGTCTTCCCCTGTTCATGATTGTCCTGGCCTCGATGGTCACTATCGCCGACTTTGTCATGGAAGCCCTGATTCCCGACATTCACCGAGTGATAGGCCTTTTCATCCCCCTGATTGTCACCAATTGCGCGATTCTTGGACGCATCGAAGCTTTTGCCTATCGGCAGAATGTTGGCCCTTCCATGGCCGATGGCCTTCTCATGGGGCTTGGGTTTACCTGGGTGATCTGCCTTCTCGGGGCCCTTCGGGAAATCCTTGGCACCGGGGGACTTTTCCAGAATGCACAGCACCTCTTTGGAAAGGCCGCAAGCGAGTGGTCACTCACCCTATTTCACGACTATCCGGGATTTCAGGTCGCCTTGCTGCCCGCCGGTGCCTTTCTGCTTTTAGGGTTGCTATTAGCGCTGAGGAACTGGTTTATGGCCCGTCGCCGCCCCGAATCAAGCCCCATCCCCCTCGATCAGAAATGAACGCAGAAAAGCGACTCCGAATTTTTGAGCGTCTGGCTGAAGCCATTCCGTCGCCCGAAACCGAACTTCTTTACACGTCGCCGTTTGAGCTCCTGATTGCCGTGGTTCTCTCTGCACAGGCGACCGATAAAGGCGTCAACAAGGCCACACGGATCCTTTTTCCCACGGCCAATACGCCAGAGGCGATTCTTGGTCTGGGGGAAGCAAGACTCCGCTCGTTTATCAGCACCATTGGCTTGTTTAACAGCAAGGCGAAACACATCATCGCCCTTTGTCAAAAGCTGGTGACTGAACATGATGGGGAAGTTCCCAGAAATCGGGCCGCTCTGGAGGCTCTCCCGGGTGTTGGAAGAAAAACCGCCAATGTGATCTTGAACACCGCCTTTGGTGAGCCCACCATTGCGGTCGACACCCACATTTTCAGACTCGCCAACCGAATTCGGCTGGCACCTGGCAAGACGGTTCTCGAGGTCGAGCAAAAGCTTTTGAAAACGACCCCGAGGGCCTTCCTCATGGACGCACATCATCTTTTGATCCTGCATGGTCGCTACGTCTGCACAGCGCGAAAGCCACGCTGTGAAGACTGCGTCATCTCGGATTTGTGCGAATTCCCTGGAAGAGTCCCGACGCTTAGCCCACCATCAAAGCCCACTAATACTTGAGCTCTGCCTCATCAATCGCCGTTCTGAGATAAAAAAGAACATCCCTTTCATCCTCCGGCGTCAGGCGACCTGGCCCTCTAAATCCCGGTGGCATCCGCATCGATTGGTGTTTCTGCACAATACCTGGGGCATTCAAATGTTTGATGTCCCAATCTTCAGGATCGCGAAGGGACGGGGCATTCTTTCCCGCATCATGGCACCCCGCACACTGCTGCTGGTAAAGCGATCGACCATGGGCTGCATCCGGGGCCTTAACGACTTCAGGGGCGGGAGGAGAGCTTGAGCACGCCATCAAAAGGGAGCCTGATAAAAACAGGAAAAGAAGCCGTTGACCCATGGCTGGATACTCGTTGAGTGGATGGAAAAAATTGTAACCAAGCCGAGGTCCGGAGCCTAGAGAGTCTTACTCCCTGACGACAAAAACCGCCATCGTGACATCGTCACTGAAGCGGGCATCGCCCCCAAATACCCGAAGATCGTCGAGAAGATTCTCAAGCGTGGCCTCGGGATGACGGTCTCGAAGTCCGAGAAAAGCGGCCTCCAAAGACTCCGTGCCGTAGAACGCCCCCTGAGCATCCTGAGTTTCAACGGCTCCATCGGTGTAAACCAAAAGCCTGTCACCCGGCTCCAGGACCAACGCCTTTTCCTCGAAGACCACCTCCCGATTCACCCCCATAATCAGCCCGTCTGCATTGAGCTGCTGACAGGCCACCTCACCTTCTCGCAAGAGGAGTGCCGGGTTATGTCCCGCGCTCGCGTATCTCAAGGTCCTCGAACTTCTCTGGTAGCGCATATAGAACATGGTGATGAACATTTCCGCCCCCTCAAGATCAGGCAGAAGCAACTCATTGAGCACGGCCAGGAGGTCGCCCACCCCTTGGGTATTGGGGTCGACCCGTCGCAACTCTGCCTTGAGCGTGCTCCGCATTTCAGCCATGATCAAAGCTGCTCCCACGCTATGTCCAGAGACATCGGCGACCACCAGATCCACATAGTCTCCGTGGGGCACAATGTCGTAATAGTCACCTCCCACCTGAGTCGCAGCGATACAAACGCCGGCGACCTCGAGATCGGGGAGAAGCACGGGGTACTTGGGCAAAAGGGATAACTGGATTTCCCGGGCCACATTGAGTTGCTGAGTTTCGGTTTCCGCCCGGCGGCGCTCCGTTACGTCGGTGATGACACCAATGTAGTGTGTCAGCCGGCCCTCCTCATCAAGGACCGGGGACAGCTGGAGCTCATTCCAGAAGGCCTGACCATCCTTACGGTAGTTGCGAATAATGACCTCGCAATGATTTCCGCTGGCAATGGCATTGCGAATATTTTCCCGATCCTCATCATCCGTCCCCCGACCCTGAAGCATTCGAAGGTTCTTACCGATGAATTCTTCCTGCGCGTAGCCTGTAATCCGGCTCAGCGCCGAGTTCGCGTAAATGATAGGGTTATCGCCAAGGGTCGCGTCAGAAACCACGATACCGACACTGGCGGCTTCGATCGCTCGGTCACGAAGCCGGATTCGATCCTCCGCCCGTTTTCTTGCCGTAATGTCTCGATCCACACCGCGCCATCGCACCACCTTCCCCCGCTCATCGAGAATCGGGGTGCCGCTGGATTCCGTAAAGACCTCATGCCCGTCGCGATGTCGGTAATGATTGGTCAGTCGATGAAAGGGCAACTGAACCCGACTGGCAGGAGGAAGAGAACGGGCCCAGACAATCCGATCCTCTTCGGTCATCAACTCCTGATAGTGCCGGCCAATAATTTCGTGGGGTTGGTAGCCCAGAATGTCGTGAACGGCCTCACTGCTATAGGTAAAAAATCCGGCTTCATCCTGCTCCCAAAGCCACTCCCCGACCAGTTTGGCGACTTCGCTGAAACGTTGTTCACTCTCCGCCAGCGCCTCCTGATCTCGCACCTGATGAGTTGTGTCCTGAAATCGCCCTAACAGGCGGATCGCCTCTCCAGTCGGTCCGATAATCGATGAAAAGGTCACCATCGCGGCGTATTCCTCGCCATTACGGTGAGTCCCCCGAACCTCGCCTTGCCATTCGCGAGTCGAGAGAATTCGCCAACACAAAGGCACGTTGCGGGCAAAGGCAGCAATGACGGATCCGGTCGAAAGGAGATTGCGACCTACGACCTCTTCGGAGGTAAACCCCGTTAACTTGGTGAACCCATCATTGACATACTCGACCACCCCTTTGAGATCGGCAATCAAAATACCGGCAGGGGCCTGCTCCACGGCACTGGAAAGGAGTATCAGGCGCTCCTCATTCATTTTCCGGCGCCGAAGATCCTTCATGACCAGCAGCGTCCGATTTTCCCCGCTGATGGGAAGGGTCGCCAGTCGAACCTCCACGGGCACCGAGGATCCCTCTTGGCTTCGGGCACTCAGCTCCAAGGCCTTGGAATTGACCTCGAAGGTTCCCGCCGAGAGATCCTGAAGAAATGTAAAACCTTCTGTGGACTGCCCCTGGGTGTTGAACAGAAGTCCGACCTTCTGGTGAACAAGGTCCTCGGAGCGATAGCCCAGAATCGCGGTCGTAGCCGGGTTGGTGTAGAGAATCTCACCGGTCCCTCCCAGAATGAGGGCTGCGTTTTCAATGATAGCCAAAGCCCTGAAAAGCTCACCGTCCTCGTCCAACGCGGGCGCAGGATGGGGTCCTGGACCCAAAATCAGCAACCAGAATGTTTCCCCACCGATCGTTTGGCGGCGCAGTTCGGCACGAAGTGCCTCATCCGTCGCGCCAGGCGTCGTCGGGAGGACATCAGGGTAGAGCGTGATTTCGACGGGCGATTGCGCCGTCACATGTGAAAAAGAACGAAGGGAAATGCCCAGCAAGGCGTCGATTGAGGTGCCCACCATCTCGCAGGACCTCAGACCCAACCTTTGACAGGCCAGGGCCGTTGCCCCCAAAAGGGTCCCCTCATCGTCCATCAGGAGAACTGAACCCCCGACACGTTCGAGAAGATCTAAAAGCCAGTGAGTCCCTTGGTTTTCGGATTGCATGAATCAGAATCTAGCGCCGGAGAGTGCGGCTTGGTTCGATTATGCCCCATTCAGGCTTCCAAACTGAACTTTAAAGTCATGTGGGAAAGGTCCCGGCCCTGATGGCCGGGATCCAAGGGGCTTTGCGCCCCTTCTAAGAGAGCCTAGCCCTGAAAGTTCTCAGCCACGAAATCCCAGTTCACGACATTCCAGAATTCCTCGACGTACTTGGGACGGGCATTCCGGTAGTCAATATAGTAAGCGTGCTCCCAGACATCACAGGTCAGAAGGGGCTTTTGCCCGGAGGTCAAAGGGCACGCTGCATTGCTGGTGCTGACCAGTGCCAAGCTTCCGTCAGCGTTCTTGACCAGCCACGCCCAACCCGAACCGAAGGTCGTGACCGCACATTTGGTAAAGGCTTCCTTGAACGCGTCAAACGATCCGAAGGCCTTTTCGATGGCTTCCAGAAGCGCACCGGTCGGTTGACCACCGCCGTTCGGCTTGAGGCCATTCCAATAGAAGGTGTGATTCCAGATCTGTGCGGCATTGTTGAAGATGCCACCTGAGGACTTCAGGATGATCTCTTCGAGCGACAGATTCTCAAATTCGGTACCCGGAATCAGGTTGTTGAGGTTCGTGACATAGGCCTGATGGTGCTTGCCGTAGTGAAACTCAAGGGTTTCAGCAGAAAGGTAAGGAGCAAGGGCTCCCTTGTCATACGGCAATGCGGGCAACTCGTGAATCATCCTGAACTCCTGTAAAAAATCGGGATAAAGAAAAAGGGCCTTGCTGTACCTGAGGCGCCATGCACCAGGAAGCAATTCCCCACTATTTTGATCGGAAATCAAGTCTAGCATCCCCGAAGGGACATCTGGAAGAAGAAGACCCGGCTTCCTGTGAAATTCAGATTTGCCGGAAAGGATCGGGTGAACCTAGCCCTTCTGTGAGGGAGGCTCTCCATCCCATCGTTGCACTTCGGCTTTCCAGCGGCCATCGGACTGCTGCCTGAGGACACTGTAGACGACACCGTCATAGCGGTAGTGAAGTCGCTGATGATTGCCCTTCTCCAGGGTTTTGACATCTGAAAAGCGAACCGCCGCAACCACCGTGCCATTCTGTGCCGCTCGAGCACTAACGATGTCCATCGCGTACTCGCCCTGGCCGATCAGGTTCTGCCAGAAGGCCCTGATTTCCCTGCCTCCATGCGCAACCACACCATTAGGCTGCAACAACATGGCATTGTCTTCATAGAGAGAGACAATCGCATCAATCTGACCCCGCTCAAAGGCGGCATTCCATTCGGCGGCCGTCTTCTCTGCAACTTGCCGTGCAGGCTCGATTTCTGAGGCCTCTAAGGCCCCGACAGTAGTGACTAAAAGTACCAGAAGCCCTAAGCTACGACGCATGGTCGTTCTCCGCTGCAGTCCCAAGATTGGGACGCCTATAGAAAACCACTTTTGGTTTACAATAACCAATAAAACTTGCTGATTGTTTCCATAAACCGGATTTTTGAGTTGGAGACGCGATGGACAAGCTGACGAGCATGCTGGTCTTTACCAAGGTCGCCAAGGCAGGAAGCTTTGCTGCTGCCGCCAAGGAACTGGGTCTCTCCAGGGCCATGGCCACCAAGCATGTGATGCAACTGGAAAATGGGCTTGGCATTCGGCTTCTCAATCGAACAACCCGTAACCTGAATCTCACTGAAGTCGGAGCCGTCTATCTCGAGCGTTGCCGACAGATCCTCGATGATATGGAGGAAATGGAGCTCGCCGTCACGCGCCTCCAGACTGAGCCTCGAGGACTTCTCAAAGTCAGCGCCAGCCCCTTCTTCGGCTCTTATCACGTGGCCCCGGCCATTACGGCTTACATGGAGGTCTACCCGGATGTTCATGTCGACCTCATCCTCCAGACCAGCTACGCCGATCTGATTGAGGAAGGTTTCGATCTTGCGATTCAGCTCGACGAGCTCCAAGATTCCAGCCTGATTGCAAGGTCTCTTGGAACGTCTCAACGCGTGGTCTGCGGGGCTCCGGCCTACTTCAAGAAGCATGGCACACCCAAGACGCCAGACGATCTCAAGAATCATAACTGCCTGGTGAATCTGAGCCTTGCTCCCCGCGATCACTGGCAGTTCACAATACCCGGTGGCGAGTCACTGACCGTCAAGGTTTCAGGGTCCCTTCAGGCCAATGTCGCCGATGCGCTCCGAATTGCAGCTCTCAGCGGCCTAGGTCTCGTCATACTCCCGACCTACATGGTCGGTCAGGATATCCGCAAGAATCGGCTTCAAGCCGTTCTGACTGAGTATGTTCCGGCACCCCTGGAAATCCATGCGGTCTACCCCCATCGAAAGCATCTCTCTGCCAAGGTTCGAACCTTCGTGGACTTCCTCCACGAACGCTTCCATCCGAAACCCTACTGGGAGGAATGGGCGCAGGAACAAATGCAGGACAATTGACGCCACGCATTCCCCAGCTCCCTGCCACGACATCTCACCTCTGTGTCCCACTTCGAAATTGAACGAAAGTTTCTGGTCCTCAATGAGGAGTGGCGCGCCTTGGCCACCTCGGCTATCCCCATGCGTCAAGGCTATCTCAACAACGAAAAGAGGTGTTCCGTGCGCGTTCGAATCAGCGGTGACGAGGCCCACCTCAACATCAAGGGGGCAACGATCGGGGCCAAGCGCCTTGAGTTCGAATACCCCATTCCGCTCGAACAAGCCAGCATCATGCTGGACAGCCTGAGCGCAGGGCCCCTGATCGAGAAAGTCCGCTATCTCATTCCACAAGGCCACCTGACCTGGGAAATCGATGTTTTCTCTGGGGACAATGCGGGCTTGGTCGTCGCCGAAATTGAACTCTCCGACCCGGATGAAGACTTCGACATTCCAACTTGGATTGGCGAAGAGGTAACCCATGACACGCGTTACTACAACACCCGTCTCAGCCGCGAGCCCTACTCGACCTGGACCCCCCCGGCATGAACAAGTTGCAGTTCCTCGGCATGGCGACACTCTTTGAGGGCGGCCTCCTCCTCCTGGCTTTGGGGCTTGGGAAGTTTTTTGAGATCGATCCCCTCGCAACGCTTCACGGCGATCCCGAAAGTGTGCTGCTGGCCATCGCCGCCACTGCGCCTCTTTATGGCTTTCTGAGGCTCACGCATTACATACCCTCATTGCGGGTACTGCGCGATCTTCTGGTGGAACGACTGGGCCAACTTCTGGCCAGCATGAGTCGACTGGAGCTCCTTTACCTTGGATTTCTGGCAGGAACGACGGAAGAGATTCTTTTCCGGGGATTTCTCCAACCCTGGCTTGAGGAGATGTGGGGTGGCATCGGCGGCCTCGTTTTCAGCAACATGATCTTCGCTCTTCTGCACTGGATCACACCCATCTATGGCCTGGTCGCCGGACTTCTGGGGGGCTATCTTGGGTTCACAATGGACCTCGGGCCAGAGCGTAATCTGACGATTCCTCTCCTGGTCCACGCGCTTTATGATTTTCTGGCCCTTCAGGCCGTGGCCAGCCTCTGGCGTCAGGCCGAAATACAACGCGCCGGCTATCCTGAAAGAGACTAGGCGTCAGGACTGAATGGCCGTAATCAGGACGGTGTTGACGATATCCTCAACGGTACACCCCCGACTTAAGTCATTCACCGGTTTTTTCAAGCCCTGCAGCACAGGACCAATCGCGAGTGCCCCCGTTTCTCGCTGCACGGCCTTGTAGGTATTGTTGCCGGTGTTGAGGTCCGGAAAAATCAGGACATTCGCGTGACCTGCAACCTTTGACCCCGGAAGCTTCAGCTGCCCCACGGATTCATCCACCGCGGCATCGTATTGCATGGGCCCTTCCAAAATCAGCTCAGGGCTTTTGGCCTGAGCAATTTGAACTGCGGCCCGAACCTTGTCCACGTCCGCTCCGGCACCTGATGTTCCAGTGGAATAGGACAACAGTGCGATTCTGGGACTGACCCCAAAAAGACGAGCCGTCTCCGCCGAGCGAATCGCAATCTCAGCCAGCTGCTCCGGTGTCGGGTCCGGATTGACCGCGCAGTCCCCATACACCATGACCCCGTCTTCAAGACACATGAAGAAGACCGATGACACGACGGGACAGTCGGGAAGCGTCTTGATGATCTGGAGTGCCGGACGAATGGTGTGCTGGGTCGTGTGGACCGCGCCCGAAACCATGCCGTCGGCCTCCCCCAGATGAACCATCATCGTGCCGAAATAGGAGACATCCTGAAGCGTATCTCGGGCCTGATCCAAGGTCACACCCTTGTGTTGGCGAAGGCTGAAATAGGTCTCGGCGTAGGCGGAAAGCTTGGGACTATGAACCGGATCAATGATCGTCACCCAAGCCGGATCCGGCTCAAAACCGATCTCGCGCATTTCAAGGGCCACCTCACGCTGATCGCCGAGCAACGTCAGCCGGACTGCACGTCGGCTGACCAGCTCTGCTGCCGCCCTGAGAATGCGGGGTTCGGTTCCCTCACACAAAACGATATGTCGGATCCTGGCCCGCGCCTTTTGTAAAAGGCCGTAGGTGAAAAGCCGCGGTGTCATGATTTCGGAGCGGACTTCCGTAATCTGCCGACTCAAAGCCTCGATTTCTGCATGCTGATCAAAAAGCTCCTGTGCCTTTTTGATCTTTTCTCGATCGTTTGCATCAAGACGCGCATGAACCTGTTCGAGATGTGAGGCTACCGAATAGGTGCCCTCTTCGACCACCATGACAGGCAGTGTGCCATGCAGCCCCTCGATGAGGCGCATCACTCCGGGATCGGGACGGATCCCAGCCGTGAGAATCAGCCCTGCAAGACGCGGAGCATTCAAAGACCGATCCGCCTCAATCATGCCGAGAAGAAGATCCAGCCGATCACCCGAAGTCAGAACCAGAAGACCCGGCTTTAACCGCGGCAAAATGTTTTGAAGGTACATCGCCCCGATCATGTAGCCTTCAACAACCGATTCCAGCCGCTCATGACCACAAATGACATCGGCCTTGAGGAACTCAAGCACCTCCCGAACCGTCGGCCGTCCCAAGGCAGGGGTCTCCGGCAAAATCCCCAAAACTTCATCGTTCGAGGTGAATTCGCGGGCCAAAAGGGTGCGATAGGTGTCAAGCTGGGCGGCCTCCGCACGAGAAAGCATCACGCCAATCACATTGGCGAGCTTGCTGCGAAAACCATCGACAGCCACACGCAGCCCATTGACGGCTTCCTGTGGCGAAAGATCCTTGCCCTTCCCCACCAGGACAACGGGCGCGGAGAGGGTTCTCGCAATCAAGGCATTGAGGTCAAACTCAAGCGCCAAAGCCTGACCGAGATAATCCGTTCCCTCAATCACAATAAAGTCACAATGGGCTTCGAGGCTCTTGTAGTCCTCGATAATCTTCTCCAATACCCCGTCGATGCCTCGCCCGCCAAGTTCCAGCAGAAGATCCCCCATCCGCCAGGAATAGCTTGCTGCATAGGACTGATTCAGACCAAAGCACTCGCGGATGAGCTCAATGTCCTCATCCGCGGCATTCTCGGAAGATTCAACGATGACAGGGCGAAAAAAGCCCACGCGGGATGTCTCCCGAAGCCCCAGCTCGACCAGCCCCAGCGATACCACGACTTTGCCGGTTCCAGGCGCCACTGCACTCACAAAGATGGAACGCGCCATCAGATTGCCTCACCTGGCATTAAAAGCTCGGCAGCCTGAAGGGCGATTTCTCTTTCCTCAGCGGGCGGCGCGACCATCACTCGAATCATGGCCCCCGATCGCTGAATTTCACCGATGCCGCCTTCATAGGCGTTGTTGCGTTCGATATCGAGTTCAAAGCCGAGATGGGACAAGCCTGAAAGCGCTTCAAACCTAACCTTAGGCGCATGCTCTCCAATGCCACCGGTAAAGACCAGGGCATCCAGTTCAGGGAGCTCAGCCCGGTAGGCACCGATGAAGTGGCGTAACCGATGAATATAGACATCAAGGGCCTCCCGGGCCTCTCTATCCCCCGCCTCAATCCGGTCAAGGATTTCCCGCATGTCGTTGCTACCGCAAAGTCCCTTGAGGCCACTTTCATGATTAAGACGCCGATTGATGACTTCGACAGAATTCCCTTCCTGCCCCATCCAATGCAACAGGATTCCCGGATCAATATCCCCGGAGCGGGTTCCCATCACAAGCCCGGCCGTAGGAGTCATTCCCATTGAGGTATCAATACTTGCGCCAGCCCGGATAGCGCAGACACTCGCGCCGTTCCCCAAGTGCAACACCAAAAGATTGAGCGAATGAGCCGGACGATCGAGGTATTGAGCGACCTGGCGTCGAATCGAGGCAAACGAAGTCCCATGAAAGCCATAGCGCCGAATCCGTTCCCCCCCGTCCCCCATGGCTGGAATGGCATAGCGGTAGGCGGCTAACGGTAGAGACTGGTGAAAGGCCGTATCAAACACGGCCACCTGAGGGACATTCGCCCAGTGAGCCCGACAGGCCTCAACTCCTAAAAGATTGGGAGGATTGTGGAGTGGTGCCAGTGAGGCGGCAGCCCGAATACCCTCCACGACAGCGGCATCGATCACCACCGCTTGCCGGAATCGCTCCCCACCGTGGACTACCCGATGACCAATCGCAAAAAGAGGTGAGGTTTCGAGATGTCCCGAGGCCTCCAGCGCTTGTACGACCTGACCGATCGCATCCCTATGGTTTTTGACAGAGGACTCCGGCTCACCAATCCGCTCGACCAGGCCCCTGGAAACGACCGAAAGACCCGTATCAGAAAGTTCATAGAGTTCGTATTTAAGCGACGAACTCCCCGAATTCATCACCAGAATGGATTTAGCCAACACTCGCTCTCCGGAATTCGTTTGCTGAAGGCTAGCACAGACCGCTGTCATAAAAATGACGACTTGCGATCATTTGCTCTGGCACAATGAGGGGCTGATCTTTACGAAAACAGCGAGCCCCATGGACTACATCCTTCTTGCCAAAGCTTTCCTCCTCGGAATCGTCGAGGGTCTGACCGAATTTCTGCCGGTTTCCAGTACCGGCCATCTGATTTTGGCCGGCGACCTGCTTGCCTTTAATAATGAACGCGGCAAGCTGTTTGAGATTGTCATTCAATCCGGCGCTATCCTCGCCGTCATCTGGGAGTACCGTGCCCGAATCTTGACCGTACTTCAGGGCTTACCCAAAGACCCTGCGGCCCGCCGCTTCGTTCTCAATCTTGGAATTGCCTTCTTGCCGCTGGCCCTTTTGGGGCTTGCTTTTGGAAAAGCCATCAAAGCACAGCTTTTTCAGCCGCTCCCGGTGGCCTCGGCTTTCATCATCGGGGCCTTTGTCATCATCTGGGCTGAGCGACGGGAACACAAAATCCGTATCCACCGGGTTGAAGATCTGCGCTGGACAGATGCCTTGAAGCTGGGCATCGCCCAGGCCTTCGCCCTGATTCCCGGGACCTCCCGCTCCGGTGCCACCATCATTGGCGGACTCTTCTTCGGTCTCTCTCGCAAAGCCGCCACGGAATTTTCCTTTTTCCTGGCCATCCCGACGCTCCTTCTCGCCACGGCCTATCAGCTCTATAAAGAGCGTGAACTCCTGTCTTTGGAGGATGCTGGGATGTGGGCTGTCGGATTTACCAGTGCATTCCTCTCGGCCTTTCTCTGCGTGCGCTGGTTGCTTCGCTATATCGCCCACCATGATTTTGTGATCTTTGCCTGGTATCGCATTCTCTTCGGCATTGTTGTCATTGCCTCATGGCAGTTGGGTTGGGTCAACTGGACTCAGGGCTGAGCCGGATGCATCCTGAGTTTCCTCTCGATCCCGACATCATTTACCTGAATCATGCTGCGGTTGCCCCATGGCCCAAGCGAACCAGCGCTGCCATTACGGCTTTCGCGAAGGAAAATCTGATTCAAGGCGCAAGCCACTACCCCAGATGGAGCCTTGAGCAAAAGCGGCTTCGGGAACGCGCCATGGCTTTCCTGAATGCAGAAACCCCCAGGGAAATCGGATTGGTTAAAAACACCTCCGAAGCCATCTCCTTTGTTGCATCAGGCCTTCAATGGCAGCCAGGCGACAATGTGGTGGGCACTTGCGAGGAATTTCCTTCCAACCGCATTCCCTGGGAAGCTCTTTCCGCAAAAGGCGTGGACTATCGGGCCGCGAATATTTCGGGCCCTGACCCTGAAGGGTCCATTATTGCGACCATGGACCAGAACACCCGTCTCCTGGCGGTGAGTTCGGTCCAGTACGCCTCAGGTCTCAGATTGAACCTCGAGCGGCTGGGAAGTGCGTGTCACCAACGCGGCGTCCTTTTCATGGTTGATGCCATTCAGAGCCTTGGCGCTTTTCCAATGGATGTCAAAGCCATTCAGGCTGACTTTGTCATGGCGGATGGGCACAAATGGCTTCTGGCACCCGAAGGTCTTGGCATTTTCTATGTGGCTGAACGTGTCATCGACGCCATTCAACCGAGCCAATATGGCTGGCATATGGTCGAGAATGCGGGCGATTACGACACCAAGGCCTGGTCTCCCGCTCTCAGCGCGCGAAAATTCGAATGTGGAAGCCCGAATATGTTGGGAATCCATGGCCTCTCCGCCAGCCTCTCGGTCCTGATGGAGGAAGGCATGGACAATGTCTCTCGTTTGATTCTCGAGCGAACACAGCGTCTTCTGGATCTTATTTCAAAAGAACCCCGCCTTGAGCTCCTGTCCTCCAAAGACCCTGAGAGACTCTCCGGGATCGTCCTTTTCAAACATCGATCAACGCCGGATGCAGCGGTATGGAGCCATCTCAAGACTCATCAGATAATTTGCGCGATGCGAGGGGGTGGCATTCGATTTTCCCCTCACTTCTATACCCCATTGGAGCAGCTCGAAACCGCTGTTCGAATTGCGGCTGAAGCGACCGTCTGACTTTCCGACCGACGCTGGTTTATGCGGCCGCCAGGGGAAAGAGGGTCCTGAAATTCTGCGCCGTATACTGCGCAACCTCTTCAAAGGTCTCCCCTCGAAGATCCGCCAGAAATTCGGCGACATGGCGAACATAGGCCGGATAGTTGGGTTTCCCCCTCAGTGGGACGGGGGCCAGATAGGGTGAGTCGGTTTCAATCAAAAGCCGATCTTTGGGCATACGACGGGCGACATCCTGAATCTGCGCTGCATTCTTGAAGGTGAGAATGCCAGAGAGTGAAACATAGAAGCCGATCTCGAGAGCGGCTTTAGCCGTCTCCCAATCCTCGGTAAAACAGTGCAGAACGCCACCGACTTTCTCTGCACCCTCCTCTTTCAGAATTCTCAGGGTATCTTCACGCGCCTCCCGGGTGTGGATGATCAGGGGCTTTTGAACTTGGATGGCAGTTTGGATGTGGGTTCTGAATCTCGCCTGCTGACGATCCTGATGCGAGGCATCGCAGCGAAAATAATCAAGGCCGGTCTCACCGATCGCCACGACGCGGGCATCATCGGCAAGCTTGATCAATCGATCCGAATCCGGCTCCTCACAGTGCTCCTCTGTCGGATGAACGCCGACTGATACGGAGACTTCGGGATGCGAATCCACCAACGCCCGCATACCGACGTATTTCTCAAGGGTGATGGAGACACATAAAAGGTGACTCACGCCGCCGGCGACCGTGTCCCTGATCAAGCGGGAGAAGTCATTTTGGTAGGGCGAGAGGTCCAGTCGGTCCAGATGGCAATGGGAGTCGATCAACATAGTCTGCATTCCTTGGCGAAGGCCAATTTTAGCCTGCCTTCTTGGAAAGAGGTGTTTCTTGCACCAATTAAAAAAGCCCCGTGTCTCGCGACAAGGGGCTTTTCATGTTCCCTCTTCAGGGTCTTGGGGTGCCGGCCAGGCCGGCACCTTTCAGACTTACATGAAGGACGGGATCAGCGGAGCATCGATC
>JBDKLO010000142.1:0-3194 GCA_039795615.1 Pseudomonadota bacterium
TCTTGTTCCGTAGGTGGTGTGCAGGATTGCACGTGGATTGTTCCAAATCCCCGCCCCCGAAGCTCGGGAACAGCGGGACGCCTTCGGTGCGGCTAGGCACCAGGATTTTGGGACTGCGCGCGTCATCGCAAGAGCGATGGGAATCCGACGATCGGCAGAAGAAATCGCGAATGGGATTCGCCATCCAACTGCCGCACCCCGGTAACGGACCCGATATCGCCGCGCAGAATCCGGGGGAGAATTCGGCTAAATCGCCGCTAATATAGCAATTTAGACCCATTCAGTCCAGTTATGGCCGGGATCGTCGGGCTTCGTTAACCCTTAAGATACAATCCAGACTCCCCCACCGATCCGGAAGACCTCCGGGAGCGTTGCCGATGTCCGAAATCTCACCCGCACCGATTGAACTGACCCCGCCAGAGCCCTCTCGACGAGTGGCGCCCGAGGAAGCCGAGGGTCTGATTCGCCTCAAACCCGAAACCCTTTCGGATCTGGATCAGAGGGTCGAGCACTTCCTTGCGGCCATTCTCTCCGAGCCTCTAGGCAGCGAGGCCTTCAAGACCCGGGTAGAGGGTGTCCATACCCTGGCCTATGAGGACATTCAGGCCGCTGCTCAGATTTCAAATCGATTGCTGGAGCAACCCGCCCGATCGCTCCGCGGGGGCCTCATGGACGAAACCTCCTCCGTCTCCCGCTCCCTGCTGGAGCTTAGAAAAACCCTCGAGGATCTTGATCCCAGCCGGCAAGGCGATCTTCTGGCACCCAAGCGACTCCTCGGGCTCTTTCCCATGGGGAATCGCCTCAAAGATTATTTTCTTCGCTTTGAATCGGCCCAGAGCCATCTTGATGCCATCTTGAAAAGCCTCTACGACGGCCAGGATGAACTCCGAAAGGACAATGCCGCCATTGAAGAAGAAAAAATTCAGGCCTGGAGCATCATGGAGCGTCTGGAGCAGTACATTTACATTGGTCGGCGCATTGATGCCGCGCTTGAAGCGCAGCTGGGCGAACTCGATCGCACTGACCCCGAAAAAGCGCGCATCGTTCGGGAGGAGCTCCTTTTCTATATCCGCCAGAAAGTGCAGGACCTTCTGACCCAGCTGGCCGTGACCGTCCAAGGCTATCTCGCCATGGATATGATCCGGAAGAACAACCTCGAACTGATCAAGGGCGTCGACCGAACGGCCACCACCACCCTATCCGCACTTCGAACCGCCGTGATCGTGGCTCAGGCGCTCGCCAATCAGAGGCTGGTCCTGGAACAGGTTTCCGCATTAAACAGCCGGACCGGCGACCTGATCGCATCCACAGCGGAGATGATGAAAACGCAAGCAGGCGCCATCCATGAAAAAGCGGCCAACGCGACGCTGGACCTTCAGCAGCTTCGGGGAGCCTTCACCCAGATCTATGCGACCTTGGATCTGATGGCGAACTACAAGATCAAGGCCTTGGCCAATATGCAGACCACGGTCAACGCACTAAGCCAGGATATTGAAATGGCGCGAGGCCATCTGGACCGGATTCGGGATTCCGAAGCGAATGGAACCCAAGTCGAGGGAAACGGCACCCGGGGATCTGAGCTCTCTCTCTAACGCGACCCTGCGCCAGAGATCTTGAGGTATTTGGCGTAAAGACCGTCCTGCGTTTCCGGATGCTCCGGGTCATGGATGATGCACTCCACCGGGCAAACTCTGAGGCACTGGGGATCGGGGTGATGACCCACACATTCGGTACAAAAAGCAGGATCGATCTGATAGATCTTCTCGCCCTCCGAAATCGCGCCATTCGGGCATTCCGGCTCGCAGACATCACAGTTGATGCATTCGTCAGTAATCAATAGCGCCATCGTCGTCAGCCTGCTGGACTCAGTTTGGAAAGTAGCGCGGTTCGGACCCGCTCCGGCACAAAGGCCGAGACATCCCCTCCGAATCGGGCAATCTCCCGAATCAACGAAGAAGAGATGAAGGCATAGCGCTCGCTGGGGGTCATGAAAACCGTCTCGATCTCAGGCCCCAGATGCCGGTTCATTCCAGCGAGCTGAAATTCGAATTCGAAATCCGAGACGGCCCGAAGACCTCTAAGAATCACCGCACTTCCGGTTTGTCGGGCACACTCAATCAAAAGGGTGTCAAACCCGATGACTTCAATGTTCGATGTCCCCTGAAAGGCGTCCTTGGCCATAGAAACCCGCTCTTCAAGCGTGAAAAGGGGCGCTTTATTGCGGTTCTCAGCCACAGCGACCACGACTTTTCCGAACATGCGGGCCGCCCGCTCGGCAAGATCGATATGGCCGTGGGTGATCGGATCAAAGGTGCCGGGATAAATTGCGGTGATACTCATAGATCAAGTGCCGATTGGCGTTGGTAAAGTCGATAAGCCACATCGCCCGCCATCCCCTGTCGAAGGCATCGCCAGGCCGGAGGCAGGCTCGAAAAGTCAAACTCGCGTTCTGCCTCGACATATATCCAGGCATTCAAGGACAGCCACCCCCCCTTTTCGAGAAGAGCCCCTGCTGAGGGCAGCCATTCTTTTCGAAACGGTGGATCCAGGAAGACCACGTCAAAGACTTCGGCATTCCCCTTGAGAAAATCCCGGGCATTTGCCGTGACCACGACAACCTCCGGCGCATCCAGTGTGCCACAGTGGTCTTTGAGGCTCTGCGCCACCGCCTTTTGCGCGTCAACCATAACCACCCGCCGGGCACCACGGGAGACCGCCTCGAATCCCAGCGCGCCGCTTCCCGCGTAAAGATCGAGACAGCGAGCCCCTTCAATGCTCTCGCGCAGCCAATTGAAAAGGGTTTCTCGGACCCGATCCGGCGTCGGCCGAAGCCCTTCAGCATCCGGAAACCTGAGCTTCCGGCTCCGAAACCGCCCCCCGATGATTCGGATTTCCTGCTTACTGACCGCCATTCGCCGCCGGCTTGATGCCCCCGACCATGATCGTCTTGAGTCGGTCCGGATCAATTCTGGCTTTGAAAGCCCGCTGAATATCGTCTCGCGTCACGGCCTCTACCTTGGCCGTATAGCGGTTCAACCAATCGAGAGGCCGGCCGAGGAATCCGATGGCCGCCACCTCCCCAATCAACTTGGCATTGCTGTCCAGACGAAGCACATATCCCCCGATGATGTTCTTCTTGGCGGCATCCAATTCCTTATCCGTTGGGCCCTTGTCCACAAATTCGCGGAGCGTCC
>JBDKLO010000143.1:0-22560 GCA_039795615.1 Pseudomonadota bacterium
CACCATTATGCACCCCGCCCTCAGATCCACGACACGACCGCCATGCAAGAGATGCCAGAGGCAAAACACACCCCCCTGATGCAGCAGTACCTGTCGATCAAGGCCGAGCATCCCGAGCGTCTGGTCTTCTTCCGCATGGGCGATTTTTATGAGCTGTTCTATGACGATGCCAGGAAAGCCGCCCGGCTTCTCGATATCACGCTGACCGCCCGAGGGGAATCGGCCGGAGCCCCCATCCCCATGGCTGGCGTCCCCTATCATGCCGCCGAGGGCTATCTCGCCAAATTGATTCGCGTCGGGGAATCCGTTGCCATCTGTGAACAGGTGGGCGATCCCCAAACCGCCAAGGGGCCCGTCGAACGACGGGTGTTGCGCGTCCTGACCCCCGGCACGGTGACCGAGGAAGCCCTCCTTGAGGAGCGCCGCGACAATCTCCTGATCGCTCTGGCCAGCGCTAACAAATCCCTCGGCCTTGCTATTCTGGACCTTGCCGGTGGACGATTCATCGGCGAAACCATCCCCTCACTCACCGCGCTCCAATCCGAGCTTGAGCGACTGGATCCCGCAGAGCTTCTGGTCAGCGAGGATTTTCCTTTGCCCTCTTTCCTGATGGAACGAAAGGGGCTCGTTCGACGCGCTGCCTGGCACTTTGATCCTGCCAGCGCTCGGGTGACGCTGCAACGACAGTTTGCCGTCAAAGACCTGACGGCCTTCGAATGCGAGCGCCACCCTGAAGTCCTCGGTGCCGCCGGCGCCCTGCTCCAGTACGTCAAAGAAACACAACAGTCCGCCCTTCCGCACATCCAGGGCATGCGCATGGAGAGCCAGGACACAACGATTGTGCTGGATGCGGCCAGCCGCAGAAACCTTGAACTGGATTTCCATCCCTCCGGACGTATCGACTTCACCCTGTTTGGTGTCCTGGACCGAACGGTCTCGGCCATGGGGGGCCGACTGCTGCGACGCTGGCTGCATCAACCCTTAAGAGAACGCCAACACATCGAGGCCCGTCACGACGCCGTGGCCCTTCTTCTCGAAGGCCGTTTATTTGATCGCCTTCGCGAAAGCTTGCATGGCGTGGGCGACGTCGAGCGCATTGCTTCCCGAATTGCATTAAGGTCAGCAAGGCCCCGCGACCTCTCCATGCTGCGCATGACACTCGAGACGCTACCCAACCTCAACAGCGCCCTCGCCCACACGGAAAGCCGTCTTCTCGCGCAGCTTGCCGAAGCCCTGAAGCCCAGACCCGCGATCCATGAACTCCTCTCCCGTGCGATTGTCGAGAACCCGCCGATGCTCATTCGCGACGGCGGCGTCATTGCCGAGGGTTACCACCCCGAGCTCGACGAATTGCGGCAACTCAGTCTTAACCACGACCAGTTCCTTTTGGATCTTGAGCAACGGGAGAGAGAGAGAACCGGAATTTCGAATCTAAAAGTCGGATTTAATCGTGTGCAAGGGTTCTATCTTGAATGCTCCAGACTTCAGGCCGACAAGGTGCCCGTTGAATACGTCCGGCGCCAGACACTCAAGGGGGTTGAGCGCTACATCACGCCAGAACTCAAGCAATTTGAGGATAAGATTCTGGGCGCTAAGGAACGGGCTCTGGCTTTCGAAAAGGCCCTCTGGGAAGGGCTTCTGGATCGCCTGGGTGATGAGATTTCAGATCTCAAGATTCTGGGTGAGGGCCTTGCAACCCTCGATGTCCTCTCCAATCTTGCCCACCGTTCAGACAAGCTTCAATGGACGCGCCCTGAACTGAGTGATGAACCCGGGCTTCGCATCGATGCCGGACGGCATCCGGTGGTTGAAAGCGTGCTGAAGGATCCCTTCGTTCCCAATGACCTGGTGCTGAACGAAAACCGTCGGATGCTGGTCATCACGGGCCCGAACATGGGCGGAAAATCCACTTACATGCGGCAAGCGGCCGTCATCGTGCTGCTGGCGCATATCGGAAGCCATGTGCCTGCAGAACGAGCCGTGATGGGCCCGATTGATCGGATCTTCACCCGCATCGGCGCATCCGATGATCTTGCCAGTGGCCGCTCGACCTTCATGGTCGAAATGACCGAAACCGCGAACATCCTGCATCATGCAACGGCCAGCAGTCTGGTCCTGATGGATGAAATCGGCCGGGGAACCAGCACCTTTGACGGGCTCTCGCTCGCCTTTGCAACAGCTGAACATCTTGCCCGTGTTACGGGCGCCATGACGCTGTTCGCGACCCACTACTTTGAACTGATTACTCTTGCCGATGAATTCACTGAGGTGGACAACGTGCATCTCGATGCGGTGGAGCATCAAAACGGCGTGGTATTCCTGCATGCCGTCAAGGAAGGTCCCGCCAATCAAAGTTACGGACTTGAGGTTGCCGCCCTGGCTGGAGTCCCTAAAGCGGTTCTCCGAAGGGCAAGGGAGAAACTGGTTTCCCTGGAACGGAAAACCGCACAAGAACAGGGTGAGCGGCCCGGACTTCGTCAGCTCGACCTTTTTGAAAGCCAGTCCCCCGACCCCGCCCTTGAGCTCCTCGACGCGATTGATCCCGATGCGGTCACCCCGCGAGAGGCGCTCGATCTTTTGTTTCGGTTGAAGCTGGCAAGAAAACCCGTTTGAGCTTTCCTGCCAAATGCTTACTTTGAATCGGCCTTGGCGTCGGATGCCGCAGCATCAGAAACGCCGTCCAATTCCTTGACCAGTTCCTTGGCCGGCACATAGCCCGGAATAATGACGCCCTTGTCGGTGACGATCATTGGCGTGCCATTCGCGCCCATCGCCTGAGCCAGAGCCATGTGTTCATCCACCGGGTTCTTGCAGGTTTTCTGGGTGAAATTTTCACCATTTTTGGCGCGCGTCAGTGCCGCATTACGATCCTTTGCACACCAGACGGTCACGGCCTTGTGGTAGGAATCGCTGTCCTTCCCTGCGCGCGGGAAGAAAAGATAGCGGACCTCAATGCCTTCGCGGAGGTAATCCTCAACCTGGGAATGCAACTTTCGACAGTATCCACAATCGATGTCCGTAAAGACATAGATAAAGTGCTTTTGGATCTTTGGCTTGAAGACAATCATGTTCTCAAGACCGACCTTCTCCAAGGCCTTCAGTCGAATGGAGCCCAGTCGGCGATCGCTGAGATCTTCCCTCGTCTTGAGATCCATGACCGAACCATGCACCAGGTATTTTCCGTCTTCAGACACGTAGAAAAGTCGTGCACCGACGACCACTTCGTAAAGTCCTTTGACCGGTGACTCGGTGATGCTGTCCGGCTTGATACTGGGCAACTCCTGCTTGAGCGCCGCCTCAACGGTCTTGCTATCGGCGGCGACCGCCCCGGCAAACAGGGAGAATACTGAAATCGCCGCAAGAATCAGATGTTTCATGTGTTCCTCATTCACGTTCAAAGCCTGCCCACATCCAGATAAATCCCCAGCAACATCAAGCTGATCAGAATGGTCATTCCGATTTGCTGAAGTCGCATCTGGGTCTGATCGGAGAGAGGCCGCCCCCTCAGGGCCTCAATCCCATAAAAAACAAGATGCCCACCATCCAGAACGGGGATCGGCAAGAGATTGAGGACCCCAAGACTGATGCTCACCAGGGCCAGAAACCTCAGGAAATGATCGAAGCCAAGACTGGCTGAACGTCCGGCCAACTGAGCGATGCTGATGGGGCCACTCAAGTTATCCACGGCAGCCCGTCCCACCACCATGCGTCCAGCGATCTTGAAGGTCGCCAAGGCGTAATCCGTCGTTCTCTCGACTGACGCAACCAGTGCATCCCAGGGGCCAAGGCGGTACTCGACCTCAAGCTCTTTGAAAAGCTCTTCAGGCACTCTGACTTGCGCGCCTACGCGGCCCACCGGCGGGGTGGCCGGTTTCATCTCAGGCGCTTCGTTGCCTGCCATTCGACGAAGGATCTTTTTGACCAGGCCTTCAGTCTGATTTTTTGCATCAGGGTAAGTTGCCGCGGGAATCGCCGTTAATTTCAACTGAACTCCGCCACGGTCGATCAGCACTTCAATGGGGATCTCCGGGCGCCCGCGAACCAGTTCCGCCCATTCGCGCCAGTCCTTGATGGCTTTCCCATCCGCCTTGAGGATGCGATCGCCCGGCAGAAATCCCGCTTTTTCAGCCGGGCTTCCAGGTTCTGCCTTTTCAATCACGGGCAGCAAGGGCACCTCAAAGGGCTTGAGCCCCAAGGTTTCGATCACCTTTTCGGGGTTTTCAAGATTGGGATTAGGGAGAGAGAGTGTGCGCTCATGGACCGCGCCATCCGATGCCACCACTTCGACCGAAATCGCCTCGTCCTCGATGACGCGTTCGAGAATAGCTCCGATGGCAAGAGGCCACGTTGGCGTCGCTCGACCGCCGACCGTTCGGATTTCATCCCCCTGCTCAAACCCCGCCTGAGCGGCAACGCTTGAAGGATCCACGTTACCCACAATTGGGCGGCTTCCGGTTTCACCCCACATAAAGGTGATCCAGTAGACCAGAACGGCAAGAAGCAGATTGAAAACGGGTCCTGCTACAACGATTGCGGCACGCGAGGCGACCGGCTTTCGGTTGAAAGCCACGGAAAGATCGCGGTCATCCACCGGCCCCTCGCGCTCGTCCACCATTCGGACATAGCCACCCAACGGCAAAAGCGACAAGGTAAATTCCGTATCGTCAGGCGACTTCTGATGACGCCAGATGACTTTGCCAAAGCCGAGGGAAAACCTCAGGACCTTGACCCCCAGCTTGCGCGCTACCCAGTAGTGTCCGAACTCATGAACTGCGATGAGGACAATGAGTGCCAGAGCGAAATAGAACAGGGTGTGGGGAAGTGAAGACATCAGTTCAGCACGAACTCCAATGATTTAGGTCAACTGGGCAATGTAGGCTTCAGAGACTCGGCGGGCAATCGCATCAGCCTCAAGGACGGCATCGATATCCGTCGCCTTCAGATTATCAACGGTGTCCATGGCGTGTTTGATGACATCCGGAATGGCAGTAAAACGGATATGGCCATCCAGGAACGATGCAACAGCCACTTCGTTGGCAGCATTCAAAATGGCAGGCATGGTTTCACCGGCTCGCACTGCGTCATAGGCACGCTGAAGACAGGGGAAACGCTCGAAATCGGGAGCTTCAAAATCTAACCGTTTGACCTGGAACAGATCCAACGGTTCCGCACCAGAAGTGAAACGCTCGGGCCAGGCCATGGCGTGCGCGATCGGGATCCGCATATCGGGACATCCCATTTGAGCCAGAACGGAGCCATCCACATAATCCACCATCGAGTGAATCACACTCTGAGGATGCACCACGACCTGAACCTTATCCGCCGGAGTATTGAACAGGAGACAGGCTTCAATCAACTCAAGCCCCTTGTTCATCATCGTAGCGGAGTCGACTGAAATCTTCCGTCCCATGACCCAATTAGGGTGCGCAACCGCCTGATCCGGCGTCACATCATGAAGTTCGCTCAGGGCCTTCCGCAGGAAGGGGCCACCGGACGCGGTCAAAAGAATTCGGCGGACCTCGTTGGCCTGCTGTCCGGCGCGGTACTGCGCAGGCATACACTGGAAAATGGCGTTGTGTTCACTATCAATGGGGAGCAATGCCGCCCCGGACTGGACCACAGCGGTCATGAACAGCGGGCCCGACATGACCAAGGCTTCCTTGTTGGCCAGAAGGATGGTCTTACCGGCGCGAGCGGCTGCGAGCGTCGGAAGCAATCCCGCAGCACCCACAATAGCTGCCATGACCGAATCGACTTCGGGCAGTGTGCTCACCTCTTCAAGTGCCTTGGATCCAGTCAGGACCTGCGTCTCCGTCACCCCCTTGGCCTTGAGCGCTTCCTTCAAGCGATCGGCTTGTGCCGGATCGATCATGACCGCATAGCTGGGTCGGAACGCTTCACATTGTTCGGCCAGCCGTTCCCAATTGCCGTTGGCCGTCAGGGCAACGACACGATATTCATCGGGATGACGACCGGCGACATCCAGTGTGCTAACCCCGATAGACCCGGTGGATCCCAATACGCAAAGTCCTTTCATCGGGCTGCTCCCTTCTTCTTGGCCGCAGGAGCCGGAGCCGGCGCTGGGGCGCTGGCTGGCGGTTGAGCCTGCGATGCCGCATCCGCCGGCGGGACGCCTTCGTCTAACGCATCCGGTGGCGGCACCTCATCATGATCGTGATCGGAAGGAACCTCCATGGGGCCATCGTGATGGTGATCCGGCACGAAAGACTCCATAGCGGGCGCATCCTCGGACTGGAGGATGATTTCCGGCTCAAGGCTGCCACCCCACTGGATAAAGATCGGGATCAAGAGAGATCCGGCATAAAAGACGGTGACACCGGCCAAAAGACTGTCGATGCGATCAAGGACACCGCCATGCCCCGGGAGGATGGCCCCTGAGTCCTTGACACCTCGGACTCGCTTGGCGAGGCTTTCGAAAAGGTCCCCACAGACCGAAAACGCCACTGTCATCAGGGACAGGAAGACGAAATCAATCAAGGTCATGGTCTCAAATCCCAGTACCAGCCCGATGGCCAACGCAAAAAGGATCGCTCCGAACATCGCGCCATACACGCCTTCTACCGTTTTGCCCGGACTGATGGCGGCCATCAGCTTGGTAAAGCCCCACTGCTTACCGGTGAAATAGGCGCCGATATCAGCGATCCAGATCAGGAGAACGAGGTACAGAACCTGATAGGCCGAGAAATTAAGGCGGAGCCAAACCATCAGCACCCAACCCGTGACCAGGACCCAAGCCCCTGCCAGAACGCGAGACAAAACGGAAAACTTTTGGTTGGCCAGCTTCTCCGATGCGCGCCTGAAGGCAGCACCCCAGAGTGCCCACCAGAGTACGGCTCCAGCATAGAGCCAAAGTGGAAGTTCGCCAGGTGCCCAATCCATGGCATAGAGCCGCGCTGCCACCAGCACCGAGAGGATGGTGACGGTGAATCCGATGCGCTGTCCTCCTTTGAGGGAGGCCAGATCAGACCATTCCCAAGCCCCAAAAAGAATGATCACACCCCAAAGCACGGCAAAGCCATCGGGCGGCAGCAGCAAGATGGCAGCAATGACAAGCGGCGCCAAAAGGGATGCCGTAATGATTCGATTTCTAAGCATTGGATGGCCTTTTAGGGTCAACGGGATGGGGGGGTTGTGTTTGAAACGAGCTTCTCGATTTGGTCGCCGGTGTAACCGAAGCGACGCTGGCGGCTGGCAAAACTGATCAGTGCCTCTTCAAAAGCCACTTCATCAAAGTCCGGCCAAAGGAGCGGCGTAAAGTAAAGTTCCGCATAGGCAAGCTGCCAAAGAAGGAAGTTACTGATGCGCTGCTCTCCGCCGGTTCGGATGAACAGATCAGGTTCAGGAAGATCGGCGATTGCAAGCCTTGCACCAATCATTTCCGATGTGATGTCTTGACTCGTCAGCTGCCCCGCTTCGACATCAGCCGCCAATTGCCGACACGCCTGAGCGATATCCCAGCGGCCACCGTAGTTGGCCGCGATCACCAGAGTCAGTCGCGTGTTTTCGGCCGTCATGGCTTCGGCTTCGGCGATACGCTCCTGCAGCATCGGCGCAAATTGTTCTCGTTCGCCGATCACCTTCAGCCGGACCCCATTCCGATGCAACTTGGCGGTCTCGCGCTCCAGGCTGGCAATGAAAAGCTGCATCAGCAAGGCCACTTCCTGCTGGGGTCTTCGCCAGTTTTCACTACTAAACGCAAACAGGGTCAGGACTTCCACACCCTTTGCGATGCAGTGTTCAACAGTTTTTCGAACGGCTCCGACTCCCGCCCTGTGGCCTGCGGGTCTGGGAAGAAAGCGCTGCTTAGCCCAACGGCCGTTACCATCCATGATGATGGCAACGTGCCGAGGCACGGGGTGATGAGATATGACGTCTGGCGATGTCGACATGTGGGTCGGACTAGCCGCGGGAGTGGGACCGGTCTTCGCCGGTACCCTCACCCTCAGATCGCGAGGAGATCCTTTTCCTTCTGTTCGAGAAGGCTGTCTACTTCCTTCACGAACTGATCCGTCAACTTCTGGACCTGTTCCTGGCTGCGACGTTCATCGTCCTCGGAAATCAGCTTGTCCTTAACGGCATTCTTAAGATCGGTGTTCGCATCACGGCGAATATTGCGGATAGCCACCCGAGAGTTTTCAGCCTCCGCCCGAACCACCTTGATCAGATCCTTGCGACGCTCCTCAGTCAAAGGGGGCATCGGAACCCGAATCACGGTCCCCGACGTTGATGGATTCAGCCCGAGATCGGAGGTCATAATGGCCTTCTCAATCGCCTGAACCATGGTGCGCTCCCACGGGGCTACCGCGAGAGTGCGGGCATCTTCGACCGTCACGTTGGCGGTCTGACTGAGCGGAACCTCGTTGCCATAATAGGAAACCATCACGTGATCCAGAAGACTGGGGTGCGCCCTGCCTGTCCGGATCTTGGCCAACTCCAGTTTGAGCGCCTCAATGCTCTTGCCCATGCGCTCGGAGGTTTTCTTATGAAGATCTTCGATCATGACTTCTTCCCACTTTCAATCAGTGAACCGACGCTCTCGCCCATCACCAAGCGCATGATTGCACCCGGCTCGAAGACATTCATGACGCGCAGAGGCATGTCATGGTCTCGACACAGGACCAGAGCCGTGGCATCCATGACGTTGAGCCGCTGGTCCAGGGCTTCGTCATAGGTCAACCGTTCATAAAGGCGGGCATCGGGATCTTTGACCGGGTCGGCGGTATAGACACCGTCAACCTTGGTCGCCTTGATCAGGAGATTGGCTCCGATTTCAACGGCCCGCAGACTTGCTGCCGTATCCGTCGTAAAAAAGGGATTACCCGTGCCTGCAGCAAAAATGACCACCCGCCCCTTTTCAAGGTGGCGGATAGCGCGGCGGCGAATGTAGTCCTCGCACACCTGATTAATCTTCAGGGCCGACATGACGCGAACCGGACGTCCCTGATGTTCCAGGGCATCCTGCATGGCCAGGGCATTGAGCACGGTGGCCAGCATGCCCATGTAGTCGCCAGTGACTCGTTCAAGCCCCTGTCCGGCCGTCTGGGCTCCGCGAATGATATTCCCACCGCCGATCACCAAACCGACCTGAACTCCGGCATTACAGAGCTCCTGAATCTCCTTGGCCAGGCGACCAATGGTGGCGGCATCAATACCACCCCCCTTGTCCCCCATCAGGGCCTCACCACTCAACTTCAACAGGATACGTTGGTATTTTGGGGTACTCATGGGTCCGTCGCGTTGTCAGCAGTTAAAGGGAAATCCAGAGGGGCTTCCACCGGCAATCACTCACCGGTGGAGCCAGGTCAGACAGAATCAGGAACCCCTGACCTGTGCCATAACCTCTTCGGCGAAGTTGCTCTCGACCTTTTCGATGCCTTCACCAACCTCAAGGCGAACAAATCTTGCCACCTTCGCCCCCTTGTCGGCCAGCAGCTTGCCCACCGTCTGGTCGGGGTCCTTGACGAAAGGCTGGCCCACCAGGGTGATTTCACCGAGGAACTTCTTGATGCGGCCTTCGACCATCTTTTCGATGACGTTGGCCGGCTTTCCGCTGGCTTCAGCCTGTGCACTGAAGATCGCCTTTTCCTTTTCAATCAGTTCGGCATCGACACCGGTCTCATCGACACAGTTAGGCTTCGTTGCCGCAACGTGCATGGCAACGTCCTTACCCAGGGCCGCATCGCCACCGGCAAGCTCGACCAAAACGCCGATCCGGCTGCCGTGCAGGTAGCTGGCAACGAGACCCTCAGGGGCGTTGTAACGTGCGAAACGACGGACCGCGATATTCTCACCGATCTTTGCAATCATGGCTCTACGGGTTTCTTCAACCGTTTCGCCCGTGCTTGCAATCTTGACCTCAAGGAGTTCTTCCAGCGTTGCGGCTGATGAACCCAGAGCCGTTTCCGCCACCAGGTTGGCAAACGCGACAAAATCATCGCCCTTGGCCACGAAGTCGGTTTCGGAGTTCACTTCGACGATCGCCGCAGTCTTTCCATCCGCGCTGGCCTTGGCAACAATGATGCCTTCAGCCGCAGTACGACCAGACTTCTTGTCAGCCTTGGCAAGACCGGCCTTGCGCATCAGCTCGACGGCCGCTTCAAGGTCACCATTGGTTTCGGTCAGCGCCTTCTTGCATTCCATCATTCCGGAGCCTGTGCGCTCGCGCAGTTCCTTTACCATTCCAGCCGTAATATTCGACATGAAGCAATCCTCAGTAATCTTTAAATGTCAGCAAATTCACGTTGACGCCGGAGCCGACATCAACAACTAACAAAACGCCCCCAGTCTGGAGGCGTCTTCAATTCAAGCCGGGGGACGGGTCAGCAATGACCCGTCCCGCACCGGTTACTCCGCAGCTTCTGCGGCCGCAGGGGCAGCATTCACTTCGACGAAGTCATCCTCGCCAGCAGGAACGCTCAGGCTATTGGCCTTACCCTGCAAAATTGCGGTCGCCGCGCTCTGAACATAGAGCTGAACCGCACGGATCGAGTCGTCGTTACCCGGAATAATGAAATCAATACCGGTCGGGTTGTTGTTGGTATCGACAACACCAACCACCGGGATTCCCAGCTTATGGGCTTCGCTGATGGCGTTGTGCTCGTAACCAACGTCCAGAACAAAAAGCACTTCGGGGAGGCGATCCATATCCCGGATTCCGCCCATGCTGTTCTCGAGCTTGTCGAGTTCACGCATCATGCCCAGGCCTTCCTTCTTGCTGAAACGCTGAAGGCGACCGTCGTCGCGCATGGCTTCAAGGTCCTTCATGCGAGCCACAGACTGCTTGATGGTCTTAAAGTTGGTGAGCATGCCACCCAACCAGCGGTGATTGACGTAGGGCATGCCGCAACGCAGCGCCTCTTCCTGAACAACCGCACGGGTCGTCCGCTTGGTACCGACAAACAAAATCTTCCCGCGCTTTGCAGCAACCTGCTCGAGGTATGCCATCGCATCCTTGAAAAGGGGCAGTGACTTTTCAAGATTGATGATATGGATATTGCTGCGAGCACCATAAATAAACGGTGCCATCTTGGGGTTCCAGTAGCGGGTCTGGTGTCCGAAATGAACACCGGCCTCAAGCATCTGGCGCATAGTTACAGTCGACATGAAAACTCCTTAGATTAGGGTTGTGCCTCCACATGCCCCGAACGACGACCGTAACCGGTAAAGCCCGGTCCGGCACCCTGTCGAGCGTGACGGCATGTGTGTGGGTTGTTGCTAAAAAAAGCAGGCCTTTATACCATGAACGGCTTATCTCAACAATCCATCCACCCTAAGTCGCGCCCCCGGGACACCCTCTGGGGTCCATCAGGCAAACCCCGATGACCATCCGCATCAAAACTCCCGAAGAAATCGAAACCATGAGAGTGGCAGGCCGCCTGGCGGCCGAGGTCCTCGAAATGATCGAGCCTTACGTCATCGCCGGTGTGACCACCGAGGAACTGGATCGGATCTGTCACGATTACATTGTTGACGTTCAGCAGGCGATCCCTGCCCCCCTCAACTACCGGGGCTTTCCTAAATCCATCTGCACATCAGTCAACCATACCGTCTGCCACGGCATTCCCGGACCGAAGAAGCTCAAAAGTGGCGACATCATTAATGTCGACATTACCGTGATCAAGGATGGTTACCATGGCGACACGAGCAAGATGTTTTTGGTCGGCGACGTTCCGATCCGAGCCAGCCGGCTGGCAAAAATCTGTCAGGAAGCGATGTACCTTGGGATCATGGAAGTCAAACCCGGCGCGACCCTGGGCGATATCGGCCATGCGATCCAGCGACATGCTGAATCGCATGGTCTTTCTGTTGTTCAGGAGTTCTGCGGCCACGGCATTGGCAAGGATTTCCACGAAGATCCCCAAGTCCTTCACTATGGAACCCCTGGGACCGGACTCAAACTCGAGGAGGGCATGGTGTTCACGATCGAACCCATGCTCAATCTGGGAAAGCGTCACGTCAAAATCCTGCCCGACGGGTGGACTGCGGTCACCAAGGATCACAGCCTTTCTGCACAATGGGAACATATGGTGGCAGTGACATCCGAGGGTTTCGAAATCCTCACGCGACGTGCGGAGGAGCCCCTTGATATTCGAAACGCTTTCACCCCAAATTGAGTCTGATCGGTTTGCGGAGCTCGACTCCAAAACCGCGTGCATCGAGGCTGCCAAGGCGCATCAGTCGCTTCTGAGAGAGCGTTTTGCCGCTGGAGAAACCGCAAGGGATCTGATTCGCTGGCGCTCTGACTTCATCGATGAACTGCTGGGCTTCATCTGGCAGGACTTCCTCTCGACAGCGAAGACCCCAAAGCCCAGCCTGATCGCGGTTGGCGGTTATGGACGCCGTGAAATGCATCCCCATTCGGATGTCGACCTTCTTATCCTGAAAGACCCCGCCAGCGGCGAATGCCCTGAAATTGACGCTCAGATTGCCGGATTTCTGCAGTTCATCTGGGATATCGGGCTCCGTCCAGCGCAAAGTGTCCGTGGACTCGATGAGTGCATCGAGGAGGCGATCAAAGACCAGACGGTCATGACCAACCTCCTGGAATCGAGACTCCTTCAGGGAGACGGGACTCTCTTCGCGCGTCTCGAACAGGAGATCAGCCCCTCCCGTATCTGGCCCTCTGACGAATTCTTTGCCGCCAAACGGGCAGAGCAAGCGGCACGTTACGCCAAATTCCACGATACCGCTTTTAATCTGGAACCCAACATCAAGGAAGGACCCGGCGGGCTCCGGGATATCCAGAACATTCACTGGATCATTAAACGCCACTACGATCTTCGCGAGCTGGATCTGGTTCAACTGGGCTGGCTCACCGAAGCAGAGCATGAGGAATTTCAGAAGGCTCGTGACTTTCTCTGGGAAATTCGTTTTGCGCTTCACGTGATCACGGACCGGCCTGAAGAGCGCCTTCTGTTTGAGTATCAGAAGGAACTGGCCCGCCTTTTCGGGGTTGAATCTGAGAACGTGAATCATGCCGTTGAGCAGTTCATGCAACTGTATTTCCGAACGGTCATGGGGCTTGAGCGGCTGAATGAACTCCTGATGCAGCTCTTTGAAGAGGTCATCCTTCACAGCGAACATCCCTTCAAAGTTGAAGCGGTCACACCGGAGTTTCGGAGCGTTGACGGTTATCTTGAGGTCGTCGATCCAGAGATCTTCCAGCAAAGACCTTTGGCTATCTTCGAGATCCTGCTGCTTTTACAGACCCGGCCGGGGCTCAAAGGCATCCGGGCATCGACCATCCGCCTGATCCGGCAGAATCTCGAGAGAATCGATGATCGGTTCAGGGAGGATCCCAAAGCCTGCAGCCTGTTCATGGACATCCTCCGCCAACCCGTCGGCGTGACTCATCAGCTGCGGCGAATGAACCGCTATGGGGTCCTCGCGGCCTACCTTCCGGCATTTGCCCGCGTCGTCGGGCGAATGCAATACGACCTCTTCCACGTCTATACCGTGGATGAACACACCCTTTTTGTGGTTCGCAATCTTCGGCGCTTTGCCCTCGAACACCACCGCGAGACTCACCCATTTCCCAATGAGATCTTTAAGCGGATTGAGAAACCCGAACTCCTCTATGTCGCCGGACTGATGCATGACATTGCCAAAGGCAGTGGCGGAGATCACTCGACCTTGGGCGCTGACATTGCCGCCGATTTCTGCCGGCGACATGGCATTGGGGAGGCGGACACCCAACGCGTCTGCTGGGTGGTTCAAAATCATCTCCTCATGTCACTGACCGCCCAACGAAAGGACATCAGTGACCCCAAAATCATTCACGCCTTTGCGACCACGATCCGGGACGAAACGACGCTGGATTACCTTTATCTCCTGACCGTGGCTGACATTCGGGCCACCAATCCGAGTCTTTGGAATTCCTGGCGTGACGCCTTGCTGCACGAACTCTACGAACAAGCCCGCTGGATGTTCCGACGCGGCCTTGCCAACCCGGTGCAACAGGAAGAAAAGCTGGCGGCGGTCCAAAAGGAATCGCTCGAAAAGCTCTCAAGGTTGGGCATTCCTGAAGCGCGGAGCCGCGCCATCTGGAATGAAGTTTTCAGCGAGGAGTACTTCCTCAGGTACCACCCGGAGGAAATCGTCTGGCACACCGTGGCCCTGGACGCCTTTCGGGGGAAAGAACCCCCTCTCGTCCTCCTCAGAACCGTCAGTCAGCGCGGAAGTGCCGAGGTTTTCATCTACGCCCGTCAGAATGACCTCATCTTCCCCAGGACGACGGCCATTCTGGATCAGCTCAACCTGACCGTTCTGGATGCGCGAATCATTACCAGCACACAAGATTATGTGGTCCACAGCTATCACGTTCTGGAGCAATCAGGAGAGCGCCTGACCGATCCGATGCGGCAGGTGCAGATTTCGGTGCGCCTGAGAGAAGCCCTGTCAGGCCAGGATCAGGCCGACCTTCAGGTCCAACGAAGAGAGGCCCGGCAAATCCGCCATTTCACGGTTCCCACCCAAGTCACATTCCGCGACGAGCCACAGCGGCAAGGCACGGTCATGGAGCTGATTGCCACAGACCGCCCTGGCCTTCTCTCTAAGGTCGGCCGGGCATTCTCCCAATGCGATGTCCGCCTGAATAATGCGAGGATTTCGACCATCGGCAGTCGGGCGGAGGACATTTTCCTGCTCACCGGAAAAGACAATCTTCCTCTCAGTAACGATCAGGTCCGTCTCAAGCTCAAAGAGACGATTGTTGAACTCGTTGGCGAGTCGTAGACCCCCACCTTTCGTGGTATAAATCAAGGTCAATTCCCCATCCCATCTAGGTTCCCACCATGTTCAGCAAAGGAATGGAAATCGCTGGTTTTGATGAAGAACTCTGGTCCGCGATTCAGGCGGAGGAGCATCGCCAAGAAGATCACATCGAACTGATCGCGTCAGAAAACTATGCGAGTCCCCGCGTACTTCAGGCACAGGGCACTGTACTGACCAACAAATACGCAGAGGGCTACCCAGGCAAGCGCTACTACGGCGGTTGCGAGCATGTGGACGTGGTCGAGTCCCTGGCGATCGATCGCGCCAAAACCCTCTTCTCGGCCGACTACGCCAATGTTCAGCCCCATTCCGGCTCACAGGCTAATGCCGCGGTATTCATGGCGCTCCTCAACCCGGGTGACACCGTGCTTGGGATGAGCCTCGCGCATGGTGGCCACCTGACCCATGGCGCGAAGGTCAATTTTTCGGGAAAGCTCTATAACGCTATCCAATATGGTTTGGACACCGCGACCGGCCTGATTGATTATGAAGAAGTGGCCCGACTGGCCCGCGAACACAAGCCCAAGATGATCATTGCTGGGTTTTCAGCCTATAGCCGCGTGGTGGATTGGGCATTCTTCCGAAAGATTGCCGATGAAGTGGGGGCCTACCTTCTGGTGGACATGGCCCATGTGGCAGGACTCGTCGCCGCCGGGGTCTACCCAAGCCCTGTCGGCATCGCCGACGTCACGACCACCACAACTCACAAGACCCTTCGCGGCCCGCGCGGTGGGTTGATTCTCGCCAAGGCCAATGAAGAGATCGAGAAAAAGCTCAATTCTCTGGTCTTCCCAGGAATCCAGGGAGGGCCCCTGATGCATGTCATTGCGGCTAAGGCCGTAGCACTCAAGGAGGCCATGCAGCCTGAATTCAAAACCTACCAGCAACGCGTGGTCAGCCATGCCCAGGCCATGGCAGGACGCTTCATGGCTCGAGGGCTGAACATTGTGTCGGGTGGAACCGACAATCACCTGATGCTGGTTGATCTGATTGCTCGTGGCGTGACCGGGAAAGCCGTCGATGCCGCTCTTGGACGCGCCCACATTACGGTCAACAAGAACGCGGTTCCCAATGATCCGCAGTCTCCCTTTGTGACCAGTGGAATCCGCATCGGAACCCCTGCAGTCACCACGCGCGGCTTCACCGAGGCCGACTGCGTGACCTTGGCTGACTGGATCTGCGATGTGGTGGATGATCTTGAAAATGAAGCCGTCATTGAACGCGTTCGCGACGACGTCAGCCAGATCTGCAAACGCTATCCGGTCTACCCGGACGCCTGATTCCGGTAGTTCCGATGCGATGTCCTTTTTGTGGCGCGGATGACACGCGAGTCATCGATTCCAGGCTTTCTCAGGAGGGGGACCAGGTTCGTCGGCGGCGTGAATGCACGGAATGTCGGGAGCGATTCACCACGTTTGAAACCGTTGAGCTCACCCTGCCCCGCATCATCAAGAGTAACGGAAACCGAGAACCCTTCCGCGAAGACAAACTTCGAGCCGGCATGCTCCGAGCCCTGGAAAAGCGACCGGTCGACATTGAACGGGTCGAGGCCGCGATTGCCCGAATCGAAAAGAAACTTCTCGGGACCGGTGAACGCGAAGTGCCCTCCCGCCTGATCGGCGAAGGTGTCATGTCTGAACTTGCAGGCCTTGACCACGTCGCGTACATCCGCTTTGCCTCCGTCTATCGGAGCTTCCAGGATGTGAACGAATTTCGTGAGGTGATCGATCATCTGGAACTGGACCCCAAATCGCCCCTGCCCCCTTCTGACCCCTGAGATCGAGACCCTCTGAACCCAGAGGGATTGATCACTTCCGAACTCAGATCGCCCATCAGGCCCATCGCTGACCATGAGCTCGCAACCGCATTTTTCAACTGAAGACGCACGCTATATGGCCCGTGCACTGGAATTGGCGCGACGGGGGCTCTGGACCACGGATCCCAATCCCCGGGTGGGCTGTGTCATCGTTAATCAAGGCGAGATCGTTGGCGAGGGCTGGCATCAGTTTGCGGGTGAAGCCCATGCCGAGGTAAATGCCCTCAAGGCTGCGGGTGAAAGGGCACGCGGAGGTACGGCTTATGTGACGCTCGAACCCTGCAATCATCAGGGGCGGACACCGCCCTGCTCGGAGGCCCTAGTGTGTCACGGTCTCGCGCGCGTGGTTGCGGCCATGGAAGATCCCAATCCGCTGGTTGGAGGTCAGGGTCTGAAGCGACTTCAGGAGGCGGGCATCACCACCCAAACAGGCCTCCTGACTCAGGATGCAGAGAACCTCAATCCGGGATTCATTCAGCGCATGCGCACCGGAAAACCCTGGATCCGGAGCAAGATCGGCATGAGCCTGGACGGGCGGACCGCCATGGCCTCGGGGGAAAGCCGATGGATTACAGGCCCGAACGCGCGTCAGGACGTCCATCGCCTGAGAGCCCGCTCCTCGGCCATTGTGACGGGATCCGGAACGCTCCTCGCTGATAATCCGGCCATGACAGCAAGACTGCCCGAGCCGCATCCGCCGCTGATCCAACCCGTACGAATTCTTCTGGACTCTCAGCTCCGTTGCCCCCGCAGTGCGCGTTTCTTTGAAGCCTCCGGTAGCTATCAGGTCCTGACCCTTAAAGAATCCGAAGATCCAAAGGAAGCCTCAATCCATCGTCTGCCGCCATCGGGCCACCGGGGCATCGACCTTGAAGCCGTGTCCGATTGGCTGGGCCAACAAGGATTCAATGAAGTGCTGTTCGAATGCGGCCCCACGCTCAATGGGGCCCTTCTAGCCTCGGGCATGGTCGATGAATGGGTGATCTATATGGCTCCCCGCATATTGGGCGATCAGGGACGAGGCCTCTTTCAACTCCCAGGCCTTGAGCGGCTGGCGGATGCCCCTCACCTGAAGCTTTTGGAATCTCGTCAGGTCGGAGAAGATCTTCGACTGACATTCAGATCCCGTTGAGTCCCTTGACCTCTTCTCCATTTCCACATCGGGAAACTACATCCATGTTCACAGGCATCATCCAGGCCATCGGCACCATCGAACGACTCGAACCTCGAGGCGGCGACATGCGGATTCGGATTGCGACCGGAAAACTCCCCATCGATCAGGCATCGATCGGGGACAGCATTGCGGTCAACGGGGTTTGTCTTACTGCAGTCGAGATCGACGCGCGCAGCTTCAGTGCCGATGTGTCGAGAGAGAGCCTGTCACGGACGACTCTCTCACAATTGGGCCAAGGCGCTCCCGTCAATCTGGAAATGGCCCTTCTCCCGACCACCCGCTTGGGCGGCCATCTGGTCAGCGGCCATGTGGATGGCGTCGGACATATTCTCGAGCGGGTCGATGATGGCCGATCCTGGCGTTTCACCCTGGAAGCGCCCGAGGGGCTGGCTCGCTATATCGCGGAAAAGGGGTCGATCTGCATTAACGGCATCAGCCTGACCGTCAATTCGGTGTCAGGCGCTCGTTTTACGGTCAACATCGTGCCCCACACGCTCAAGGAGACCACACTCGGAACGAGTCTTCAGGGCGATGCCGTCAACCTTGAGGTTGATCTGATCGCCCGCTATCTCGAGCGCCTCCTGCTGGGGGAAAAAGCCGGAATCCCGGCATCGGGTGTTACCATGACGCTTCTTCAGGACAATGGTTTCGCGTGATGCACACCACGGCAGAGTTAATCGAGGAGATTCGCCAAGGGCGAATGGTCGTCCTTCTTGATGATGAAGACAGAGAAAACGAAGGCGATCTGGTGATGGCTGCGAGCCATACGCGTCCCGAGGACATCAACTTCATGGCGCGCTATGGTCGGGGTCTCATCTGCCTCACCCTGACACGGGAGCGCTGTCAGCAGCTCCGTCTCCCACTGATGGTGAATGAAAATCGGACGCCCCATTCGACAAATTTTACGGTTTCGATCGAAGCCGCTTCGGGCGTGACAACCGGCATCTCCGCAGCCGATCGCTCCAGAACCATTCAGGCGGCAGTCGCAGCGGAAGCCAGACCCGATGACCTCGTCCAACCAGGGCATGTCTTTCCTCTGATGGCACAGCCCGGCGGAGTCCTTAACCGCGCGGGCCATACGGAGGCCGGTTGTGATCTTGCGCGTTTGGCAGGTCTTGAGCCTGCGGCGGTCATTGTCGAGATCCTGAATGAAGATGGGACGATGGCTCGCCGAGCTGATCTTGAAGCTTTTGCGCTGGAGCACAATCTTAAGATCGGGACCATTACCGACCTCATTGAATACCGCATTCAGAACGAAAAAACGGTCGAGCGTATTTGTGAGTGCGATTTCCCCACCGAGTTTGGGCAGTTCCGAATGATTGCCTATCAGGATCAAGTCGATCAGCGGCTGCATCTGGCTCTGGTCATGGGCCAAGTGCGCGGTGAAGATCCGATACTGGTCCGGGTCCATGGCCGAAATGTCCTCGGGGACCTTCTGGGCGGTAAACGCGAAGGCTCCAGCATCTCACTTCGAAGCGCTATGCGTCGAATTGCAGAAGAAGGCCGAGGCGCCCTCGTGGTCATTCGAAAAGAAGAAGACGACAAGTTTCTGGTGGAACGGATTCACCAGTATCAGATGGAAGACCACGGCATCGAATTTCCGGTTAATACGGCTCCAACGGAAGATTGGCGCACCACCGGAACCGGGGCACAAATTCTGGCGGATCTAGGGATACGCAAACTCAAGGTCATTGGCCATTCGCCCAAAAAATACCTGGGGCTTTCCGGTTACGGTCTTGAAGTCGTCGACTTCGTGGCCTGCGTTTCGGATCACTGAGAAACGACGCCATGAACTCCGAGCATCTCAGCCGTGACATCAGTAAGCTCATTGCAGCCATTGAGCGGGAATGGCGAGAGGAGCTCGGTGGGCCTGAGGCGACTCTGACGGAAACCGTGTTACGAAAAGTCCATCGTCTCCTGACGATGCTCAAACAGGACAGTCCTGATCGCGAACTGGAACGCCTTCAAACCCAAATTGGCCCAGACTGGCTCGAATCGCACCCTTGGGCCACACCTTATGTCCTCAGAATCGACGCAGCCCTCACCACCATGGGCCATAATTCACAAAATTAATTCAACACTGACCATCAGAAAAGCCAGCCATGAATCAACTCAAAACCTACGAAGGTCATTTCAACGTCAAGGGGGCTCGCTTCGCCCTGGTCTGTTCACGCTTCAATAGCTTCATCGTCGATGCCCTGGAAGGTGGAGCCGTTGATACGCTGATCCGCCATGGCGCCAAAGACTCGGACATTCATATCATTAAGGCCCCCGGTGCCTACGAGCTTCCTCTGGCCGTTCAGAAAGTTGCGGCAACCGGTCGCTACGATGCCATCATTGCATTGGGTGCCGTCATCCGTGGCTCGACCCCCCATTTTGATCATGTGGCAGGTGAATGCGTAAAAGGCCTGAGCACTGTATCGCTGCAACATGGAATCCCGGTTGCTTTTGGCGTCCTGACGGTGGACACAATTGAACAAGCCATCGAGCGCGCTGGCACCAAGGCCGGAAACAAAGGCGCAGAGGCTGCCCTTTCCAGCATCGAGATGGTTAACCTCATTCGCGAACTGAATGCAGGATGAGTAGCAGCAAGACACAAGCCCGAAAAAGCGCCGTCCAGGCGATTTATCAGTGGCAAATGACACGCTACAACCTCTCGGAGATTGAGCGTCAGTTTGTTGAGGAGCATGGGATCGGCAAGGGTGAGCTGAGTTACTTTCAGGATCTCCTTCACAACGTTCCTTCTCGGTTGGACGTCATTGATGCCGCCATTGGCGAATTCACCTCAAGGCCCGTGGAACAGATCGACCCCGTGGAACGGGCCATCCTTCGCATCAGCACCTATGAGCTCCTCTGTCATCCGGAGGTCCCGTATCGGGTCATCGTGAATGAGGGGATTAATCTCGCCAAGGAGTTTGGGGCGACCCAAAGCCATAAGTTCATCAATGGCCTTCTGGATCGGTTGTCGAAGAAAATCAGGGAAACCGAATGTGCGCATTCGGATCAACCCAACTGAGCAATGGCCACCGGTGAATTTGGTCTGATCGAAAAGTTCTTTGATCGACCTTCAGGGCGCTCTGATGTCATTCTGGCCGTCGGGGATGATTGCGCCCTCCTCGCCCCACCCGCCGGACAGAACCTGGCCCTGAGTATCGACACCCTGGTTTCCGGGGTTCATTTTTTTCCTGACACGGATCCCAGGGGCCTCGGCCACAAGGCCCTCGCGGTTAATCTCAGTGATCTTGCCGCAAGTGGTGCGCAACCCGCATGGTGCTCTCTTGCCTTGACGCTTCCCCGCATCGATGAAGCCTGGCTGAGCGAGTTCTCTGCAGGATTTTTTGCGTTGGCATCCGAGCACAATATTTCTCTGGTTGGGGGAGATACAACCCAAGGCCCCCTTTCGATAACGGTTCAGGTCATCGGAACGACACCCAGCGGACAAGCCCTTCTGAGATCTGGCGCCAAGGCGAACGATCTGATTTATGTAAGTGGCCCTATCGGGAATGCAGGTCTTGGACTTCTGGGCCGACAGGGATCATGGTTGATCGAGGATCCAACCCTCTACGCCGCGCTAGAAACGCCGAGTCCCAGAATTGAATTGGGACTTTCACTCCTCGGAATCGCCAGTGCTTGCATCGATATTTCAGATGGCCTGGCAGCTGATTTGGGGCATATTCTTGATCGAAGTCAGGTAGGCGCCGAAATCGATTGGGATCGTTTGCCCCTCTCAGAAGCCGTTCGCGAATATGTTGCGCATCATGGTGACCTGGGTTTCCCCCTGAGAACCGGTGATGACTATGAACTCTGCTTCACGGCCCCTTCCCACCATCGGGGCGAGGTGGAAACAATCCTTCGCAAACTGGGTTTAAATGGCGCATGTATAGGTCAGATTGAGACCACACCTGGCCTTCGGATCAATCACGCCTCCAAATCGATTCACCTTGAGATACCCGGTTATGAGCACTTCAGCCCATCCTGAAATCAAGAAAAAAAAACAGGCCAGAATCTCGCCCCGCATTGTTTTCAGTGATGTCTGGTGTTTTCTTGGACTGGGTTTTGGATCCGGGCTTTCACCCAAGGCACCGGGAACTTTAGGAACCCTTGCCGCAATCCCACTGTATTGGCTCATCTCCAATACAGGAGCACCGCTCTATATCGCCATCACATGCACTTTATTCTTGCTGGGCATTCACATCTGCCGCATGACAGAGAAAAAGATCGGAATCCAGGATCACTCAGGGATTGTATGGGACGAAGTGGTCGGCCTAATGGTGACCATGACCCTCGTGACTCCATCATGGTTAGCTCTGACCGTTGGCTTCCTGGCCTTTCGAGTCTTTGACGTTCTCAAACCATGGCCGATCCGCTGGTTTGATCGTAAAGTCCACGGGGGATTCGGCATCATGTTGGATGACCTGATTGCTGGAGTCATGGCGTGCGCTACAACGCACATCATATTGCCCCAACTCCCACTCTAAGCTGAGAGAGCACACAGACATCTATTGCTAGATGCAGGCTTTCCTGCGTATAATGGGCGGATTAACGCGGGGTGGAGCAGTCTGGTAGCTCGTCGGGCTCATAACCCGAAGGTCGTAGGTTCAAATCCTGCCCCCGCTACCAAATAAAACAGTGACTAGGGGCCGAAAGGCCCTTTTTCATGTCTGGGCTAGTCGCAATGAGTAGCCACGCGCAAACGAGTTTGATCCAACTGCGCCTGCTTCAGGCTCATGTCCCATTGGAAGATGGCTGACACTCCCTAATCCGCAATAAAAATGAT
>JBDKLO010000144.1:0-11492 GCA_039795615.1 Pseudomonadota bacterium
GCGAATTCCATTGGGGCAAGGCTTTCAAAAGCCAGAAAAATGCCGGATATATGGCTGCAACTTCACCATTCCAAAATTGACAAGACCCCTTGCATAAGGCGAGCGACCATATATGGCTCTCCGTCTCGGGGGTCGCCGGACGTCCTGTCCGACTTCAGCGCTGAGGAACTGGTTCGACAGGTGATGACTGAAATAAATGAGACGGCCACCCGACTCGGTCATGAACTCCCGAACAGCATCATTGAAAAACAGATCAACGGCACCCACAGGATGCGGCCTTACTTGCCGAGCATGTCCCTCGACCAACGCGCCGGGGATCCCACCGAAAGTGAGGTCATCGTTGGGAATGCCGTCAGGGCGGCCAGACGCGCCGGGGTCAAGACCCCGCATCTTGATACCCTCTATGCCCTCCTGAAACTCCAGGATTAACGTTAAGTTTGCTCCCAGGGCAGACCGTGGAAACGCCAGCCATTGATCGTTGAACGGTGCCGGGAGCTATCAATACCGCCCTCAAAGCCTTCCTCGATATTGCTCAGATCCTGATAGCCTGATGCCATCAGCAGTTCTGCTGCAGCCATGGACCTTTGTCCACTTCGGCACAGCAGGAAGATGGGTGTTTTTTCGTCAGGCGCCAGTGCGCGGACCAATGACACGAAATCTGGATTCGCCTCCATGCTCGGGGCAAACTTGAATGGAACGTTCACCGAGCCAATGGGGTGCCCCACGAAACTGTATTCCACAGGATCACGCACATCGATTAAAACAGCGGATGAATCTGCCGTCAGCGCTTCATGGGCCTCGACCGGGGTCACTTTCTGAATATCACTCACCTGAGTTCTCCTAAGGGGGTTAAACCGACTCAACGGCCTGGAATAGCCGCTCCACTTCAGGAATGAGTCGTTTGTCGAGCAGGAACATGATCACATGATCGCCCTCTTGAATGACCGTGTCGTGGCGAACGTGCAAAACTTCATCATCACGAACCAATGCCCCCATGACGATCCCCTCCGGCATATTGATTTCGTTGAGGGGAATGCCAATGACTCGCGAAACACCCACCTGGCCATGCGCCACCATTTCGATGGCCTCTGAAGCCCCATGACGAATGGAATGTACCTGACCCACGTCACCTCGGCGGATATATCGGAGAAGCGCGCTAATCGTTGCTTGTTGGGGCGAGATGACGAGATCGACCTGGGTATCGTCAACTATTTCTGAATAGGCATCGTTGTTGACCAGCGCTATGACCCTTCGAGCGCCCAATCGCTTAGCCAGCATCGCCGAGAGGATATTCGCTTCATCATTATTGGTAATGGCGCAAAATACATCAGCGCTCTCAACGTTCTCACTCATGAGAAGCTCCCGATCGGAAGCATCCCCCACCAGCACCGTGGTGTTTTTCAATTGGCCGGCAATTTTCTTGGCACGCTGGGCATCCCGTTCGATCACCTTGATCGAGTATTGGCTTTCAAGGGCCAGGGCGACGCGTTTACCCACATGTCCACCACCGGCAAAGATCAAACGTTTATAGGGCTTTTCTGATTTACCGAGCTCAGACATGACCCCCTTGATCTCCTCCCGGGACGCCAGAAAGAAAACTTCATCGCCGTGAAGGATGACGGTACTTCCATTGGGTGCAATGGGCTGACCATTCCGGAAAATGGCCGCGATACGGGCATGGAAGTTCGGAACATGTTCATGCAGTTCACGCACTTCACGTCCCACCATCGGCCCGCCCCGTACGGCGTGTAATGAAGCCATCCGGACTCGCCCTTCGGCAAAATCAAGCACCTGACTTGAGCCTGGGTGTGAGAGTAGACGTTCGATGTATTGCGTGACGATCTGTTCCGGACTGATCACATAATCAATCGGAATGGTTTCAGGCGAGAAAAGTCCGGGATAAGCAAAATATTCGATCGACCTCACACGAGCAATCTTGCGTGGCACCTTAAAGAGGATGTCTGCGATCTGGCAGGCCAGCATATTGGTTTCATCATCGCTGGTTGCGGCAATCAACATGTCCGCCTCCCGGGCCCCCGCAGCCTGGAGGATCGGTGGATGAGCGGCATGACCAAGGACCGTTCGGATATCAAATCGATCCTGCAGTTTCTCTAGGATCTCCTGGCGGATATCCACCATGACGATATCGTTTTTTTCACTCGCAAGACTCTGAAGCAGGCTACTGCCCACCTGACCGGCTCCAAGGATGATGATTTTCATGGATCGACTCGAACTGATGAATGAGGCTTCAATCCCGAGGAGGGCCCGGCATCCAATCCCGGCCAGAATCCCCGAAAGCGAGGAAATAAGGATTTAGCAAACTGGTTTTGAGATTGTACCGAAGCGGACGACCCTGAAGGTCAATCACGTGGCCTCCGGCCGCTTCAAGAACGGCTTGTCCCGCAGCCGTATCCCATTCAGAGGTGGGGCCAAAACGTGGATAAAGATCCGCACTGCCTTCGGCTACCCGGCAGAACTTGAGGGAGCTCCCGACGGCCTCCATGACAAATGCGCCCTGATCAAGAAGGTAAGCATCAAGATCTGGCGTCGGGTGGGAACGGGAGCCGAGAACCCTCAAGGGATCGTGAGCATCTTCAGAAATACGAATCGAGGTCTTCCGGCGATCCGGCCCCAGAAGATAGGCGCCGTTCCCGACCCGCCCCACATAGGTCCGTTTCTGCGCAGGCACATGAACAATGCCCAATGAGGGCATATGGTGATCGATCAGCGCGATGTTGACCGTAAATTCGCCATTGCGCTGGAGAAACTCTTTCGTGCCATCCAAGGGGTCGACAAGCCAGAAGGTCGACCACGCCAGCCGCTCGACGACATTGATCGGGGCAGACTCTTCCGAAAGGACAGGGACTGAAGGCATCAAGGCCTTCAAGCCCTGCATAATCGTGTGATGGCTTGCTAAATCTGCTGCAGTCAAAGGGGACGCGTCACTTTTTTCACGAACCTCTGCATCCTGCTCGTAAAAGGACAGAATGGCTCGACCGGCGTCTTCCGCGAGATCGATCAGACGTTGGATCACCGCTTCATCCAGGGGGATGGAGGAAGCGGACGTAACTTGAGACACGGGACTGCTCTTGTGTAAGGAGTCCCGCATTATCTCACCTTGAGATGACCGAAGGGTCAGTAAAGGTCTTCTTTAACGCCCTCTTCCTGCCCAGCCGCAAAGGTCAACTTTGCCACATTGTCCTTGGTGAAGAAGCCTTCGAAGTCACCGAAACGCTGAACATACTCAATGATGAGGGATGAAAAGTCGGAAGCCGAAGAGAAGATCTGCTTGAGCCCCTCGCTCCGGGAGCCGATGGTCTCGAGAAGGAAGCCCTTACCCTGGCTTGCAATCGCATCCACCACGACGTCAATGTACTCGCGCCCGTCCAGTTGACCGTCCTTGACCTCCACGGCGATGTGATGGAGCCTCGGCCCGTAATTTCGAACAAAGGTTTCTGTCGGACTCGGAAGGCGGTCCAGATGATTGACGCAATAGGGATGATTGTTCGCCGTGAAGACCTTCGCAGGGCTCTGCGATTCAGGCAAGGCATGGGCACTTTTGGTGACGTTGGTTGAGGAGTTCTGATCCTTGATATCGTAGCTACCCCAGTAGTAATAACTGGAGAGCGCCAGATACTCCAGAATGGCCACTTCCCGGTTCTGACTGTAGACGCGAGTCGCGAGGTGATCTACCGGACAGAGAAAGTCCTTGATCCCGATACGTTCCTGCATCTCCTTGCCACGATCATTGGCCGCCTGGGCCTGAGGAAGAATGATGCAGTTGCCGTGCTGGTAGACACGAATGCTATCCAGCGGCCGCTCCATGTAGCCGATCACATTCTGCGTATAGGGTGATGGCTTGGAGATACTGACGTTCAGGGGGAAATCCAGATCGGCGAGCTGTCCCACCTGGAAGAATCTAAATTCCCGCTGCTGCTGCATGGCAACCACTTGATGGCGATCCTTGCAATGCAGGATCTCGCCCAGATACCTTGAATGAGGGCGTCTCGCGCCAACCGGATAAAGGTCGTTCAGACTCCGAAAAATATCCGAGTAGGACATCTCCTTCGGTTCACGAAGCAGAATATCCGGCGACTGCATGTCGATCCTCAGAACGTGAGTCAGGTGTTTTTCACTGTCCAGGGTCACCAGATATTCATAGGGTGACATCAAGGCCAGTTCGGCGATGTATTCAACAGAATTCCCGGGTTCCACACTGATCAGCATGGCTTCAATGCCACCAATCATTTCGGTGAGACCACTTTGATCCCGATCCTCAAGCAGCCTCTGTAGATACTCCTCATAAAAAGCAGAGTTTTGCTTGTCGCCGTAGCGAGGCAGGCGGGTGGAGTATGTCATGAGGGTATTCTCCGGTTTGAAGGTTCCCACCTGAGATCCAGGGTTGAGGGAAACCTGTGGTTACGGGGTTCATCGGCAACCATTCGCTTGCCTTGGACATGGCCATGCTCCCAGAATCGGGCCCTGCGACGGGCCTCGGCTTCCTGAGCATTCACAGGAAAGGTCTCATAATTGCGCCCGCCAGGATGACAGACGTGATAGGTGCAACCCCCAAGCGATATCCCTTCCAGCGTGTCATACACATCAAAGACCAAGGGCGCCTGCACTCCAATGGTGGGATGTAAGGATGAGGGGGGTGACCAGGCCTTGAATCTCACACCGGCCACAAACTGACCTGGCGTTCCCGTCGGGTGCAAAGGCAACTTACGACCATTGCAAAGCACTTGATGACGGTGGGAGAGCAACCCTTCAACGCGCACTTCCAAGCGCTCTACAGAGGAATCTACATAACGGGCTGTCCCGCCTCCGGATACTTCCTCTCCCAGGACATGCCAGGGCTCAATGGCCTGTCTCAGGCTGAGCTCGATGCCCTCAATGGCCACAGTACCATGGCGCGGGAATCTGAATTCCATGAAGGGCAGCAACCAACTTTCATCAAAGGCATAGCCTGAAAGTCGCAACTCAGTGATCACTTCGCGAAGATCAGACTCGATGTAGAACGGGAGCATGAAGCGGTCGTGCAGCGCGGTATCCCAGTAAACCAAGGGTCGCCGCTCAGGTGCCTTCCAGAAACGAGCGATCAGACATCGCAACAAGAGTGCCTGTACCAGACTCATCTGATAATGCGGCGGCATTTCAAATGCCCGAAGCTCAAGAATCCCAAGACGCCCGGTGGAACTGTCCGGAGAATACAGTTTGTCGATACAAAACTCGGATCGATGGGTATTCCCGGTCATATCGATCAGAAGATTTCTCAAAAGACGGTCAACCAGCCAGGGTTTGGGTGTTTCAGCACCGATTTCACAATGGGATTCAAGCTGCTGAAAAGCGATTTCGAGTTCATAGAGATTATCGTCTCTCGCCTCATCGACCCGGGGGGCCTGACTGGTCGGACCAATAAACTGACCAGAGAAAAGATAGGAGAGAGAGGGGTGTCGCTGCCAGAATCGAATCAGACTGACCAAGAGATCAGGACGTCGAAGGAAAGGACTTTCAGCGGCTGTCGCCCCACCCAATGTAATGTGATTGCCACCGCCGGTTCCAGTATGACGGCCGTCGAGCATGAACTTTTCAGCGATCAATCGTGTTTTTCTCGCATCTGCATAAAGATCACGAGTCCGCGTAACCAGGGTTTGCCAATCGGTTGAAGGATGAATGTTGACCTCAATGACGCCCGGATCGGGGGTCACAGACAGCATTTTGAGGCGGGGGTCCCGAGGGGGGGCATATCCTTCAAGCCGAATCGCCTGATGGGTGACTTCTGCAACACGCTCAATCACCGAAATCAGATCTACGAAGTCCTCCAGTTGACTCAGCGGCGGGAGAAACACATGGAGCACGCCATCACGCACCTGGAATACCAAGGCGGTATGCACGACTTCACGGGGATCGACCACATCCTTGAGGGGCTCGGGTTTTGTTGGGGCCTCAGTGGTCTCATTCAGAGCCGCACGGGGCTCAAAGGGGTCACGCTCAAACTCAGGTTCCATCTCATCTGGAAGCACCCAGGGAAGGCTTGCCAGAGGAAGACGCAGCCCCATAGGGGAGTCGCCGGGTATCAGGTAAAGTCGTTCCTGCCGAAGGGGCCAACGGCTTGAACACCAGGTCCGTCGCTCTGATACCGGTTTTAAGGGCAGAACATAGCCGACGACTTCTGCTAACCCCTCACGAAGTGCCTTGGCAAGCGCATTGCGTGCCGAAAGGTCCTCAAGCGGATGATCATGGGGATCAATGTTTTCAGGATATCGGGACTCCGCATCAAGGGCATGCCAGGGGTCCTCATACGCAGGGATGAGGTACCCCTGATGGAGGCCCAGTCCTTTGGCCAGATGCTCAGCAAAGCCCAGAACATTAGGCGCCTTGCTTTCGGATGGCGTTGGGCGAAGAAGATCAAGATTCCGCCAAAGCGGATGACCATCATTTCGCCAGAAGATGTTCAAGGCCCATCTTGGCAAGGGCTCTCCCGGATACCACTTGCCTTGGCCGTAATGGTGCAGACCACCCGGAGCAAATCGAGCCTGGAGACGTTCCATGAGCTCATTGGCCTTGGCCCACTTTTCATCACCCAAGGCATCGGTATTCCACTCAGGCCCATCCATATTGTCGGCCGACACAAAGGTGGGCTCGCCGCCTTGGGTCAAGCGCACATCACCGGCAACAAGATCCGCTTCGACCCGATCCCCCAAAGCCATGATGTCTGACCAGACTGCATCACTGTAGGGCAGCGTTACACGAGGATCCTCATGAATCCGGGTTATCCCCATACTGAAATCAAGTTCAGCCTGACAGACACTGGTAAGACCGATCACCGGTGCTGCAGCGGTCGGAAGACTGGATACCGCCAAAGGAATGTGGCCCTCTCCGGCTAAAAGCCCCGAGGTGGCATCCATGCCGACCCAACCTGCCCCCGGTACGTAGGCCTCACACCAGGCATGAAGGTCCGTGAAGTCCTCCGTCGGTCCTTCCGGTCCCTCGAGCGGGGGAAGATCTGCGACGAGCTGGATCAGGTAGCCTGAGACAAATCGGGTAGCCATCCCGAGATGCCGGAGCAACTGTGCCAGCAGCCATGCGCTGTCACGACAGGAACCCGACCCCAAAGAGAGTGTCTCTTCGGGTGATTGAACGCCAGGCTCGAGGCGAATCATGTAACGAATACGTTCCTGAACCTTCTGATTGAGCATGACCAGAAGGTTGGTGGTGGTGATCTTTGCCGGAATTTGAGCCTGGATCTCCTTCAGGAAGGCATGAAAATGGGGGCCTGCAGGATCACACTCCAGATAAGGGGCAAGCTCCTTACGGTGATCAGCGGGATATGCGAAAGGAAAGAATTCCGCCCAATCCTCGACAAAAAAGTCGAAAGGGTTGATGACGGTCATGTCAGCAACGAGCTCGACCCCGATGTACATTTCCCGTATCGGCTCAGGAAAGGTTACCCGCGCCACGAAATTACCAAAGGCATCTTGCTGCCAGTGGATGAAGTGGTTTTTGGGTTGGATCTCAAGCGCATAGCCTGAGACCGGAGTCCGGCTATGAAGCGCTGGCCTCAGGCGAATTTCATGGGGTGAAGCCACCACCGCACGATCAAAGCGATAGTGCGTCTTGTGCTTGAGTTGGACCTTGATGCTCACAATCTCTCCGAGGTGGCGTTAGTAGCCAGGGCCATTGGAAAGATCCGATGGCGCCAGCCAGTCAGGGTTAGGAAGCGAGGCAAATACACCCCGCAAGCCCTCGCTCCAGCGGCGACTGATTTGAGAAAAATAAGGGTCATCCTGGGTAATGTGGTACTCCAGATCCAGCGTCAGATTACCCTCCCGATAGCAGGCCAGATCGATGGGAAGCCCCACCGAAAGATTGCTTCGCATGGTGGAGTCAAAAGACACCAAGACCGACTTGATCGCATCTTCGAGGGTGGTATCCGCTCGAATGACACGATCCAGAATCGGTTTCCCATATTTGGTTTCACCAATCTGGAAAAATGGAGTTTCCTCACTGGCTTCGATGAAGTTGCCTTCGGCATACACCAGGCATAACCGCATTCTTTCGCCACTGATCTGACCGCCAACGATAAAGTTGGCACTTGAATCTACGTTATTTTGTGCGAGATAAGCCCCATCGTTTTGACGAACCGAACGCAGACACTCGCCCAGAATCTGGGCGACATCGAACATCGATTCAACATTCCAGATATTTCGCTTTTCAGCCTGCCGGGCCTGTTGCTCCAGAAGGTTCAGCGCGTTCTGCGTAATGGAGAGATTCCCTGAACTTAAGATCACGATGGTGCGATCCCCGGCTTTGACAAAGGTCCGCATTTTTTTAAAGCAGGCGATCTGGTCGACACCTGCATTGGTTCTCGAGTCGGAGGCAAATACCATTCCGGCGTCGAGTTTCATGGCAACACAATAAGTCATGTGATCAGGCGTTCAGGCAACTTTGGAAAGAGAGACGTCAAAGAGATCTTGCCGGCGAGAAAGGTATGCATCACGAATCTCGCGCCCCAGCACATCCATTGAGTCCAGAAAGTCCGTCAAATACTCATGAAGGCCCCGAGCAAAAACATCTTCGATGCGGCCGAAATGGAGGTTGGCGTGCATCTCACCCGCCAGACGACGCACCTCATACCCTGAAGCTCCATTGATATGCGCCAATGAGGTTTCAATTTCGTTGAAGCAGGCATGCAGGGAACGCGGCATATCGTCCCGAAGAATGAAGAGCTCTGCGACTTTAAGCGGCGAAATCACATCCCGATAGATCTTGCGATAGGCCTCGAAAGCGCTGACAGATCGCAGCAATGAGCCCCACTGGTAATAGTCGGCTGCCCCGCCAACGTCATGCACACTCGGAAGAAGGATGTGGTACTTCACGTCAAGAATGCGTGCACTGTTGTCCGCACGTTCGAGAAAGGTTCCCAAGCGGATGAAACTGAGCGAAATATCCTTGATGATGGTGCCCAGCGTCACCCCACGGAAGAGATGAGAACGCTCCTTGACCCACTCGAAGAAATCACTGTAATTCTGTTCATCAAAATCGCGCGCCAGTCGATTCACCTCAAGCCATGTGCTATTGATGACTTCCCACATCTCAGAAGTAATGGCACCTCGAACAGAACGTGCGTTCTCACGTGCACAACGAAGGCAGCTATAGATACTGGAGGGATTATCAGGATCCAACGCCATGTAGCGCGTAACCTCTCGGGCTCGGGCCAGGCCGTGCTTTTCTTCATAACCTTCAGCGCAGCCGGTGATGTTCAGCGGTGCGTACCAGAGATAGGCTTCTGCCCCTTCCAAATCCAGGGGAATCAATGAAGAACGATGGGCGACATCCAGGATACGAGCCGTGTTTTCAGCTCGCTCGATGTGACGTGCCATCCAAAATAGATTTTCTGCAGTCCGAGATAACATGACTTAATCCTCTAATACCCAGGTGTCTTTTGTGCCGCCGCCTTGGGATGAATTGACCACAAGGGAGCCTTCCCGAAGTGCAACGCGAGTGAGTCCCCCAGGAACCAGACGGACCTCCTTACCGGAGAGGACAAATGGCCGCAGATCCACATGACGGGGTGCGACCCCCTGCTCTACCAACGTTGGACAGGTAGAAAGGGCCAGCGTCGGCTGTGCAATGAAATTCGAAGGATCACTCAGGATCCTCTGTCGATAGGCCTCGATCTCAGCGGTGCTGCTGGTCGGACCGACCAACATGCCATAGCCCCCCGACCCCTGAACCTCCTTGACCACTAATTCAGGAAGATGCTCAAGGACATACTTAAGATCGTCAGGGAGCCCCAGACGATAGGTCGGGACGTTGGAGAGAATCGGCTTTTCTCCAAGGTAGAACTCGATCATCTCGGGAACGTGGAGGTACGTCGACTTGTCATCAGCGACCCCGGTGCCGACGCCGTTGATCAGTGAGACGTTACCTGAAATGTAAGCCTCAAGAAGACCGGGCACCCCCAATACCGAATCGGGACGGAACACCAATGGATCAAGAAAATCGTCATCGACCCGCCGATAAATGACATGAACCGGTCGCGGACCTTCAGTGGTGTGCATGAAAACGCGCCGGTTCTCAACAAAGAGATCCTGTCCTTCGACCAACTCAACGCCCATCTGACTGGCGAGAAAGGCATGCTCGAAGTAGGCGCTGTTGTAGGCCCCGGGGGTCAGGACGGCAATGACCGGATCAAGCACATTGGCCGGCGCGGATTCCCGAAGGGTATCCAGGAGCATCAAAGGATAATGCTCGACCGGCTCAACAATCTGCTGGGCAAAAAGATCAGGGAAAAGCCGCATCATGGTGCGGCGATTTTCCAGCATGTAGGAGACCCCAGAGGGCGTCCTGAGATTATCTTCAAGAACGTAGAATTCGTTTTCGCTGACCCGGACCAGATCGATACCCGCAATCTGCGCATACACCTGATTCGGGAGATCGACCCCCATCATTTCAGGACGAAAGCCTGCATTACCCGTGATCTGGCGAGCATCGACAATCCCGGCACGCATGATTTCCTGACCGTGGTAGATGTCGTGCAGAAAGGCATTCAGAGCCTTTACGCGCTGCACGATTCCGGCCTCCAGACGACGCCATTCCGCGCCCCCAAAAATACGGGGGACAACATCGAAGGGAATCAGCCTTTCGCCACCGTCCGACTCACCATAGACCGCAAAGGTGATTCCCAGGCGACGAAACAATAATTCAGCTTCCTGCTCCTTCCGATGGAGCGTTCCATCCGGAAGATCCTTCAACCAGTCGGCATAACGTTGGTATACCGGTCGGATTCCATCGGAACCAGACCGCATTTCATCGAAGTAGGCTGGGGCGTTTTGATTTTTCATGCCCAAGGACTTGCAAGAGCCGGGCCAGACCCGCCGTTTCAAAGAATCAGGGGTTCACAGCGATATCCATCGGACCTTGCACCATTTTGAGGCGCCGAATGTCAGATAAAAGGTCCACTTTGGCGCCATGTCCTACCTGCATTCTAGATAGGAGGAAATTACGTACAATAATGATTCTCTCTTACTGCGCGACATACATACGGACATGGTCTCAGCACGGCAATCACTCATCAGTAGCGTGATTTTTTGCACTATCATCGCTTCGCTTCTTCTTGGCACCCTTGCCGGGTTTGCAGGGATTGCATCCCTCTTCGGTTTTCTTCTGGTCTTACTGCAACTGCGACTTGGCGGCTGGGCAACCTCACAGATCAAGACGGTGACGATGGCTTTTCTCGTGGGCGGAGCCTGGGAAGGGATTGTTGTGCATCAGGGTTGGCTCCACTATCAGGGAACCACCGGTTACCACGCTCTGGCCTGGTGGATGCTCATTTTTTGGATGGCGATTGGCGCCTTGATGAATGGGGCCCTCTCAGGATTGAAAGGACATCCCTTCCGATCCCTCCTGCTCGGCTCCTGCTTTGGGCCCCTTTTTGCAATGGTCGGTGAAAATATGGGCGTCCTCACCATCACCGATGCCACCCATGG
>JBDKLO010000145.1:0-2947 GCA_039795615.1 Pseudomonadota bacterium
GGCCACCTCAACAGTCTAACGGATTCATCTCTTTCAGAGGCCGACCAACGGAATTTCAGACTGCTTCGAGCCTCAGCCCTCAATCAGCTCGGGGATATGAAAGGCTCGGCTCGCGAGCGCATCATCCTCGGGAAATTCCTGACCAAACCAGAAGATATCGCCCGTAACGATGAAGGGATCTATGAAGCCCTGGCTCGGCTTCCGGTACCTCAGCTGGAGGCTAGTCCAAAGGACGATCAGGCGCTGGCGGGATGGCTGGCGCTGACGCGAATCATTCGTTCCACACCGAAATCCGACCGACGGAAAGCCTTGGAGGTTTGGCGAGACCGTTTTCCAAGCTCAACCATCAGTTCATCCTTCCTTGCCAAACATCTTGGAAGTGCGGCAAAGAGCGATACAGCGAGCGCACCGGCTTCGAGCTCCCCTGCTGAAAACCTGAAGCCGGGTCCTTTTATTGGCGTCCTCTTACCGCTGGCGGGCAATTACGCGAAAGCCTCCGAGGCGATTCGTTTGGGTCTGGATGCTGCATTCCTGGCCGATAGCCGTGAGGGAAAAGTCCGGCTTGAATACATGGATACCGCGGCGGGGAACCTGGCCAACCGTCTGACGGATCTCCAGAACGCCGGTGCCATCGGTTTCATTGGCCCTCTGGTGAAAGATGAACTAAGCCAGATTCTGAGTTTTAAGGACCTTCGCGTCCCCATGATCGCGTTGAATCAGGTCCCCGGGGCTAGCCCTTCCGGACTCATTGAATTTGGCCTGACGCCCGAAACCGACGTCGAACAACTCGCGGCCGAAATTTGGTCCGAAGGCGGCCGGGCAGCGGCCATCGTGATTCCGGGAACGCCCTTCGGGCAAAGACTGGGGCAACACTTTGACCGCATCTGGCGAGAAAAGGGCGGCACGATTCTCGGGCAGGTGAGCTTTACCCCCCGGGGAGAGCATCTTGGGGAAATCAGTCGCGATCTCCCGGCAATGCCCAAGGACGGCATCATCATGATGATTGCGGATCCTGAAGATGCGAGAGCCATCACCCCTCAACTGGTGAGCGCCACCCAAGTGCCCATCTGGGCGCCTGGCAAGGTCTATGATGGCCGCGCCAATGTGCCGGCCAATGCCGCCCTTCACAATGTCGGTTTTTGCGATATGCCGTTCCTTCTCGCACCGGAAACCGGAGGGAATCTCTCCGCACAGACCCTCATGGCCAAGGCCCCCCAGGATACGCCCGATGCCGGCCGGCTCATTGCATTAGGCTTGGATGCCTACCGCCTCTTCATCGAGACGCGTGGCAGCGTCAAGCCCGGTTGGAGTCTTGAAGGCGCCACGGGTATCCTTCGGATTGGAGCGGACCAGAAAGTGTCGCGGCAGCTGACCTGCGCCCGGTTCGACAAGGCTCTTCCCATCGTCCAGGGCCTTGCCCCCGACGAACGACCCGTCCCCAAACCATAACCTCGCGCCCTTCACATTGCAGCGCCCTCCCTAGGAATCTCATGCCTTATCAAGACCGAATCATTCGCCAATTCACCCTCCACCAGGAGGCCATCGAGAAAAGTGTCGTCCGCCTGTCCGACCGCATCGAAATGGCCGCCCTTTGCCTTGCGCAATGTCTTTTGAGTGATGGCAAGATTCTCTCGTGTGGCAACGGAGGTTCTTCCTCGGAAGCCCAGCATTTTTCCTCAGAACTTCTCAATCGTTTCGAGCGTGACCGGCCGGGTCTTCCCGCCATCGCCCTGACCGGCGATGTCGCTGCACTCACCTCCATCGCAAACGACTATGAGTTTGAGGAAATCTTTGCAAAGCCCATTCGGGCCCTGGGTCAGGCCAATGATGTCCTGATGATCTACACCACCAGCGGGAATTCTCGCAATCTTCTTCGGGCCGTCTCCGCGGCCCACGACAGGGACATGACCATTATCGCCATGACGGGAAAGGACGGCGGACCCCTTTCGCCATTGCTGCGAGAGAGCGATATTGAAATCCGGGTTCCCTCGGAATCCACCGCCCGAATCCAGGAAGTTCACCTGGTCGTGACGCACTGCTTGTGCGATCTGATCGACGTTCAGCTTTTTGGAGAATGATCTGATGGCCTTGAACTCCTCTCAGGTCCTTGCGCTTGAGGCCATCTTTAGTCCCGAGCGGGTCCTGACCGATCCGGCCGATTGCTGGGTCTATGGCTATGACAACAGCAAGATTCAACGGCTTCCGGATGCCGTGGTTTTTCCTTTAAGCCATGAAGAAACCTTCGCGCTGGTTCGTTTCTGCAATCAGGAAAAAATTCCCCTGACCGCCCGCGGCCGGGGCACCGGAACGACTGGCGCTACTGTGCCCTTACGTCAGGGCATTGTGGCCTCATTCGAGCGCATGGACCGGATTTTGGAGTTTTCACGTGACAACCGCTTTCTCGTGGTCGAACCTGGGATCACCAATCAGGCGGTCCAGGACTTTTTGAAGCCACACGGTTTCTTCTGGCCCCCCGATCCCACCAGTGCGGCTTTTTGCAGTGTTGGTGGCAATCTGGCCTACAACTCCGCAGGTCCCAAGGCCGTCAAATACGGGACTCCGCGGGAAAATACGCTGGGTCTTCGAGTGATTACCGGCGGCGGCGAAGATCTTCGACTGGGCGTTTTTACGACCAAAGGCGTTGTCGGCTTCGACCTGACCCGCCTGATGATCGGGTCCGAAGGGACTTTAGGCATCATTACCGAAGCCACGCTCAAGGTCACTCCGCTTCCAGGCGATCAACGAACCGTTCGGGCGGTCTACCGGGATGTGGGCGCTGCAGCAGAGGCTATTGCCGGCATCATGGCGCAACCTGCCGTCCCCTGCGCCCTCGAATTTATTGACGGCAATGCGATCCGTCTGGTCCGCAAATACTCCAGCGTGAGTCTTCCTGAGGATGCCGGAGCTCTGCTGATGATTGAGGTGGATGGCTTTAGCGAAGCCCTAC
>JBDKLO010000146.1:0-6506 GCA_039795615.1 Pseudomonadota bacterium
AACACGCCACCCCGTTCGCCTCTGGGTGGCGTCTTTTCTTTCGGCCAAACGAAAGCCCCGACCAGCGGGGCTTTCAGGTTGAGGTAAGGCCCAGGGCCTCACCTCGAGATGGACTTCAACCTTAGAGGCTGTAGTACATATCGAACTCAACCGGATGGGTGGTCATCCGCAGACGGGTGACTTCTTCCATCTTCAGACCAATGTACGCATCGATGGCGTCGTTGGTGAAAACACCACCGCGGGTGAGGAACTCACGATCAGCATCCAGAGCTTCAAGTGCCTGATCGAAAGCGTGAGCCACCTGCGGGATGGCCTTTTCTTCTTCCGGCGGCAGGTCATAAAGATCCTTGTCCATCGCATCGCCAGGATGGATCTTGTTCTGGATCCCATCAAGACCAGCCATCAGCATGGCAGAGAAGGCGAGGTAAGGATTCGCAGTGGAGTCCGGGAAACGAACTTCGATACGACGTGCCTTCGGGTTCTGGACGTAAGGAACGCGGATAGACGCTGAACGGTTACGTGCAGAGTAAGCCAGCATAACCGGCGCTTCAAAGCCAGGAACCAGACGCTTATAGCTGTTGGTTGAGGCATTGCAGAATGCGTTCAGTGCCTTCGCATGCTTGATGATACCGCCGATGTAGAACAGCGCGGTTTCAGAAAGGCCACCGTAAAGGTCACCGGTGAAGAGGTTCTTGCCGTCCTTAGCCAGTGACTGGTGAACGTGCATCCCGCTTCCGTTGTCACCCACGATGGGCTTCGGCATGAAGGTTGCGGTCTTGCCATAGGCATGAGCAACGTTCTGAACGACGTACTTGAGATCAAGGACTTCGTCTGCCTTCTTCACCAGGGTGCCGAACTTGACGCCGATTTCACACTGACCTGCGGTAGCGACTTCGTGGTGATGAACTTCAACCACCATACCGAAGTCTTCGAGGGTGTTACACATTGCAGAGCGGAGATCCTGCAGCGAATCGACCGGGGGAACGGGGAAGTAGCCACCCTTGGTACCCGGACGATGGCCGGTGTTACCGTCATCATAGGATTTCGAAGAGTTCCAGCCGGCTTCTTCAGAATCGATACGGACAGAGCAACCGCTCATGTCGGCGTGCCAGCGGACGTCGTCAAAAACGAAGAATTCGTTTTCCGGTCCGAACAGCGCGGTGTCTGCGATCCCGGTGGACTTCATGTAGGCTTCTGCGCGCTTTGCAATGGAGCGCGGGTCACGTTCGTAACCTTTCATGTCAGCCGGTTCGATGATGTCGCAACGGATGATAAGCGTGACGTCGTCGAAGAAAGGATCCAGAACGGCGGTGGACGCATCAGGCATGAGGATCATGTCGGATTCGTTGATGTGCTTCCAACCGGCAATTGATGAACCATCGAACATCTTGCCGTCTTCAAACATGTCTTCATCCACAGTGCTAGCCGGGATGGTGACATGCTGCTCTTTGCCTTTGGTGTCCACGAAACGCAGGTCCACATAACGGACCTCGTTTTCCTTGATCAACTTCAGCACGTCTTTTGCGCTCATTCTTTTCACTCCTCGCGGTGTTTACAGGAACCAATTGGGGATGGAATCCGATCCTTTATTATATGCAAGTTCGATACCATCAAGGTATTGCCTGGATCTTGGGCATTTGCGCGGCAAACCGCCGCACAAAGTACACCATTTTAGGGAATTACGCACCTAGACCGTGCGCATTCGGAAGAAACGCTCGAATCGCCGCGATGCCCTGCGCACCGTGCTCGCGAGCCAGACTGATTGCCTCCGGACCGACACCGCCCAAGGCATAGACGGGGAAAGTGGCTGGAGCCACCAAGGCGGCAAACTGAGACCAACCGAGAGAGGGTGCTCCCGGATGAGTCATCGTAGGAAGAACCGGTCCCAAAACCGCAAAATCGACCCCCAGCCGAGCCGCCTCAGCCAACTCTTGGGCATCATGGCAGGAAGCGGCCAACCAGTGCCCCTGAGCCACCGGCCGAGAAAAAAGGGCGTGGAGAGACTTTCCGGGAAGATGTAGCCCTGCGGCGCCCGTGGCCAGCATGAGTTCTACCGAACCATCGATCAGCACTTCAATGCCCAGAGCTTTGGCCATCGCCACCGACGCGGCTATCCTTTCGACGGCGGGGCCATTTTGGCGCGCGCGAAACCGAACCAACTGCAGACCCTCGGCACGCCACGCCTCCAGCAGCGCCCCAATGGCCTCCACCGGATGGTCGTCGAGATTGAGGATCGGATATCGATCCGGAAGCTGAACAGCGGTCCTGATGGGGTCATTAGCCGCAGGAAATGAATATTGATCCAGTTCCTCCGGCGTCACCCAAAGAACCGGCTGCCCTTCCACCCCCCGAGGCTCACCCGAGTAATGGCGGACTTCCCGAACATGGAGGCGAACCGTCCGGTCAGGATAGGCATGTTCGAGGGTGATGAGAGGCGTCGATGTGTGGACGGTAATCCCGATTTCCTCCCAAAGCTCTCGCTTCAGGGCCTCAGGGACCGTCTCGCCCGTCTCAAGCTTTCCGCCGGGAAACTCCCAGAGGCCGCCCTGATGCACGCCCTCGGGACGCTTGGCCACCAGGACCCGCCCGCGCGCGTCATCGCGAATTACCCCCGCCGCAACTTCAATCTGCTTGCGGGTTGCATTCATCGGGGGAGCAACAAGAATCAGGTGCGGTATTCCGCATTAATGCGGACGTAATCGTAGGAGAAATCGCAGGTCAATACAGTTTCCCTGGCCTCGCCACGCCCCAAAGCAACCCGGATGAGGATCTCGGTTTGCGCCATGACCCTGGCACCCGCCTCTTCGGTATAGTCGGCACATCGACCGCCGGCTTCAACAATCTGAACCTCATCCAGCCAGATGGCGACATTCTCGATGACCAGATCTTCACAGCCCGCGCGACCCACCGCGGCGAGAATCCGCCCCCAATTGGGGTCGGAAGCAAAAAAGGCCGTCTTGACCAGAGGGGAATGTGCGATGGTCTTTCCCACCGTTCGGGCTTCTTCCCGATCCCGAGCTCCCTCGACCTGAATCCGGATCAGTTTGGTGGCCCCTTCACCATCACGCACAATGGCTTCAGATAAATCTCCAAGAACGACGTGAACCGCCTTGGAAAACGCATCAAACTCAGGGGTGCCGGGTGACAACAGCGGCGACTTTCCCGAAGCCATCAACACGCAGGCATCATTGGTCGAGGTATCACCATCTACCGTAATGCAGTTGAAGGTTCGATCTGCAACGTCGCCAAGAAGCGCCTGAAGCACGTCCTTTTCGACGCTGGCGTCCGTTGCAATAAAGGCGAGCATGGTCGCCATATTGGGCTGGATCATCCCGGCACCCTTGGATATCCCAGTGACGGTCACGGGATAGCCAGCGACATCGACCACCTGGCTTGATACTTTCGGGTAGGTATCGGTCGTCATGATGGCGCGCGCCGCCTGTTCCCAGTGATCTTCACGAAGGTCACTCAAGGCCCGAGGCAAAGCCGCCTCAATTTTCTCTACCGGGAGATATTCCCCGATGACGCCGGTGGAAAAAGGAAGGACTTTTTGACCCCGCTGGCCGACCTTCTGGGCCAGCGCCTCGCAGGTGAATTGAGCATCCCTCAAACCCCGGGGGCCGGTGCCTGCATTGGCATTCCCCGAATTGACCAGTAACCAACGGGGTGCCGCCTGAAGATGCTCACGGGCAACCAAGACGGGAGCGGCGCAGAAGGCATTCTGGGTAAAAACGGCGGCAACCACCGCCCCTTCGTCGGCCTCGATGATTAGAAGATCATCCCGATCCTTTTTCTTGATGCCCGCCTGCGCAGTCCCGAGACGAACTCCCGGTACTGCACGCGCGACGCCCTGTACATAAGCGACTGCCATTCAGGGCCTCCCCGCGGTCCGACTCAGTCCAGCTTGCCGTGACAGACTTTGTATTTCTTTCCGGATCCACAGGGGCAAGGATCATTACGACCGACTTTATCCCCTTCTCGGGTATAGGGTCGATTGGACTCCTCGGATTCTGCGGCTTCCTCGGGCGCATTGAGCGTGTAACCCATTTCGCCGGGAGGAAGGGTATAGCCCTGCTCCTCACCCACAACCCCGCTCACCAGATCAGGGGCATCCGCATGCTGGTATTCGAATTCAACCGGTGCCCGATTCTGCTCTTCCATGCGAACCACTTCGGCTTCGGAATGAACCTGGACCTTGGAAACAATCCCGGTCACCTCATGCTTGATACCCTCGATCATCGAGGTGAACATTTCAAAGGCTTCCTTCTTGTATTCCTGTTTGGGATCCTTCTGTGCATAGCCACGAAGATGAATGCCCTGACGGAGATGGTCCATGGCCGCCAAATGTTCCTTCCAGGAATCATCCAGCACCTGAAGCATGACGGTCTTCTCGAAGTGACGCATGACGCTCGGACCAATCGCTTCGACCTTGCCGGCGTAGACCGTCGACAGCTCTTCAGCAATCCGCTCTTGAAGGCTATGTTCATCCAGTCGATTGTCGGCATCCAGCCATTCCTGAATGCGAAGCTCGACACCCATTTCCCGGTCAATGGCCTCGACGAGACCGGGGACATCCCATTGCTCTTCGAGGGTCTGTGGCGGAATGAACTGACCAAACAGTTCCGTCACGGTATCAACACGCGCCGCTTCGATGGTTTCGGAGATATCCTCGCTCTTCATCAGCTGATCACGCATGTGATAGATCACGCGGCGCTGGTCGTTAGCGACATTGTCGTACTCCAACAACTGCTTACGAATATCAAAGTTGCGGGCCTCGACCTTGCGCTGGGCATTTTCAATAGCGCGCGTCACCCAAGGATGCTCAATGGACTCACCCTCTTTCATTCCGAGACGTTGCATCAAGCTTGAGACGCGATCGGATGCAAAAATCCTCATGAGGGGATCTTCGAGCGAGAGATAGAAACGTGAGGAACCCGGGTCACCCTGACGACCCGAACGACCCCGTAGCTGGTTATCAACGCGACGTGATTCGTGGCGCTCGGAACCGATCACGTGGAGACCGCCCGATGATACGACGGCCTGATGACGTGCCTCCCACTGGGCCTTGGCTGCAGCGTGCCCGGCTTCATCCTGGGGATCAAGGCTGGCGGTATCTTCCTCAAGACTTCCACCCAAAACAATGTCGGTCCCGCGGCCTGCCATATTGGTCGCAATCGTGACCGCACCCGGCATACCGGCTTGCGCAACGATATGCGCCTCCTGCTCATGGTGCTTGGCGTTTAGAACTTTGTGTTCAATGCCCTTCTGTCTAAGGAGGTTCGAGATGAGCTCCGAATTTTCGATCGAGGTGGTACCGACCAGAACCGGCTGTCCGCGCTCTGCACAGGATTTGACGTCTTCGGCGATCGCCACGTACTTTTCCCGGACCGTCAGGTAGACAAGATCCCCATGGTCTTGTCGAGCCATGATGCGGTTCGAAGGAATACAGACGACTTCAAGGTTATAGATCTCGTGGAATTCCGTCGCTTCCGTATCCGCGGTACCGGTCATTCCGGAAAGCTTGCCGTAAAGACGGAAGTAATTCTGGAAGGTAATGGACGCCAGCGTCTGGTTTTCGTTCTGAACCGGCACCCGTTCCTTGGCTTCGACCGCCTGATGGAGGCCTTCGGACCAGCGACGCCCCGTCATGGCACGTCCGGTGAACTCATCGACGATGATGACCTGACCATCCCGAACGATGTAGTCCACGTCGCGCTGGAACAGGGCATGCGCCCGAAGAGAGGCATTCACGTAGTGCATCAAGCGGATGTTGACCGCGTCATAGAGGCTCTCGTTGGGCTGCATCAAGCCCGTTTCGACCAGCATCGTCTCGATTTTCTCGTGACCTGCCTCGGTCAAGAAGACCTGACGGGCCTTCTCATCCAGCGAGTAATCGCCTGGCCCATGCTCGACTTCCTGCTTGACCAGGGACGGCATCAGGACCTGAATCTTCTGGTAGAGATCGCTCCGGTCCTCCGTCGGACCCGAGATGATCAAAGGCGTACGCGCCTCGTCAATCAGGATGGAGTCGACCTCATCGACAATCGCGAAGCTACGTTCACGCTGGACCCGTTGATCCAGACTGAACGCCATATTGTCGCGAAGGTAGTCAAAACCAAATTCGTTATTGGTTCCGTAAGTGATGTCGGCCGCATAGGCCTCACGCCGTTCATCGGTATCCAGTTGACTCAGGATGCATCCCACCGAGAGTCCGAGGAAGTTATAAAGCTTCCCCATCCATTCCGAGTCGCGTCGGGCAAGATAGTCATTCACCGTCACCACATGCACGCCCTTCGCAGGCAGCGCATTCAGGTAGGCGGCGAGGGTCGCGACCAAAGTCTTACCTTCACCGGTCTTCATTTCGGCAATTTTGCCGTCATGAAGCACCATGCCACCAATCAGCTGCACATCGAAATGGCGCATATTCAGAACGCGACGCGATCCCTCACGGACCGTCGCAAACGCCTCGGGCAAGAGACTGTCGAGTGTCTCGCCAGCGGCCAGCC
>JBDKLO010000147.1:0-9937 GCA_039795615.1 Pseudomonadota bacterium
AAGCCCAGTGTCGTCACAGTGCCTATCGAAACCGGGCTGGAGCCCGTCCCCAAGCGGGCGCCTGAGCCTGTCTCTCCGCCGGAACCCCTTCCTGCGACGCCAGCAGACGACCCCAATCGTCCAGCTGACGCAGCACTTTCTCCTTATCCCGCAGGTGAGTTGCCTCCTGCGCAAAGCGCTTTGCCCCCGATTGAGCCGGTCAATGAACCCTCACTCCCACCCATCGATTACCAGCCCCCAGCCGATCCCGCCCCCGTTCGGACCTTATCCCCCCGGATCGGAGATAAGCTCTTTTCGCAATCTGCCCCACCGGCCGTCGCTGCGCTTGAAAGTGATATCGAAGTTCAATTCAAAGCGCGTCGCTATGGCGATGCGGCAGCCCAGATCGACCGCGCCCTCCGAATTCAGCCGAAAAACGCCGAATTGTGGCATGTACTTGCCGAAATTCGCCTTCGGCAAAACCAACATGGACTGGCCGAGGATCTCGCCAAAAAATCAAACTCTCTGGCGAAATCGAATCCTGAGCTGGTGAAATCCAACTGGCGAATTATTGCCGACGCGCGCCGCCAGCAGGGGAATGGGGCAGGCGCACAGGATGCACTCGAAAAGGCCTGGTAATCCGTGAAAATCGCCGAAGCCTTTGCTGAGGGTGGTGCCCTTCAGCGCCACATGTCGACATTTGTGGCGCGTCCACAGCAGGTTGCCATGGCGACTGCCATTGCAGAGACCCTTGAGACGCGTTCAACATTCGTTGCAGAAGCTGGGACCGGGACCGGTAAAACCTTGGCTTATCTGATTCCGGCCATTTTGTCCGGGAAAAAGGTCCTGATCTCCACAGCAACCAAAACGCTTCAGGACCAGCTCTTTCGAAAAGATCTTCCGATCCTTCGCCGTGCACTGGATATCCCGTTCAAGGCGGCCCTATTGAAGGGGCGGTCGAATTACCTTTGCCTTTACCGACTAAAAAACCATCTGGGATTCAAGGCCGCGCATGGCCCCAGAGATGCAGTGGCGCTTGAGAGTATTCGTCGGTGGTCCCGGGCGACACTGACCGGCGATATCTCCGAACTGGGAGATGTTCCGGAAGGATCCCCATTATGGTCAGGCGCCACATCAACAGTCGATAACTGTCTGGGTGCCGAATGTCCGGACCATGGTGACTGTTTCCTTTTGAAAGCTCGAAGCCGCTCTCGTGAGGCTGACATGGTGGTTGTCAACCATCATTTGTTATGGGCAGACTGGGCACTTCGCAATGAAGGACAGGGGGAGCTACTGCCTGCCGTCGATGGCATTATCGTAGACGAAGCGCATCAGTTCCTCGAATCTGCAGCACAATTTCTCGGTAGCAGTCTCACCTCGCGGCAACTTCTGGATCTGGGCTCGGATATCTCGACCGAACGGGTGCGAGAGGCCCCTGATGCTGCGCATTTGCAGGAAGAATCTGACCGGTTGGTTCGTTTGACCCATGACATCCGGATCGCATTGGGAGAGCCGGCACGTCGGGAGGCCTGGCATCAGGTAGAAACCTGGCCGTCGGTCATTGATGCACTTGATGCCGTTCAGGTGCAGCTGGGGGTCGTTCGTGATCAACTTCAACCCCAGCGGGGAAGAGGGAAGGGGATTGAAGCCTGTTTCTCCCGAACCCTCGCGCTGCTGACCCAGCTCGAGTCATTCCTGAAACCCACGGACGATAACCAAGTTCGCTGGTTTGAGGTCCGTAAAACCGGATTCAGTCTCAATCGAACCCCTGTAGAGATCGCCGATGAATTCCGGCAGTTTCGGGATCGACTTAAAACGGCATGGGTCTTCACATCTGCGACCTTAACCGTTCGCGACCGGTTCGACCATTTCACGCATGAACTCGGGATTCCAGGAACGCGAGCAGCAATCTGGCAAAGCCCTTTTGATTTCATTCAAAATGCCCGCCTTTTTTTACCCAAGGGGCTCCCGGATCCCTCCAGTCCGAGCTACACCCGAACGATTGTGGATGCCGCCATACCGGTCCTTGAAGCCAGTCGTGGGCGTGCTTTTTTCCTGTTTACGTCCCATGCGGCCTTGCAACAGGCAGCAGAGCTTTTACCCAAAAGAGTCCACTATCCCTTGTTTATTCAAGGAACCCAGCCCAAAACGCGTTTGCTGGATGCCTTCAAACAATCTTCCCATGGCATTCTCCTGGGGACAGCCACTTTTTGGGAGGGTGTCGATGTGCCGGGTCCCGCACTCTCTCTCGTGATCATCGACAAGCTGCCTTTTGCCTCTCCTGGCGATCCTGTCATGGCAGCAAAACTCGATGCATTGAGAGCCAAAGGGCTCCATCCATTTCCCCATTACCAGTTGCCTTCGGCCATCATTGCCCTAAAACAAGGCGTAGGGCGATTACTGAGGGGGCAGGAGGATCGGGGAGGGATCATGCTGTGCGATCCCCGTCTCATCACGAAGTCCTATGGAAAAACCGTCCTTGAGAGCCTTCCACCGGTTCCCGTGTCGCCGGATCTGGAATCGTTTTGCCAGTTTCTTAAAAGCCTGCCGATCCAAAACGTATGAAGATACTTGCCCTCGATACGGCCACTGAGGCTTGCTCCGTCGCTCTGATGGTGGATGGCGCGGTTTCAGGGCAATTTCGACTGGCTCCAAGGGAGCACAATCGGATCATTCTTCCCATGATTCAGGAAGTGCTTGCGGATGCCGAGCTTCGCCTTTCCATGCTCGATGCGATTGCCTTTGGCTGTGGACCGGGTTCGTTTACCGGGGTTCGAATTGCTGCAGGGGTTGTACAAGGGCTTTCTCTGGGGCTGGATTGTCCAGTGATCCCGATTTCGACGCTGGCTGCGTTAGCCTTTGAGGCAATGATGGAATGCCATGTCGAACAGGCGCACGCCGCGATCGACGCGCGCATGGGGGAAGTCTACTGGGGTAGCTACCGAAAAACGTCCGGAGATTCTGTCCAATGTGTTGACGAGGAGAGGGTCATGCCCCCCGACCAAGTGAGCGCAAAGGCCAGGCCGACCGACGTGGGGATTGGTAGTGGTTGGATGACCTACCGCGCCATCCTGACCGCACGTCTGGAGCAGCCAGAAATCAAGATTTTGGACGATCGATTTCCAAGCGCCAATTCAATCATCCGTCTGGCAGCAACAGATTTTCGGGCGGGGATCTTCTGCAGGCCCGAGGATGTGGAACCTATCTATCTTCGTAACGATGTCGCCAAAAAGCCTGCCCCACGCGCCTGATCTCGGCATGCCCATCAAAGCTCTTCCCATGGGAGAGATCGGTTTCCCCGTGAACCACGGATCATCCGGCGGGATCGATGCATATAGTAGAATGCTGTCATGTCACAACTATTCCAGATCCACCCCAAGGATCCCCAGCCCCGATTGATCAAACGGACGGTCGAAATCCTCCGTCAAGGGGGACTTGTGGTTTATCCGAATGATTCTTCCTACGCCTTCGGCTGTCGGATCGATAACAAGGACGGCCTGGAGCTGATCCGGCGCCTTCGCCGACTGGATGATGATCACAACTTCACGCTCATTTGCCGCGATATTGCCCAGGTTTCGACCTTCGCGAAAATGAGCAACGAGAGCTTTCGACTGATCAAGTCATTAACCCCAGGCCCTTTCACCTTCATTCTTGAGGCCACTCGCGAGACGCCTCGCCGTCTCCAGCACGCCAAGAAAAAAACCATCGGGATTCGTCTTCCTGAAGATGCCATTACGACGGCCATTCTCAATGAACTGGATGAGCCGCTGTTTAGTTCAACGCTCCTTCTCCCGGACCAAGATGACCCCATGAGTGATCCGGAAGAAATCCGGGATCGGCTCCAGAAAGAGGTGGAACTGGTGATCGATTCAGGTGTCGTATCTTACGAACCGACCACCATCATCGACATGACCGGAGCCAACCCTGAGATCACGCGTCAGGGACGCGGCATTGCCGAAAACCTCCGATAACTTCTATTCCGAGACTCCCCATGGATATGGCTCTTTCCGATGAACAGGCGATGATCGCCAAGATCCTGCCACTACTCTTTGCGATTACGATGCATGAGGTTGCCCATGGTTACATGGCCAAATTCCTCGGTGACGATACGGCAGAACGTCAGGGTAGACTGACGCTGAATCCGATAGCCCACATTGATCTCATCGGCACCATCATCCTCCCTGGCGTTATGCTGGCCATGGGGGGGAACTTCATTTTTGGCTGGGCCAAACCGGTCCCTGTGAACGGTGCCCGCATTACTCGATATCCCCGCTGGGGCATGCTGATGGTGGCTCTTGCCGGACCTTCAGCGAATGTTCTGATGGCTATTTTCTGGGCGGTGCTCTTCCATGCTGTTCCCCTGATTGGCAGTGAGCTCCATGCCATGGGTCTGGTTGAAATGATCAAGTTTGGCATCAGCTTCAACATCATTCTGGCCGTCTTCAACATGGTCCCGATCCCTCCGCTGGATGGTGGGCGGGTTGTCGTTGAACTTCTGCCCTATAACCTTGCACAGAAATACAGCCAGATTGAGCCTTACGGCTTCTATATTCTTTTGGGATTGATGTTCACCGGAATCATCAACGTGTTTGTGGGACTTCCTATCGTCCTGCTCCGGGGGTTAATGATGGGGATCGCTGGCCTTTGAACAGTGCTACCGGGAGCCTTCTGGAACCTGTCACCCCTGAAGTTCATCCTGTCGAGGTCCTGCTTAATCCGGTAGCTCGGGTTCTGGGTTCCCCAGTGCACGACCTTCCCGAGGACCTCTATATCCCGCCTGATGCCCTCGAAGTCTTTCTGGAGACCTTTGAGGGGCCATTGGATCTGCTTTTGTACCTGATCCGTCGGCAGGGATTTTCCATTGTGGAAATTCCGGTTGCCGATATCACCCGACAATACATCTCATATATTGAGATGATGTCTGAGCTCAAGATAGAACTGGCCGCAGAGTATCTCCTGATGGCCGCCATCCTTGCCGAGATCAAATCAAAGCTATTGCTGCCAAGACCCGAGGCGGTTGATGGCGAGGAAAACGACCCTCGGGCTGAGTTGATCCGTCGACTTCAGGAGTATGAGCAATTCAAGGCCGCTGCCCTTGAACTTGATCAACTCACTCGCCTTGAACGCGACGTTCACGAAATTGATACCGACGTCTCGATGATTCGCGTCAACAAGGTCTATCCGGAGGTAGATCTTCGTGAAGTGCTGCTCGCGTTCAAGGATGTTTTGAAACGTGCCGATCAGGTCACGCACCATCAGATCCAGCGCGAGCCACTCTCCGTCAGGGAGCGCATGACCCGAATCCTTGGCTCTCTTCAGGCGCATGCGCGACTTCCGTTTCAGGCGCTGTTCGATGTGGGTGAGGGAAGGGCCGGGGTTGTCGTTTCACTCCTTGCGATTCTTGAAATGAGCAAGGAACGCATCATCGAAATCATTCAGGATGAACCCCTGGGCCCACTCGAAATACGTGCACTCTCAGCAGGGCCCATCCAGGACTGACATGGAACTCCAATCGATCATCGAAGCAGCGCTTCTCGCCGCTGGAAGACCTCTTAATATCGACGAATTGTCGGGAATTTTTGACGAATCCGAGCAACCCGGTAAAGCAGCCATTCAGGCCGCCCTGAGTCAGCTTCAGACGAACTACGAAAGTCACACCCTTGAGCTTAAAAAGGTCGCTACGGGTTATCGCTTTCAAGTCCGAGAAGGCTTTTCCCCGTGGGTCTCACGTTTATTCGAAGAGCGTCCGGGCCGATATTCAAGGGCATTTCTCGAGACTCTGGCGATCATTGCATATCGGCAACCGGTCACGCGTGGCGAAATCGAGGATATCCGTGGTGTCGCCGTCAGTTCAGGCATCATCAAGACGATGCTTGAACGTGAGTGGATTCGCATCATCGGTCACAAGGAACTACCCGGGAGACCCGCGCTGTTTGGAACCACCAGTGCGTTTCTCGATTATTTCGGTCTATCCTCGCTTTCCGAACTCCCTCCCTTGCAAGCTTTACTCGACGAGATGGGCTTGGTCACGGGAGATCTCGCGCTGGAAATGGCTCTCGCACCCACGGCAGACCCTGCCGCGGAATCACAAGAAAATGAAACTTCCGTCGTTAACGACGGGAGTGACTCGGATGCCCAAGGACAAGATGTCAACGAAGACCCCCGCTAAAGAAAACGATTCAGAAGCCGGCGAACGACTTCAAAAAGTTCTCGCTCGCCTTGGATTGGCCAGCCGCCGTGAAATTGAGGAGTGGATCAAGAGTGGCCGCGTGACCCTCAATGGTCAGTACGCCAAGCTCGGTGATCGGTATCGACCCGGTGATCGCATCACGGCAAATGGACGCCCCATTGATCCCAGTGCCGAAGCCCAGGAACCGACGCGTGTGCTGGTCTATCACAAGCCGACGGGCGAAGTCGTCACCCGCAGGGATCCTGAGGGACGCCCGGTGATTTTCACCCAACTGCCAAGGCCCACGCGCGGACGATGGATCTCGATTGGACGCCTGGACATCAATACACAGGGTTTACTGTTGGTCACGACGAATGGTGAGCTGGCCAATCGTCTCATGCATCCTTCCCACGAAATTGAACGTGAATACGCAGTCCGCGTGCTGGGCCGTGTCGATGATGCCATGCTCGATCGTCTCCGCCAGGGTGTTGAACTGGAAGACGGAGTCGCCCGATTCGAATCCATTATGAACGCAGGCGGGGAGGGCGCTAATCAATGGTTCCGCGTCACCCTGAAGGAAGGACGTAACCGGATCGTCAGGCGGCTTTGGGAGTCGCAGAACATTCAGGTCAGCCGGCTGATGCGAATACGATTTGCCCAGATCGACCTCCCGCCGAGACTTCGCGCCAGGACCTTTTTGGAACTCCCCAAGGAGCAGGTCAATCAGTTGCTCGAGTTCGTCGGCCTCAAGCCAGAATTTGCGCCAGAAACGCGCACACCTGCACGGGAGAAAGCACCGGCAAAAGGACGAGGAGCAACACCCAGCCAGCGGCCGGGTCAGCGCAGACGATGAGAGAAGAGCCGGAATGTCCTCCGGCCTTTAGACTCAGTAGCCGAGATATCGAGCGGACTGATAGAACACAAAACTGACCAACCAGGCCAGGATTAGTGACCAAAGGATCGAAAGCCAGGTAAAGCCCCAGCTTCTTGATTCTGACTTCAACGTGGCGATGGTTGAAAGGCAAGGAACGTATATCAAGGTAAAGAGCATGAAGCTGTACCCTTGAACCCAATCCAGCTTCTGAGACATTAAGCCCACCAGCGCATCGCCCTCAAGACCATAGATGGCCGCCAGCGAACCGACAACGATCTCTTTGGCGACAAAGCCAAAGATGAGCGCTAGGCCGAGTTGTGCATCAATCCCGATCGGCGAAAGGACAGGGGAGAGCCAGTCGGAGATGTGACCCGCAAAAGTTTCCGGGCTGTTAGGGACAGACCCTGGGGGAAGGTTGGTCAACAACCAAACAGCAACAACACCCGCAGTGATGAACTTGCTCGCGCGTACCAGGAAGTGCTGCACTTCCAACCAGGCGCGCATCATGACCTGACGGGGGGTTGGTAAACGGTAGGGGGGCAATTCCAGGACAAAGGGTTCGTTACTGACATACCGACCTTTGAAAACAAAAGCCGTCAAAATGGCACCAGCAAAGCTCAAAAGATAAAGACTGAACAGCACCAAAGGCGCGCTGGTCGTTGAGAAAAGGGCGCCTGTCAGGAACAAAAAGACCTGAAGACGGGCGGAACAGAGTGAAAACGGTATGACCAGCATCGTCAGGAGACGCAAGGCTCTGGAGCGCATGACCCGGGTTCCCATGAGGGCAGGGACGTTACAGCCAAACCCCATCAGCAACATCACAAAACTTCGGCCATCTAGACCCAGTCGTGACATGAGCGTATCCATGAGATAAGCGACACGGGAGAGATAGCCGCTGTCTTCGACCAAGGTCATCATCAGGAAAAAAAGAATGATGATGGGAACAAAGGCGGCCACAGTTCCGACACCGTTATAGATGCCATCCAGCAAGAGGCCCTTGATCAAGGGAGGAACATCGACCATCCAAAGATCAAGGCCCTGTTCACGAACCTGCGTCAAAACCCAGGCAACAGCGTCCTGCATGGGTTTGCCTAGCCTGAAAATGAACTCGAACAAGAGCAGCATCAGCGCAAAAAAGATCGGCAACCCAAACCAAGGGTGAAGGACAACGCGATCGATGCGTGCAGTGGCATCTTCTTCAAGGCGAATGGGAAATTTAACCGCCATATCCAGAACGCGTGACGCCTCATTTTCGATACGCCGATCTTCGTCAAACGCCTTACTGAGATCCGCCGATACTCGATCGTCATTTCGCTTGAGGACTTTGGCGATGGAGCGAGCCACAGCATCCATTCCGGCGCCATATTTGGCGCTTATGAGTTCAACTGGCACCCCCAGCGTGGATTCAAGTTGATTCTTGTCGATCTCAATCCCATGACGCTGAGCCTCATCAGCCATGTTGATCACAATGATGACGGGAAGCCCGAGCATTTTGACCTGCAGCGCCAAAGACAACTGCCGATCAATTTGCGTCGCATTCACCACGACGCAGATCAGATCGACGGGATTTTTTTCAATGAAGTTACGGACGACTTTTTCGTCTTCCGAGAAACCATGGAAGCTATAGATGCCCGGAAGATCGATGACCTGGGTATAGACATCACCCAGAATGACCTTGGCCGTCATCAAATCGACCGTGACTCCAGGCCAATTGCCAACCCGTGCTGAGGATCCGGTGATTCGATTGAAGAAAGTCGACTTGCCGGTATTCGGCATGCCGATCAGTGCAACTTTCCTCATGCGGCTTTGTTGACAGTGATCTTCGCTGCGTCGTTACGACGGATAATGACTTGAGTGGTGCCGAGTGCCACCTGAAGCGGACCTTTGAGAATGCCGTGACGAAGCACCGTAATGGAACGTCCTGTTCTGAATCCCAAGGCATGAAGTCGGTGATACAGCGCTTCATCCGCATCGATATCGACGATGGATCCAGACTCGCCATCCAGGAGATGATTCAGATCACACTGCATAAGTGGTACTTCTAAATGATAACTGTTCGCGATTGTATCACCTTATCAAGAAATAGGCACAGAACCAGCAGGGTCAATCCCGGAACGCACTGCGTATAATGTATATTATGTAAAGTCGTATGCATCGATAGATTTAGCCAGAGTTCAGATCCTCTATTGACCGCCCCCCTTTTTAAATGATCCCTTTTTGTTTGATTCATTCAATTTCGTTACTCCATTCGGAAGCAACCTTATGCCTAGGGTTTCATCTGCAGCAACATTGGTGAATCCACATCATGTGGAATCACTCAATGGATCGCTCATCAAGGCCGCATCTTCATCTCGCTTATCGTCCAGAGATTGATGGGCTTCGGGCGATAGCCATTCTCGGTTTTGCCATCGGTATTGCGATAGCCGGCGTCACGCTCTCCAGGACCAAGGGATTCCCATTGCGTTATCCCGAACTATCCATCGAACTCTCGATTGAAAAACCGCCCTTCCCCAAAGGGTGGCGTTTTGGTGAGTGTTTTCTGCTTGATCATCAAACATTTTCCGATTTTTCTCCCGACTGCTTCGAGACTGCCCCGCCCTCCTCTGTCGCTGAGGGCCATAAGAAACATGTTCTTCTGTGGGGGGACTCCTATGCTGCGCAGCTCTATCCCGGGCTTGCTGCGCATTGGAAAGACCATGCCGAGATTACGCAACTGACAGCCATGGCGTGCGCTCCCTTCATCGACTTTTCCCTCCGGGAGTATCCTCACTGCCCCGATATCACACACCGGGTTATCGAACATCTCGAGACCCATCACTATGACACTGTCATGGTCGTGGCCAATTGGGATGGACTTCTCAAGCACAACCGCCATCAGTCCTTTGAAGATACCTTGAAAGCGCTGCGTGAAAAGG
>JBDKLO010000148.1:0-8499 GCA_039795615.1 Pseudomonadota bacterium
ACCCCTTCTTCGAAGGAATCGCCTGGAATAATCATTACGGGATTCAGGCATGGTTTGAAGCCCAATTTGGTGCGCCCTTCCATGACTTTGCCGGATCCGTTGTGGTGCATGCCATGGGCGGATGGATTGCACTGGTTGCTGTCGTCCTGATGGGGCCCCGGAGTGGTCGATATTCAAAATCAGGCGGCATTGCGGCTCACCCGCCATCCAGCATCCCCTTTCTTGCCTTGGGCGCTTGGGTCCTGACGGTCGGTTGGTTCGGTTTTAACGTGATGTCTGCTCAGACCCTTAATGCGGTCAGCGGTCTGGTGGCCGTTAACTCTCTCATGGCCATGGTCGGTGGAACCCTCTCGGCCTTGGTTGCCGGCCGAAACGATCCCGGCTTTGTCCACAATGGGCCCCTGGCAGGTCTCGTTGCCGTCTGTGCAGGTTCAGATGTCATGCATCCGATCGGTGCCCTCTTTTTAGGGGCATTTGCCGGCTGGATGTTCGTCAAGATGTTTACCCTGACGCAGAACCGCTGGAAGATTGACGATGTCCTCGGGGTTTGGCCGCTGCATGGTCTGTGTGGCGCTTTGGGCGGCGTTGCTGCAGGCGTCTTGGGTCTTCAATCGCTGGGTGGGCTTGGAAAAGTGGCCTTCTTCTCGCAGCTCCTCGGAACGGGTCTCGCGATTGTCATTGCACTGGTGGGCGGTCTTTTGACCTATGGTGTCATCAAGTGGATGGTCGGCCTGCGTCTTGATCGTGAAGAAGAATTCAATGGCGCGGATCTCACCATCCATCAGATTGGCGCAACCTCTGATACGGATACCGGCTGGTAATATGCCTTAAAGCCGGAGTCTTCTTCGGTTCAAGATCCCAAAATGGCCCGGTTAATAGAACCGGGCCTTCGGAGTCCGATACAATCGAGGCTGGTTTATTGAAGCTGAGCCCTCATGCGCATCCATCGCGACTCGAACAAACCCACTTCCCTCTTTTCCATCGTACAGTGGCTCGATCGTCACTTTTTGGAATTAGCCCGAGAGCTTCGACTCAGCTATCTCCCCCCCTTGATGGTTTACCTCGCGGCCGGAATATCCGGACTGACCGGCATTGTCGGGACATTTTTCGTCAAGGAGTATTTGGGGCTCACCGCTGAATTTCTAGCGGGTCTGGCCTTTTGGGCGATGTTGCCCTGGACGCTTAAGCTGCCCATTGGCCATCTGGTGGACCTGATCTGGCGGTTTAAGGGTCTTCTGGTCATTCTGGGTGCCAGCATGATTGCGGTCAGCCTGGGCATCATGGTCGGTCTTCTGGCGGACCGCCCGATGATGGAAACCTATCTTCCCGCCGGCACCTGGTATGTCATCAGTGTGCTTTTGGCACCCGTTGGTTATGTCATCCAGGATGTGGTCGCCGATGCGATGACCGTCGAAGCGGTTCCAGGAACCGATAGTGATGGCCGAATTCTCACCGATGCTCAGCAACGACTGATGCATTCCACAATGCAAACCTTGGGTCGGGTATCCACTATTGTGGGGAGCCTGCTGGTGGCCTTGGTCAATGTCTATATGTTTGCAGGCGTTGAAGGGCTTCAGGAACTGGAAAAGATCGGCATTTATCTCAGACTCTATGAGATGGCGCTGTGTATTCCGGTCATTTCCTGCCTTGGCGTGATTTTGGCTGTTGTCCTTCGATATCAGTATCGGCGCAAACTGATACGGCTCGGGTATACCCGCCACGAGATCGAATCCTTGATGCGGGAACCCACCACTGAGACCCATCCGAATTGGTGGATCTTGGGAGGAGGACTGTTCTTTGCATTGGCTTCGATTGGGATCGGGATTGCCAATTTCACCTACGGACAGGAATTGATCTTTCTGGTTTCATCGACCGTGATCATCGCCTTGATGATCCGCATTTCGCGTGAGATGCAAAGCGATGCTCGTAATGTTCTTTTGGGAACTGCCATTCTGATTTTCTTCTTTCGAGCCGTCCCCTCTCCGGGTCCAGGATCCAGTTGGTGGATGATCGATTCCCTCGGATTTGATCAATCCTTCATGGCACGGCTCTCCCTCATTGGGAGCGTTTTAAGTCTTGCGGGGCTGTTTCTTTTTAGACGGCAAATGGCGGAGAAACCCGTTTCTTCCATTGTCGCCTTTCTCACTCTTGTCGGGACGATCCTGTCCGTCCCGACCATTGCCATGTATTACGGTTTTCATCACTGGACCGCCGGACTGACCAACGGCATCGTCGATGCGCGATTCATCGCCATTGTAGATACCGCACTGGAGTCACCTCTGGGGCAGATCGCCATGGTTCCGATGCTGGCCTGGATTGCTCACTCGGCGCCGAATCATCTCAAGGCCACGTTCTTTGCTGTCATGGCCTCCTTCACCAACTTGTCACTGGCGCTCAGTCAACTCCTAACCAAGTATCTCAACAAGATCTATACCGTAACGCGGGAAATACGCGATCCGGTCAGTGGTCTTGAAACGATGCCGGCCAATTACCAGGAACTGGGTCACCTCTTGATCGTATCCACCCTGCTGGGACTTTTGATCCCGTTCATGGCCATCTGGATCGTGCGTAAATTCCGTCTTCCCAGCGTATGAGCAACCACGGCTCACGGAATGCCATCGTGTACAATCCTGAAAGGACTTCTCCCGATTCAGGCCCTTTCACGTCCATGCTTTCATTTCTTCGTCTCCTGCGTCAGCGCTACACGAAGGCCTTTGAACAAGCGGGAGATCGTGATCCAGAAATCAAGGCTACCTTCCCTTCCCTCCTCCAAAGCCTGACACTGGCAGAGGCGGCTCTCTATCGAGAGTCTCTTCAGCTGATAGGTCCTGCTGAACCCCTTCATTTGGGGGTCTTCGGTCCGACCCAGTCGGGTAAAAGTTCCTTGATCAATTGGCTATCCGGTCTCCCTTTGGCGACCCCGAGTCCCCTTGCAGGTTTTACGGTTCACCCACAGGGTTTTTCTGCACCCAGATCACCTGGATGGCTGGATCGTCTCGGACAGTATTTTGAAGGATGCCAACGGGTCCCCTCTCATTCACTCTCGCCGTCGGATCTCAATGCTTTTGGCTTTGATCTCGGTGAAGCCAGTCGGATGCCCGACTTTCTTGAAGGTGTCATTCTCTGGGATACGCCTGACTTTGACTCGGTCGCATCCAATCGATATCAAGATTCGGTTCTACGGATTGCCGCCCTCGTTGATGTGATCGTCCTCATTGTCAGCAAGGACAAATATGGAGATCTCACCGTTTGGGAATTCCTGCGCCTGATCGAACCCCTCGCGCAACCGACGTTACTTGTCATCAACAAAACCGATCCTGAATCGGAGGCCGCCCTGTTGGAGTCTGTCCGCCTGAAGTGGGCGGCCTTTAGAAAGGACCCGTTTGTGGAGATCACGACGATCCCCTATTGTCGGGATTCTTCACCAACGGACATCCAGTCCCTGCTCAGGCCCCGGGTGGCGCAACTTAGGGCGGCCGTGAGTCGACGCGAAGGGGCGGCGCAGCGTCTCATTGATACCTACTGGACGTCGTGGATTCAGCCCATTCAAGCCGAACACCGATTGACCCATCAATGGGGTGAACGTCTGGATGCCCTCTTGGTCGATTGCATCGATCGGTATCAACGGGATTACCTTCATCATCCCAATCACTATGAGACCTTTCAACGCGCACTGGCCGAGCTCCTGACCTTGCTGGAGGTCCCAGGGATTGGCAGTGCACTGCATGCGGCACGTCGGGTCGTGACCTGGCCGATGCGACAGTTGACACGACTTGGGCGGGCCGCAAGTGGAAGAGAAACGCAGGTCGATGGTGTTGAGCGGGCTGTCCTTCATCAATTGGCACAACATGCGTTGATCCAACTGTCGGAAGAGCTTTTGCTCGAGCAGTCCAAGGACATTGCCGAACAGCGCTGGCGGGGTGGACTCAGCCAACTGCTCGGAAATCGCAGGGCATCCATTCTGGGCCGTTTTGACCAGGCGGCTCAGGACTATGTCATTGAATTCCGTCCTGAAATCGAGTCGACCGCTCGAAGTCTATATGCCCATCTTGAGGAGCATCCCGTCGTTCTCAATAGTCTTCGGGCCACCCGGGTCACAACCGATGCAGCAGCTCTGGGTGTTGCTCTTCATACCGGTGGGATCGGGGTTCAGGACTTTGTGATTGCGCCTGCCATTCTGTCGATGACCTCAATCCTTGCCGAAAGTGCCTTGGGTCATTTCATGAACCGCGCTCAGGAGCAGCTCAAGCGAAAACAACTGGATGCCGTCAAAGCACTGTTTCAGACCGCCCTTTGTGGCCCGTTGGCGACCATTCCCGATGCCATTGATCCGGGCCTGCGGATTGGAATTTCTTCAGAACAACTCGAAGCGGCCTCCTCGCTGAAATAGACATGGGACAGGACACCTCTGCAAACTGGGCGGGGACTTCGCCTGATCTGGATGCCTTCCTTCGACGAGCAGTAGAGGATGAATGGCTTTCCTCTCAGGATCTTTTGTCCTACGAGCAAGTCGCCATCCGCAATCCTGGAAGCCTCTTCAATCCCGACGCACATCGTCCCCTGACCGCTGCGTTTTTCGGGGGTACGGGCGTTGGCAAGAGCTCCCTTCTTAACCGATTGGCGGGTCAGGAAATCGCCCGGACCGGTATAGAGCGTCCGACGAGCCGTGAAGTATCCATCTTCCTGCATGAATCGGTCGAGTTTCGGCAACTGCCGAATGATCTTCCGATCAACGATGTCCGAATGGCGAGACATGCCAACGAGTCGACTCGCCAGATCCTCTGGATCGATATGCCGGACATCGACAGTGTTGATGCCGCTAATCGATCCATCGTCCTTGATTGGCTTCCCCACATTGACGTGGTGATCTACGTGGTGAGCCCCGAGCGGTACCGGGACGATAAAGGGTGGCGGCTTTTGAAGGAGTATGGCGGGGACCACGCCTGGATCTTCGTTCTGAATCAATGGGATCGCGGGGAAGCTGTTCAATTTGAAGACTTCCGACGGCTTCTGACCGAAGCCGGATTTCCTGACCCGATCGTTCTTAAAACCATTGCCAAATCCGTGAACGACGCTTTGGCGTCCCGATCTGAATTAGGCGAGCTTGAGCGGGTTTTGGGGGAGATTTCCTCGCAGCATCTGATGGCCCAGCTTGAGGCTCATGCGGGCATTGCCCGACTGGATGCCCTTCGTGAGGTCCTCACAGACTTTGAGATGGCCATGGGTGGCCATGAAGATTATCGAAACCTCTTGCCGCGTTGGCAATCGATCTGGGATGAAGCACTCCATGACCTCCTGGAGGGGATGGAATGGACGTTGATTGCCCTGGTCAGAATGCTGACGGCTCGAATCACGGACAAGGTCGCTGAGAGTCCATCACAAGAAGGTGGTACTTCACCTCAGACCTTGCCCGTCATTTGGGACGAATGGGCCACAGGCCGCGCTCAAGACACGCTGGCGCAACTTCTTGTGGCGACTGGAGAGCGCGGTTTGCCGCCACGGCCCCTGAAGAACGGCCTAAAGCCCTTTGTCGAAAACACAGGAAAGCAGGTCGTGCAGCGGGGTCAACTGCGACTTCGGCAGGCTCTGGCCCTTCCAGGAAACGCCTTTCAGCGCACCGCCATGCGGATTGCGGGGTTACTGAGCATTCTCCTGCCTTCCCTAGCGCTCGGTTGGGCTTCCTATCAGGTCGTGATGGGGTACTACGAAAGTGCCACCCAGCATCTCGATTATCTAGGAACTGATTTTGCGGTCCATACCGTGCTTTTGATTGGATTGGCCTGGCTCGCACCCTGGTTTGTCTATAGCCGCCTCCGTCCCTCCGTTGAGGCCAGTGCCCTGAAGGGGCTTCGAAGTGGTGTCAGGCAGGCACTCGAGGCGGCGGGGGAAGAGGTCTCAGGGATCTTGGAAGCGACCGCTACTGAACATCAGGCGATGTTGACGATGCTCAACGGTCTGAAAGCAGATCTCGAAAAGGAGGCATCGAGGGCTAATCGTGACTATGCGCCTTTAGTGCGGCGCATGATTGCCCGGAAGTCGACGCCTCCCGAAAGTCCGAATTAGTCCATCAAATCGAAATAGGTCTTGTCGACCCCACATTCAGGGCAATACCAATCGTCCGGAATATCCTCATAGCGTGTACCGGGTGCGAGCCCTGAATCCGGGTCCCCCAATTCTTCGTCATAAATCCAGCCACAGGCTGTGCAGATATATTTCTTGTAATCGCTCATAAATCGCTTGCTTCAGAGGGTGGAAAAGAATTAGTTCGGTGGGAGATGAGTCCCTCGGACTAAAGGAAAAAGAGGTACATCACATAGAAAACCGTAATGGCGGTCAGGCTGATCCAGTGTTCGCGGGCATGAATTTTCACCCAGGATCTGAAATAGGCCCAAGATCTAAACTTCGCGCGGATCTTCCGTCGAATCGTGATGTAAAGCCAAGTGCTGATCGTGACAAAGGCAATGAGACCAAGCCAGGCGGTATACATCTGCCCGTCATGCTCTTCCAGATGAAAGAGTTGGATCAGTAATTCTTCCGTGACGAGTTCGAGATACTCGAGCAGGATGTGGAGAACGTGAAGGGTGATGCTAAGAACATCGTCCCAGAACAGGAAGATCAGGACGGCCAGCGTCCAGATCATGTACTTTTGCCGGGATCTGGTGACAGAATCCGGAACAGGAACGCCCTGCTGGTCGTTAGTCGGTGCTTCGCTCATGGCGGGTGATCACTGGACCTTGGGTTCTGGGTGGATTCAGTTCGTCCGCCCGCAGGTCGGACAATCCGGGTTCCTTCGAAGACGCAGCCGATTCCATTCCAGCCGCCATGCATCAAAGATCAGGAGATGCCCGGTCAGCGCCGCCTCCGGGTTGACCAGATACTTGATGGCTTCAAGAGCCTGCATGCTGCCAATCACGCCCGGCAATGGCGCGATGACACCGTTTCGGCTACAGGAATCCGTAGATTCGCCAATATCCTGATAGAGGCAATTGTAACAAGGACTATCCGGCCTCGCAGGGTCATATACGGCAATCTGGCCTTCAAAACGAATAACCGCCCCGCTCACGAGGGCTGTCCCGGTTCGAACACTCACCCGATTGATCAAAAAGCGAGTTGAAAGGTTATCCGAGCAGTCCAGAACAACATCCACGCGTTCCATCACGGATTGGAGCCCCGATTCATCCAGACGCTGATCAATCCACTCATATTCAAGATCAGGATTGAGTGCGGTGAGTACAGAGGCTGCAGAGTCTGTCTTCTTCTGACCGATATTCGGCGTTCCGTGGAGAATCTGACGCTGAAGGTTGCTGAGATCAACGGTATCGTCATCAGTAAGAATCAGCCGACCGATCCCTGCACTGGCCAGATACATCGCCGCAGGTGAGCCAAGTCCTCCCAGACCGACGATCAGAATCCGGCTGGAAAGAAGTTTCTCCTGCCCTTCGATGTCAATTTCAGGCAGCAGCACATGGCGGCTGTAGCGAAGCAGTTGTTGATCATCCATGGTGGTTTCAGGTCTCAACGGAAGGTCATGGGGATAGAAAACCCATCAGGCCCTCTAATGTAATATCATTAACAGGTTAATTAAATGTTCCCACGCACAGATTGAGCATGAAGCGGATTCTGGTCATCGGACTTCTGACATTTATCCTGCCGGTACAGGCCGAACCCTCGGATCCCGGTCAGGCGGCAATGATCCCACTGGATCAGCCAGACCTCCCTGCGCCTGTCGAAAGCGGAAGGCCCATGGAGCCTGATGTGACGATTATTCGTCGCGGCGATGAGATGATCGAGGAGCATCGGGAAAACGGTCAGGTCTACATGATCAAGGTGAATCCCTCAATCGGGTTCCCCTACGCTTGGGTCGACAAGGACCGTGACGGCACGTTGGACTCCATGCACAACGACAATACCCGCGGAATGAACATCAACCGCTGGACACTCTTCAGCTGGTGAGTCTTGCGCTCCGGCGCATAGCTCACTTTCATCGGCCTATTTCATGTCATTCAGTACTCGCTTTGACCGGCTCGTTAGCGCCGGCCTGATTCCATTGCTTCGGGGTGGACTCAAGGGCCTCGAAAAGGAAAGTCTCCGCCTTGATGCCACAGGACGCATTGCAACGACGATGCATCCCTCAAGCCTCGGTTCTGCTCTGACCCATCCGCACATCACAACGGATTATTCAGAGGCCCTCATCGAGCTCATTACACCGGCCTTCAATGAGGCCGAGTTGACCCTGAATGCGCTGTCTGACATTCATCGGTTTGTGCTTGGCCATCTGGGCGATGAGGTTCTCCTGGCAACCTCAATGCCGATAGGCATTCAGGGGGACGAGAGTATTCCCATTGCCCGCTACGGAACATCCAACATCGGCACGATGAAGCATGTCTATCGTCAGGGCCTCGCTTGGCGCTATGGTCGCACCATGCAGGCCATTGCAGGGCTGCACTACAACTATTCCTTTCCAGAAGCCTTGTGGCCTGCCCTGCTTGCCCTCGAATC
>JBDKLO010000149.1:0-58485 GCA_039795615.1 Pseudomonadota bacterium
ATGACCTGCTCGACCTGTGGTCGGTAGTTGCCGTGATAGGTTGGACCTTCATGAATTTCATTGATGAACCCCATGGGGACCAGCATCATGCCGGTGCGGACATTGGCATAGTCCTTCAGCATAAAGTCCAGATAAGAGAACTCGACTGAAACTTCACCTTTGTTCTCGGCACCTTCTCCAGTGGTTCCATGCTCAAATTCAAACTCGGTGTTCATCAGAATCCAATCATTGAATTTGTAACCGGCGTAGAGGACCGCACGGGTGTTATCGATGGTTGATTTAACTCCCTGGTTGTAGTTGCTATAGACCCATTCGCCGTATCCGCCGATGGAGAGGCCTCGGTTTATTCGATATACGCCTGATGCTGCGGGACCAAGACCATACTCGGTCTTGTATTCGCGTTTATCAGGAATATGTAACTGCGTTTTCAGTTTCTCAACTTCTGAAGCCAGAATATCGGTTTTACGTTCGGTCTCTGTTTTCCCGCTTTTGACGGGTGCTGGACTTGACGTGTCCTTCGTCGGATTGGACTCAGTCACTCCACTCGAGGCAATCTTGGTGGTGGCCTTGCTCTCCTGATCCTCGGCCGCGCCTTGTGCTTGAACCTGCACTTTGCGAGTGAGTTCTTCGATCTGCTTCTGTTGTTTCTCGATGATGCGCCACATTGCGTCAAGCTCTTGCGACTTGGACTGTGCTTTTTTCGCCTCTGCCGTCGATAACGGTGCCAACATCATGTATGGAACGGTTGAGACCAGGAGAACTTTGGCGATTCTTCTGGTCGGGGATGTGAGTGTACGCATACGAACGCCTCTCAGGTGAGAATGGTTTGCAAATGAGAATATGAAGCCATAATATCTCTAAATGAGAAACATTCGCAAACACGACCTCGTTATGACCCCCGCGATGAGACGACCCTTAAGATCCCTCTCAGCCTTAGTACTCCTATCAGTCAGCCTGGGAAGCCACGCTGAAAGGGCCCTCACACGAAAGGAATCGCTCGGTAAACTCCTTTTTGAGGACACTAGACTCTCTACACCCGAGGGACAATCCTGTTCCGGATGCCATTCGAGTACTCGAGACTTCACCGATCCTGATGCGGAGAGATCCACGTCAGAAGGTGCGGTATCTGGTCGTTTTGTCCCAAGAAACACGCCGACCATCCTTTATGGCAGTCCATCGCCCAAGCTACATTGGGATGAAGCCGGCAGTACCTGGGTGGGGGGGCAATTCTGGGATGGTCGAGAGGACAGTCAAGCCGCTCAGGCACTGAAACCTTTTCTTGGACACCTTGAAATGAACAACGAGGATCTGTCGGTCATTGTTGGGAAAATTCAAAAGGGGCCTTATGCCAAGGAATTCATCAGGGTTTACGGGGCTCGTATCTTTGATCGTCCGGCCAAGGCCTACGGCAAGGTGGGAGATGCCATACAGGCCTTTGAGAGAACGGCACGTTTTGCCCCCTTTAATTCCCGATATGACCGATATCTGGAGGGACAGGCTGTGCTGACCCCACAGGAAAACCGTGGGCGTGAGGTTTTTGAGCGTGAAGACAAGGGTAATTGCGCGGCTTGTCACCCCAATAAGCCAAGTCCTGATGGGAAACAGCGCCCGCTTTTTACGGATTTTAGCTATGACAATATTGGGGTACCCCGAAATGTTGAAAATCGCTTTTATGCGTTACCGTCGCCTTTAAATCCGGAAGGGTGGTCTTTTATCGACAAAGGGCTGGGCGCGACGGTCCAGGATGAATCCCAGGATGGAAAATTCAAAGTTCCGACGCTCAGGAACATTGAAAAAACCGGCCCTTACATGCACAACGGATATTTCAAAACGCTCAGGGCAGTGATCGAATTTTACAACACGCGCGATCTTCTTCCTGAGTGCGCCAACGCTTGGGCCACTGAACAAGAGGCCCGAAAGATGAAGTGTTGGCCTCAGGCGGAGATGGAACGCAATATGAACCATGATGAACTGGGCCATTTGGGCTTATCCCCGGGAGAAATTGATGATCTCCTGGCGTTCCTGCATACCTTAAATGACGATTGACAGAGTGCGTGCGTTCCCTCTGAACTTCCGGAGGTCGCGATTTACAAAGGGATAGGGATTTGGAGATAAGAAGAGGAAGCAAACCGATGTTTGAACCACCCTGGTGGCTTCCCGGAGCCCACTTGCAGACACTGTGGCAACCGCTTGTCAGGAAATGCCCTCCGATCGAGGTCCGCCGGGAGCGGATTGAAACGCCGGATGGCGATTTTCTCGATCTTGATTGGCATGCGGAGCAACATCGTCCGTTGGTGGTCCTACTTCACGGGTTGACCGGATCAACACGATCGCCCTACATCATTGGCATGCAATCAGCCCTGGCTTTATGTGGCTATCGAAGCGTGGCCCTGAATTTCAGGGGATGTGGCGGATCCCCCAATCGGACGTGGAAAGCCTATCATTCGGGCGATACGGAAGACTTGCGCTATCTAATTCAATGGCTCAAATTCAAGGAGCCTGAAACGGCGCTTCGGGCCGTCGGATTTTCGCTCGGCGGTAACGTCCTTCTCAAATACCTGGGTGAAGAAGGTTCTTGCTCAGGAATCAAAGCTGCCGTTTCCGTATCAGCCCCAATTAAACTGGCACTCTGTGCCACTCGCCTCGATTCCGGATTGTCTCGGCTCTATCGGAATCAACTGATCAAGGAACTCAAGGAGTACTTGATTATGAAGACCTTTTTTCTTCGAGAGAATGGCTTCGATGAGGACGCAGATCGACTGGCCACTTTGGGACCGCTTGACGCTGTGACCTCGTTTTGGGACTACGACGATCGCGTCGTGGCCAGGCTCTATGGATTCAAGAGTGCCGCAGATTACTATGAACAGTCGAGTAGTTTTGGCTACCTTCGTGCGATAGAGCGTCCGACGCTCATTATTCAGTCTTTGGATGATCCTTTCCTGACCCCTGACGTTTTGCCAAAGCCCGGTGAACATGGCGGTAGCGTTCGAATCCAGTCAAGTCGCAGAGGTGGGCATGTTGGATTTGTTGGGGGTGAACACCCATGGCGGCCCCTATATTGGCTGGAGTCGCAGGTGGCGGATTTCTTCAGTGGTGAGCAGTCAGTCCAGTAGATTCAGGTTCCAGACAGCTTTTGGACGCATTCTTTGAAAGCTGACGTGGCATTACCCAACTTAAGTTGGGTGCATAGAGCCTTGGCATCATCCTGATTCAGCTTTGATGGCCGGTCAGCCAGTGTGGCGGTTGCCTTTCGGAGTGCGTCGAGCAGATTTCGATCCGTGAGAATGATTTCGGCAGCCTGGTAGGTGAGATCACTCAAGGTCACATCAAAGCGTTCAATTTCGCGCAGTGGTTTTGCAGGATTGACGACTGTGTAACCTGTCTTGGCCCCATCAAATGTCGCAGTCAGTCGGGCCTTGCCACGATACATCGGAGTAATGCCACCATCTGAATCGCAGGACTTAAGGTTGTGCGGACGGGCAGCCAGATGGGATGCTGACATATAGGAAAGGCTGTAATAAAGGTCGGCCTTGATGGAGCTCATATCGACGTTGGCGATTCCGTTTGAGAAATCGATGCAATATCCGACGACCCAATCGGAGGGCCCTTCAAGACCGCCAAGAATCTCACTCATGAGGCTGCCCGTTCTTTCTCGAATATGCCGGGCTGTGTCTTCGTCGGTAAAGTTGTAGTAAAGCCCGTCAGCATAGATACCTGCCAGCGCACCGCGCGCCGAGTCAGAGTCTTGCTCCAGAATGGAAAGCGACAGACCCTTTTGGGACAAGTACGTGCTCAATGACTGATAATCCGGCGACCGATTGACGCGATTTACGTATGGCGCGGTTTTGATTTCCTTGATGTTCCATGCCGGGGGGGGCGTATTGAATGAAGCGCAGCCATTCAGTAGAAAAGCCGTAAGGAGGCTCAGGGTGACGAGAAGCTTCATAGATTGGGGCATGATGGATCGTAAGTGGGCTGAGGCTATATTCTAGTCAGTCAATACGTCATCTGTGAGTCCAGGTCACCGGAAAATACAAACAGAATTTATTTTTGGAGAGGACCCATGATCGAAGAGTTCAAGAAATTCATTCTTAAAGGCAATGTGGTGGACCTTTCGACGGGTGTCATTATTGGTGCTGCCTTTACGTCGATCGTGACCGCGTTCACCAAGGGGATTGTCGAGCCTTTAATTGCGCTCGCGGGAGGAGGGCCGTCTCCGAAGCTCACGATTCCCATTATGAATCGGATGGTCGAGGTCAGTGAAAAGCTGCCCGGTGGAGAAGTCAAAACACACTTGGTGAATAAGCTGATTGAACTCGATGTCGGAATTATCATCGGGGCTGTTTTCAGCTTCCTGATCACATCGGTTGTGGTCTTTTTCGTGATTGTGAAACCCGTTAACAAGCTGATGGCTCTGACTCTTCGGAAAGAGAAAGCGGAGGCGCCAGTGGCTCCAGTCTCAGAAGAGGTCCTCCTCCTGCAGGAAATCCGCGATCTTCTGCGGGACCAAGTGAATCGCTAACTGACCGAACTGCCAATTAATACATACGAAAGCGGGGATTAAAAAAAAGCCCGAAGGTTTGAAACCGACGGGCTCTTCAGAGGAGATCCATTTGAAGTCTGATGGATTGACGCAAATCTTAATCCTCCAACCTTAACTGAACCTTAATCTTTGAGCGGATATTCGCTTTCTTTCAGACGAGTAATGACTTTCAGTCCCCCTAGATGATTCGACCGAGCGAACTGGATACTTCCGCCGTGTTGTTCTACGAGGGATTTCACAATCGATAACCCGAGGCCATGTCCGCCCCTGGATTCATCGAGACGGGCACCGCGTTGAAGCAATTCCAGCATTTTGGCTTCATCACAGCCATCACCATCATCTTCAACAATGATTAATAGATCAGTTCCGGTGAGTTTTATCGTGATATCGATATGATGGCGTGTCCATTTGGCGGCGTTATCAACCAAATTACCCAGTAACTCCATGAAATCATGTCGATCATGATGGAGACTGATATCTGGAACGTGGATGTCAAAGCTCAGGCTACGTTCGTGGTACATCGAGCGGATGACCTTGACGAGAGCTTCGACCTCCTCTTTGGGATTGAAGCAATGGGCTGCAGGACCAATGCCTGCAACGCGAGCACGGCGTAATTCTCCTTCAACAATTTTCAACATGATATTGGTGTTGGTCAAAAGAGCCTCTCTAACGGGAGCGTTCCCAGAAAGCGAGGGATCCTCGGCTAGACGGAACAGAATCGTTAAGGGGTTTTTAAGGGCATGCGCCAGATTGCCGATGGCGTTGCGAGATCGATCCAGGCGTTGATGAATCAGATCGACCAGTTTTTTGATTTCCTTTGCTCGCATGAGGTCAACGGCAGATCCCTCGGACATGAATTCAGCAGAGGCGGCAATGCTGGCCAGTTCTCTTCTCAAGAAGACGAATGGACTCAGGGCGTTTCGAACAAAGATCCACTGCAACACCAGGGCGAGGAAGATGATGGCGCCGTTCAGCATCAGCATCAGGCTTCCAATTTGAGTGATGTGCCGGTTCAAAATGGTCTGGTCTTCCCCAACGGAAATCTGAATCGGCATGCCTTTCAGATCAAGCCCCCGCGTGAGCATCAACAACGCTTGATTTTCCGGTCCGTTGGTATGCCAACGTTTGGGTTTTCGTTCATCAAGACGCACCGTGGCTAACAATGTATCCCCGAGCGATGGTGAGGAAATACGTTGGTGTGGGCTTTCAATGACGTAGTAATGACCGGAGTGAAGCCTTCGATAAAAGGGCAGTTGCCGATCGGGATCAAACCGGATTTCTCCTTCCGCATCGAGCGATAGCGACTCGCGAATATCCTCAATGTCGGCATCGAGTCGGGAGACCATTTGTGATTCGCTGATCACAGGGAGGGCTTCACTACGCAATGCCCATTGCAGGCCAAAACCGGACACCAGGATGACCCCAAGGCCGATATTAAGACGAGCTCTAAGCGTAATCATGATGCCTGAACCAAGACGTAACCCTGACCACGGCGTGTCTGAATCCGTTCATGACCGATTTTTTGCCTAAGCTTTGTAATGTAGACCTCGATAATATTGCTGTCGGGTTCGCTGTCCGATCGAAACAGGTGTTCGCTGAGATGCGTTTTTGAAAGGATCTGCCCCGGGTGCAGCATAAAGGCCCGCATCATGCGAAATTCTGTGCCGGAGAGCTCAATCCAGCCGCCACCATCAATTCGAATGCGCTGGGTATCCTCATCGAGCTCGATGCCTTGAATGCAGAGAGGCCCAGGGCTGTGGCCATGGGTTCTTTTAAGAATGGCATTGATACGGGCAAACAGTTCCTCGCTATGGAACGGCTTACCCAAATAGTCATCGGCGCCGGCCTTGAAACCGTCAACCCGCTCATGCCAGGCGGCCCGCGCGGTGAGGATGATGATTGGAGTCGTTATGCCCGAAGAACGCCAACGGGCGAGAATCTCGAGTCCTGGAAGGCCAGGCAGCCCAAGGTCGAGCACAATCAGATCATAGATTTCGGTAGCCCCTTTAAACTCCCCATCGACCCCCTCTGTCGCAAGATCCACAGAGAATCCTCGGCACGAGAGATCCTCGACCAAATTGGCCCCAAGCTGGGGATCATCCTCGACAACCAGGATACGCATCAAATGCCTCGGTTGAGCTCAACCTAAAGGGGGGATTCTATTCCCGGGGACATGACTTAGAAACTACCGCGCCGCTTTGGGGCGCTGTCTGTGAGAGGCGATGCAATCTGGGGCGCTTTCGTGCCAAAACCGGTGCGTTTTTTCGCGCCATGGCAGGGCGTTTGAGAAACGGTGGCTTTTTTTAAAGCAGTTTCGAAGCGGAATGGAGTTCTTTGCTCAATTTTGGAGCATTGGTATGGTTCGTGCCTGTTAAGGGAAAGAGGGAATGCAATCCTGAAGTACGTCAATAAATCCAAAAAGACATCCAGAGGGTATTAACGATGCCAAGCCAGACACTCACCCTTCTCCTGGCTGGAGGGCAGGGGTCACGCCTTTTTCCTTTGACCCGCGATCGGGCCAAACCCGCCGTTCCTTTTGGCGGCAAATACCGGGTGGTCGATTTCACCCTGTCCAATTGCCTTCATTCCGGGTTACGACAAATTCTGGTCCTCACGCAGTACAAATCACAGTCCCTGCAACGTCATCTTCGCGATGGTTGGTCGATCTTCAGTCCCGAATGCGGTGAATTTATCACCATGGTGCCGCCACAAATGCGAACCAGCGACTCCTGGTATGAAGGAACTGCCGACGCGCTTCATCAGAACCTTTATCTACTGGAACGAAGCCCTTCGCAGGACGCATTGATTTTGGCGGCAGATCATATCTACCGAATGGATTACGCGGCCATGATCCAGGCTCACAGGGAAAATGGAGCGGATTTGACGGTGGCCTGCATGAGGGTGCCTCTGTCTGAAGCCAGCGCTTTTGGTGTGATGGGGATTGATCAGGATGCACGGATCGTGACCTTTGATGAAAAGCCGGAACATCCTGAGCACATTCCAGGAAGTCCCGAGGAAGCCCTGGTCTCCATGGGTATCTATGTCTTTACGAAACAGATCCTGATCGATGCATTGGTCGAGGATCATGATCTTGCGGGTTCGAGCCACGATTTTGGGCGTGACATCATTCCCCGAATGATTGGCAATGGAAAGGTTTTTGCCTATTCCTTTGGAGGTCAGCGGGGGCGAGTGACCTCGGATCATTACTGGCGGGATGTCGGCACGATCGATGCCTTTTACGATGCGAACATGGATCTTCTCAAGCCCGTTCCTCCACTTGATCTCTATCAGGAGAACTGGGGGATTCGAACTTACCATGGCCAGAATCCTCCAGCCCGGATGGTACCCGGATCCACGGGAGATCAAGGCGTGTTGCTGGATTCGATTCTGGGCGCCGGTGCTCTCATCTCGGGCGGCTATGTCAAACAATCAATCCTCTCCTCAAGGGTCAGAGTGCTTGATGGGGCCTCCGTCGAGGATTCAATTCTCTTTGATCATGTGACGGTTGGGGAAGGTGCGGTGCTGAAGCGTTGCATCATCGACAAGGGGGTTACGGTTCCCCCGGGAATGCATATTGGGGTTAATCTTGAAGCCGACCGGGAGCGCTATACGGTTTCTGACAATGGGGTCATTGTCGTTCCCAGACTCCATTGTTTCTCATAGAGGGGGGGTTTGAGTCTCGGGCATCGTCTAGAATGGACTGGGCCGGATCGGAACGTGAATTGACGGATTTGAGAGGGACGAATGCATACCAAGCTTGAAAAAATCACCCGCGAAATCATCGATCGTAGTCATAAGACGCGTGAGGCCTATCTTGCGAGGATCGAGGCTTCCAGGGCGGTTTGGCCAAGTCGCAAAGTGTTGGGTTGTGGCAATCTCGCGCATGGGTTTGCAGCCTGTGAGATGGCCGAGAAAAATGACCTTAAAGGTCAAGAAAAGCCCAACATCGCGATTGTCTCTTCTTATAACGACATGTTGTCGGCTCACGAACCTTACAAGGAAGCCCCAGACCTGATTAAGTCTGTGATTCGCAATGAAGGGGGGGTCTGCCAATTTGCCGGCGGTGTTCCTGCCATGTGCGACGGAATCACGCAGGGTTTTCCCGGGATGGAAATGTCCCTGTTCAGCCGGGATGTGATTGCCATGTCGACGGCGATCTCCCTGAGCCACAATATGTTTGATGGCGCCCTTTATCTTGGGGTCTGCGACAAGATTGTGCCGGGTCTCCTCATGGGGGCTCTCACATTTGGTCATTTGCCAGGGATTTTTGTGCCTGCAGGACCGATGCCCAGCGGCATTACCAACAAGGAAAAGTCGAGGGCCCGGCAGAAGTTTGCCGAAGGCAAAATCGGACGGGATGAACTCCTCGACAGTGAGGCCCGTTCCTACCATAGTCCGGGAACCTGTACCTTCTATGGGACGGCCAACAGCAATCAGATGATGATGGAGATCATGGGACTTCATCTCCCTGGGAGTTCCTTCGTCAATCCCTATACTCCGCTGCGTGATCAATTCACCGCAAAGGCCGCATCCCAGATTCTCAAATTCAGAGCATCCGGAAACGATTTCCGCCCGATCGGCCATGTGGTGGATGAAAAGGCGATCGTCAATGCCATCATCGGTCTTCTCGCAACGGGCGGATCGACCAACCACACCATGCATCTGGTAGCGATTGCCCGAATGGCGGGAATCATCATCAACTGGAACGATTTCGACAATCTCTCCAAGATCATTCCCTTGATCGCCCGGGTGTATCCCAATGGTCCGGCTGACGTGAATGATTTCCAGAATGCCGGTGGTCTTCAGGCTGTGATCGCACAGCTTTTGTCCCACGGTCTTCTCCATGAAGATATTCTCACTGTTGGCGATGAGAAAGGCCTTGGGCAATATGCGTTCGATGTTCATCTCGAATCAGACCAACTGATCTACGATAAAACCCCGACGACTTCTCGCAGTCCTGAAATCATCAGTTCAGTGGATGCGCCTTTTGCACCCATCGGTGGTATCCACCTGATGCGCGGTAACCTCGGCCGGGGTATTTCAAAGGTCTCGGCGGTTTCCGAAGAGCATCATGTGGTCGAAGCTCCCGCTATGGTCTTCGATGACCAGGAAGAGATGTTGGCGGCATTCCGCAAGGGCGAACTCGAACGTGATTTCGTTGCTGTGATTCGATTCCAGGGACCCAGATCCAATGGCATGCCGGAACTCCATAAGCTCACCCCACCCCTCGGTTTGCTCCAGGACAAAGGGTTCAAAGTCGCTTTGTTGACCGATGGCCGAATGTCCGGGGCCTCGGGCAAGGTCCCTGCCGCGATTCATATGTATCCCGAGTGCATCAATGGTGGCCCGCTCGCAAAGGTTCGTAATGGGGACATCATCCATCTCGACATCATGGCCGGGGTGGTGAACATTCTGGTCGATGAGGAAGAGTTCAATGGTCGCATTCCGGACCAAAGCACTGCAGATAATCACCACATCGGGATGGGACGTGAGCTCTTTGGTGGATTCCGTCTAGGCGCCACCACGGCTGAAACCGGTGCAAGCAACCTTTTCGTCATTGACTGATGGAGAACCAGATCTGATGTCTTCTCAACACCTAACTGCCCGACAAATTCTTGCACAGGGGCCGGTTGTTCCTGTCATGGTGATTGATGATCTCGCTGCTGCAGTGCCCTTGGCGCGTGCGCTGGTTGCAGGCGGGGTGAGGGTGCTTGAAATTACACTCAGGACGCCGGTCGCAATCGATGCCATCCGCCGCATTTCCGGAGAGGTTGAAGGCGCGATTGTAGGTGCAGGAACGGTTCTGACACCCGATCAGTTTAAAGCCTGTCGAGAAGCCGGTTCACGTTTCGTGATCAGCCCTGGATTGACTCCCAGCTTGCTGAATGTGGCCAAGGATGAGGGAATTCCCCTGATTCCTGGGATTGCCACCATCTCCGAATTGATGCTCGGCATGGAGTCAGGTCTTGATGCTTTCAAGTTTTTTCCAGCGGAGGCCGCTGGGGGTATCCCGATGCTGAAAGCTATCGCAGGACCGATTCCACAAGTTCAGTTTTGTCCGACGGGAGGAATTACGCCTTCCAATTATCGGGACTATCTTGCCCTTAAGAATGTCTCCTGTGTCGGTGGCTCCTGGCTCGCTCCGGCCGACAAGGTCAGGGCAGGTGACTATGCTGCAGTGACGACCTTGGCCCAAGAGGCTGTTGCCGGGGCGGCCTGAATTAAGGTCAGGATTCAGATCGGGTTTCGGCGCTCAGATGGGAGAGGGCACCAACGATTGACTCTGCAACCACTGAGGGCGGCTGTCTGAGGAAGGTGCTCCAGGCTTCTGAAACTTCCTCCTCATAACGAACCTCAGCGCCTGGATGGCTCTGGCACCAGTGGATTCTGACGGCATGCCCTATCAGGATGTCGGTGACCAAGGTATCGCCAAAATGGATTTCGGAATGGGTCCTGACCAATTCACTCAGGACCTTAAGGGCCTCGACGGTCAGTTCACGATATTCGGGCGCTTGGATGCGATCCAGAAGATGGGTAATCCGTAATTTGAAGGTTTGTTCTCCCGCGGTCATGTGCGATCGGACATCTTGACTGTCGATCCGACGGTGGGTGTTGTACTTGCCGCCGATCATCAGGCCTTCACAGTGACCGAGGAGGGCGTAGATGCCCTCAAAAAAGGCATTATCTTCTCGCCCTACGCTGCCTTGCTGTTCGCGCCAATGGAACCAGTATTCACCCGCCGCTTCACGCTCCTCGGTGTTGATGAGGACATCGTCGAGCCACCCGGGAGCGGGCTCTGATTTGGCCGATAAACTTTCCGCATTTTCGAGCGCCGTTTCGCTTTTTGCGTAATCTTTCAAGGTGTCCCGAAGCGCCATGGAGAGGCGATGGGGCGCAAAACCTAAAATTCGTTCGAATGCCTGGTCAAGGGAGCCTCCGGCAGCTCGTTTTTCACGCGCAATGATCACATCCAGGATATGGCCGACGCGAATAGTATTCAGGTCTGAAAACAAAGCAGGTTCCTGCTTGATCAAGAGTCCGAGCGCAATGATCAATTCCTGAATCAGAATTTGAAGGCTGGGATTTCCAGGATTGAAGTTTCGAATGGCTCCAAGCAACTCAGATGAATCCGCAGGACGCCTGAATGTCGCCTTGCCACTGTAAGATTTACCCACGGTCAACCCATGCTGACGCACGAGAATTTCTGTCGCAGCTTGTTCAAGATTAATGTCGTATTTGCCCAGCAGCGCTGCGGTCACGCGAATCAATCGCCAGTCGTGATGGTTGCCTGCCTGAACATAAAGGTCTTCCAGTGCCTCACTTAGGGAGAAAGGCAGGGACTCTGAAGATCCGACTTCGCGTTCATGCAATATCCGCAGAATGTCGAGCCATATTGAAGCGGACCGTGTCAGATTTAGGCGCGCGATGAGTTCATGGTTTTCCAACATGTCCCATGGCGTTCCATCAGAGTCACCCCGTGCGGCCTCACCAAACTCGAGCACCCCCTGAGTGAATTGACCTGGCGATTCCATCTTGAGGGTGTCGCAAAGGCTACTATCTGACAGCTGGAAATCATGAAGCTTTCCGATGCGTTCAAACGCCGTGTCTTCAGCAAATTCGGATAGGTGTATCAGCCTTGCTGGCAAATCCGGGTCTTTTTCAGCCGCAAGGTCTGAGAGAAAACCGAGCAATAGGTTCGCATCCGGTCCGTCGAGCATGTTGACGTGAAGGTCGATGAGAAGAAGGGGTTGGACCTGAGGGGTTGGCCAGTGGTCGCTGATATAGCGAAGTTCCGCCTTGATGCGTTCGACCAGAAGTGGGTTATCCATGGCGAGATAGAAGCCACTCTGATTCAGGAATTGTGGAATAAAGACCACCGGATGGTCGCCCAGAACATAGAGGCGAGCGGTCGAGAGGGATCTGATCTGGCGTAGCGGGCGACCACTCAGCCCCATCCGATCGTTACGACCCACCTGGCTATAGGCGACCGATAATTCACTGGCGCTCCGAATTTCCAGTGGCAGGACGTCCTGCCGTGTAGCGGCTTGAAGCCGCGCTTGTTTCAGGGTCTCCTTCACCTCTTCGGACTCCGCAAGCAGAGCAACCTGAACCTTGGTGCGCCCTGAAGCTCTCCCCGGTTGGTGTCGACCCAAAGGATCAACGTCAGATGGACTGATGAGTCCGTCTGAAATCATGCATCCGAGGATGAAGAGACTTTGCGCCCAAACCAGAGGAATATTGTCGTTGGGAAGCCGGGGCTGGCTCCCCGGCTGCATTCGCTCGGCATCAAGGTGCTCCGTGTCGACGTAATAAAGTTCCGGAATGAGCCTTTTTCCATCACGTTCCACCGCAATGGACTCAAGACGGGAACGGTAATCAGCCGCAGCCTCGAGATTTCGATCAAAGAGATGGTTCAGAAACTGATAACAGAAGAACAGGGGCCACTCACATTCGATGTGGGCAAAGGCCTTGAGTTCGTGGGGCTCGTAATGCAGACGATGAGGGTCCTCGATGAGTGTTTGGTGGCCATCGAGAAGAAACCGCTTGCACCCATAACGGCCCTCGAGTTTCTCGATACTGCGGCGGGTCGTTTTCTCCTTCAGAACCGGATCGGAAACAGCGAATGCGGGAAATCCGGTAATGCTGAAAAGGGCGGCATCCACTTCCTTCGAAATGGATTCGCGGGGCAAAAGAGCAGAAAGTGCGATTCGGGTCCGGGCAATATCGTCGGCGACAACGTGAACCAGAGAGGATTGCCCCCCATTCGAACCAAACAGGTTAAGGCCATCCATCGCTTCAAGCGCGGCGAGAGCCATGCCAATGGAACTGGCATTGAGTTCCGGTTCGCCATGGTTCAGCTTATGCCCCCGCTCCCAAATGCCATAGTCGGGGGTTCGGTAACTTCGACTGATGTAATGCACCAGGTTCTGAATGAAGTTCACTTCGTCCAGGGTTCCGATCATCGGAAGCCCTGAACGGATCATCTGGGCCAGCGTGAGGAGGAAGAGGGAGGTTGCATCAAGTTGCAGATGCCCCCATGCATCATCCGCAACGACTGCCTGGCCGTCTCGGGTGCCGTACTTGGCATGAAGTGAGTCAATCGGATTCTGTGTGTGCTTGAATCGTTCTACCTTGGAGGATTGCCGCATCATGGCCATCAGTAGGCCACGCATGAGTTTGATTACCGATTGCTCGAGCAGATAGACCCTTTCGGGTGAGGAACCATTGCGGTCGTAGGCCATGGCCAGTCCCCAGGCCGCCATGATGCTGTAAACGTTGTCTCGCACCCAGGCATCAGTATAGTCACCGTGATTGGTGATCGCCGTACTGGCAGGAAGAAGCCCGGTCAAAAAATCCTGGCGGGCCAGAATGATCTGATCGACCTGTTCAAAGTAACTGTTAAGGAGCTGAGCATCGGCTTCTGAGGGCGCATTAAGATCATTTCGACCAAAAATCGATGCCAGAAAACGGATGACTGGTTGCGTGTCCATCGCGGGTGATCTCAACTAATTTCGGACCGGTCGGCATCGTCGAAACGAGCGCCTGATTCTTGATGACGGGTTAGGAATAGGTCTCGACAGATGCCGAGCGGGGCAGTACTCAAGTTCAAGATCCATGCAGGATTTTCATATTTAGAAAGGAAGGCATCGACACCGGGACGATCACCTCGATGGATCAGAACAGACTCCTCGATGATTTGGAACGAGAGCAATATTTCGCTGTCGCGCGTCGGGATTTTGTCATCCCCGACATGCCATGAGCTTTGGATTGTTCTTTGTGAATTCATCATGGGGCTCTTTCGACGCCAGATGGCATACTACCTTTATGCAAAACCGGGGCCATCCGGCACCAAGGAATTGCCCCACGCACAGCGATGATTCGGGGTCTTCAGCGGCGAGAAGGAGCCTTGACTTGTCAATATCGGTGCAACAACGCACAGGAAGGGGGCTGGATTGTTTGAAAAAGAAAACGTAAAGAAACCAGTGGCTGAGGGCGAAAGACCAGCCGTGGCTTATGCGGGGTTTTGGCAAAGACTATTGGCCAACCTCATTGATGGGGTCTTGATGGCGGCTTGGATGATACCTGCGCTCTATTATTTTTATGGGGATGAGCTCCTGACCGACCCACATCTGATCATGGGACCTGCGGATTTCATCATCAGCTGGGTCCTTCCGATGCTTGGCGTTCTAGTCCTTTGGGATCGAAAGCAGGGGACCTTGGGAAAACTAGCCCTAGGCCTTCGGATCGTTGATGCCGAAACGCTGCAGCCACTGAGCCGAAAACAGGAGTTGATTCGTTATCTGGGCTACTTTTTATCCACGCTTCCCTTGGGACTGGGCTTTCTTTGGATTATGGCGGACCCCCGCAAGCAGGGGTTCCATGACCGGTTGGCAGGATCAGTGGTTGTTCGAAAACCCCAGGCTTCCTAGCGGGATCGCCTGAAATCCTGGGGAGATTCATCAATGCGCTGACTGTGCCAGTTCATCCGGGTTGAGAGCACAGAGATTCGGTATACCGTCGCAGTGGCGGTGGAGGATTCGTCGGACCTCGTCAATGGCCAAGGGGTGCCCTTGTGCACTGTGGTCGGTTCGGACGATGAATTCTGACTCGACCCCCCCGATATGAGCACTCTTGTATTCAACCACGCCGTCATTGCCGTTTTTGATATCCATGTTTGGAAGAACCGGAATGATCGAGTTGGCTGTAATTCCTGGGGCCAAGGGGAGTTCTGCAACTTTGGCCATGACCGGACTCTTGGAGCTCATGCCATCCACCGCCGTGGGCATTTCGTCCTTCAGCTCGGGGGGCAGTTTAAGTTGGGCTGAAATGTCATGCCATTTACTACTGATATTGGATATGAATTTTGCGGGTGTGCCCACAACAGCCCGGGTGAGCTTACGGACCCAGTCCTCGGTCAGGAAGCTGCCCCGATGCGGTGTCGAGATGAAAACGACACGTTTGACGAACGGCAGATGGTTGAAGAAGAGGGCCCGTTGGAAGCCCTCTTTGATCAGAGGGTCTGCCTTGAAGTTGGCAAAGGGGATGTCACTCATCGAGCGCCAGAGCTGATCGCCGGTATCGATAGCGGTCATGTGCGTCAGGAGTCCACCTTGACTGTGTCCAATGACGACCATTTGCTGCATTGCAGGATCCTTATTCTCAGGATCCAGTTGATGGACCATGCTGGTCAGTGTTTCCCTGAGGTCTGCGGCTGATGCCGGAACCGGGCGACTGCTGGTGTATTCGTAAAACCAGAACTGATATTTAGCCCTGATCAGGGGGTCCGCCCGCAAGGTGTTGACCATCTCGGCCCACCAGACGGGGCTGCTTCCGGTTCCATGAACGAGAACAACAGGAATTCGGCCTGGTTGATAGGCCTGAATGAAGAGAATGTGCCGTTCGATATCCTCACCGAAAATGAAACGCTTCAAACCGGCATGCCAGAGCTCCTTGTCATTGAGCCGATAAGCCAGAGGAGTTGTGGAATCCGTTTGCAAGGGCACGGTCTTGCCATTGACGACCACATCGATGTCGTCATAGCTTGAAATCAGGTCCAGCGTGCTTTCTGCTTTGCCCTGGGAAAGTCTGTTGAGATTGCCCTTGACCTGAAGGAAGGCCGTAATCGGAAGTACCCCGCCATTGGGTGCCTTGGATGATTTTTTGGTCACGCCCAGAATCGGCGTCCCCAGACCAGCCGTTCGGTTTTGGCTGGTAAAGCCAAAAACGTCATAGGCATCCGTTGGCTCAAGTCGTTCGAAATCTTCCAGATGCCAGCGCAATTCATCCGTCTGCACATCGATCGGAAGCTTAAATTCCGGAAGGATTCTCGTTCTATCGGTAAAGTCGAGGGCGACATTGGAAGGCGATCTAAAGGCTTGATCCAGTCCCCGGTTGTAAAGTTCGCATGCTTCACGAAAGCGATTGTCATACGCGCTGGGAAGCGGTTCCTTGCCATCCCCCAGTAAGTAGAGATAGGCGTAGACGGCGCTTTGAAGATAAACATCAGCCGCGCTGGGTTTACCGGATTTTCCATCTGCTTTGGGGGGGAGTGTTTTTGCCCAACTGTAGTTGAGTTCCGCCAGGGCAAAAAGAAGGTCTCTGCGTTCATCTTTCAGCGCATGCTGGTGAAGCTGATGAAGCGCGGCTCCTGGATCGCGCTGATACAGATCAGCAAGGTCAAACCGCTGAATCACTGTCATGGCCGCATTGCTGTTTTCTTCGCCTGAGAGAGGACTCCGCGTTGCAATCTGGTAGGCCTGTTCAGGGCTGACCCGAGTGACCCCGATGGGGGGCGCACAGCCCGTCAAGCCGATCGTAGTCCAGAGGATGAAAAATTCCAGGGCCGTTTTTAACGGTCGACCTGTGGCTCGCGAGAACAGGTCTTTGGACTGAAAATCGGTGATCGAAATGGTCATTATGTGCTCTGATTTCGGGGCGAATGGATTTTGACTTGCCAGGGAGCGCTGTGGATAATGAATCACACCTTCCGTTGGGATAGCGGGGGGGGAATTGCATGAGGCGGGTGTAGTTCAATGGTAGAACTTCAGGTTCCCAACCTGACAGCGTGGGTTCGATTCCCATCACCCGCTCCACCACTCAGGTTGGCTTTGATGGTTATCAGTCCTCGATATCAAGCTATCTCAGGCTGCCAGTTAGGGCTTTAAACTCAACGCCACGGTCCGCTCAGTGCAAGCCTTCACTCAGTATATCTACCAGCATGATGATTTTACGATCATCTTGATCTGTACGTCATCGCTCGTTCTGTCCGGGCTGATGCTTTACTGGCTGTGTCGGCTGATCTTTTCGCCCTTTAAGATCAAGGAAGACCCTTATTATGGGGTCACGATCATTGGAACAGCGCTTTCTTTGACCGCCCTGCTGTTGATTTTTACCCTCGTGCAAGCCATGGGGATCGTGAATCAGACGCACAAGATGGTCGTGACGGAGGTGGAGTCGCTATACAAGGTCAAATCCGTCTGCCTTCTGGTCTCGACGGATGATTGCACGGCGATTACGAGTACCCTTGACCATTACGTGCGATCGATACTCGCAAGCGATTGGCCGAAACCCCCGGATCATGACACTCAAGGCGCCTACGAAGGTGTCGTGGTTTGTCTTCGTGACATCATTCGAAAAAATCCTTCAGATTCCGTGGAGCGGCAAAACTTATTAGTCGCGCTGGATACCATGATTAAGGCCCGGCACGAGCGCATGCTCAATACCGGTAAGGAAATACCCAAGGTTTTCTTTGGTGCGACCTTTTGTCTTTTGACCACCTTCGTATTGTTTTTCTACTTTTTGGCGCCAAAAAATGGTTTTTCGCAGTTGGCGCTGGCCTTGCTCCTTTCATTCAATGGGACCCTCTTGGGTCTGGTGATCGTCTACGACCATCCCTATGAGGGCGATAGCGGGGTCACTCAAGCGGAATTTCGCCCCACTCTTGAGGCCTTGTTGAGACCCTAGACCCAGTCAAATGAGCGTTCAACGGCTTTCAACCAGCCGCTGTGCATTCTCTCGCGGTCTGCTTCACTCATTCGGGCCTCAAATCGACGATCTTCCTGCCATAAGGTGCGAAGCTCATCGAGACTTTGCCAAAATCCGACAGCCAATCCCGCCGCGTATGCGGCTCCCAAGGCCGTTGTTTCGATGACTTGGGGGCAAATGACCGGGACCCCAAGGAGGTCGGCCTGGAACTGCATCAGGGTGTCATTGACCACCATTCCACCATCCACCTGAAGCCGGTTCAGGCCATGACCCAGGTCGGTTTTCATGGCATCCAGAATCTCGCGGGTCTGATAGGCCGTTGCCTCTAATGCCGCCCGTGCAAAGTGCCCTTTGTTCACGTACCGCGTCAGTCCTACCATCACCCCTCGAGCATCACTTCGCCAATAGGGCGCAAACAACCCCGAAAATGCCGGCACAATGTACATCCCACCGGCATCATCCACGGTCTGGGCCAGCGCTTCGATGTCTGAGGCGCTCTGGATCATGCCAAGATTGTCCCTTAACCACTGAACCAAGGAACCAGTTACCGCGACAGAGCCTTCAAGGGCATACACCGGGGGTTCAGAGCCCAGCTGGTATGCCAGGGTCGTCAAAAGACCGTGCGATGATGAGCGCGGCTCAAGACCCGTGTTCATGAGAAGAAAACATCCGGTTCCGTAAGTGTTTTTGGCATTCCCCTGTTCAAAACAGGTCTGTCCAAACAGGGCGGCTTGCTGATCACCCAGGTTGCCCGAAATCGGGATCCCCTCGATGATGCCTTTTCCCCAACCATAGATTTCGGATGACGAACGAATGGAGGGCAGAAGGTTCTCTGGGATGTCCTGCGCTTCCAGTAGGGCCGGATCCCAGCGCAGGTGATGGAGATCCATCAGAAGGGTTCTCGACGCATTGGTGGGATCCGTCACGTGGATACCGCCGGTGAGATTCCAGATCAACCAGCTGTCGATGGTGCCAAAAAGCAGCTCCCCGTTGTTTGCCCGGGTGCGAGCGCCCGGCACGTGGTCGAGTAACCAACGGACCTTGGGACCCGAGAAATACGTCGTGATGGGGAGGCCGGTCTTATCCCTGAAACGATCTTGCCCCTCGGTCGCTGAGAGAGCCTGGCAGATGGTTGATGTGCGTGTGTCCTGCCAGACAATGGCGCGATGGATAGGCGCTCCGGTCTCGCGATCCCAAATGACCGTGGTTTCCCGTTGGTTCGTGATTCCTATGGCGCTTACCGACTGGTGGTCAATCGATGCTTTCTGAAACAGTTGCTGAATGAGGCTCAGCGTGTTTTGAAGAATTTCGACTGCATCATGCTCAACCCAGCCCGGTTCCGGAAAAAACTGGGTGTGTTCTGCCTGCGTAAGATTTCTTATTTGTCCTGCATGATCGAAGAGCACGCACCGGGTGCTGGTGGTTCCCTGATCGATCGCAAGAATGAACTTTTCCATGGGACGAGACCTGAACTTCTGAAGGGCTTAGAACATTATCGCCCTTGCCGATAGAATGGGGTACCAGGTTTCAACGAGAAAATCACCGCCTTGAACGCCATCCTGCACGAACAGCTACCCCTCAGCGAATTTACTGAAAAGGCCTACTTGGACTATTCCATGTATGTCATTCTTGATCGCGCCTTGCCCCACATTGCCGATGGTTTGAAACCTGTGCAACGGCGCATCGTTTTTGCCATGTCAGAGCTCGGGCTCGGCCCCACCTCCAAATACAAGAAATCGGCTCGAACGGTCGGTGATGTTTTGGGGATGTATCACCCCCATGGTGACCAGGCCTGTTATGAAGCCATGGTCCTGATGGCTCAGCCATTCTCATATCGCTATCCGCTCATCGATGGCCAAGGGAACTGGGGCTCACCGGATGATCCGAAGTCTTTTGCCGCGATGCGGTATACGGAATCACGATTGACGCCTTATGCCCAGTCGTTGCTTCAAGAGCTCGGCCAGGGCACCGTGGAGTGGGTGGCAAACTACGATGGCACCAAGGATGAGCCCCGCCTGCTTCCGGCGCGGCTGCCCAACGTCCTTCTGAACGGTTCTACGGGTATTGCGGTGGGTATGTCCACCGACATTCCGCCGCATAACCTCCGGGAGGTGGTAGCGGCCTGCATCCAGTTGCTAGAGGATCCGGAGACCCCGCTGGAAGAACTGATCGAGTTCATCCGGGGCCCGGATTACACGACGGAAGCTGAAATCATCACGCCGCGTGATGAAATCCTCAAGATGTACCGAACCGGGAATGGATCGATTCGACTTCGCGCTCGTTGGGAGGTCGAGGAGGGCAATGTCATCATCACCGCGTTACCGCATCAGGTTTCCGGGGATACCATCCTCCAGACCATTGCACAGCAGATGCAGGCCAAGAAACTCCCTTTGGTTGAGGATCTGCGTGATGAGTCGGATCATGAAAATCCTTGCCGACTTGTCATCATGCCCAAGGGGCGCCGTTGCGATGCGGATCAGTTGATGTCGCATCTTTTCGCAACCACAGATCTTGAAAAAAGCTATCGTGTGAATCTCAATACGATTGGCCTTTCTGGAAAGCCACAGGTCAAGGGCTTGAGAGACATTCTGGAAGAGTGGCTCGTCTATCGGCGAGAGACCGTCCGGCGCCGACTCCAGTATCGGCTGGAAAAGGTTCTCGCCCGACTTCACGTCCTCGATGGTCTGCTGATCGCCTTCCTCAATATCGATGAAGTGATTGCCATCATCCGCTATGAGGATGAGCCCAAGGCTGAACTGATGGCACGTTTCAGCCTCTCTGATATTCAGGCTGAGGCGATTCTTGAACTGAAGTTGCGGCATTTGGCCAAGCTTGAGGAAATCAAGATTCGGGGGGAGCAGGCCGAACTCGACGCGGAACGGAAATCACTGGAAGACACCCTGGCCTCACCGCGGAAACTCAGTGCCCTGATTCGCAAGGAGCTGGAGGAAGATGCCGAGCGGTTTGGGGATACGCGAAAGTCACCGATCGTCTCTCGTCAGGCAGCGCAGGCCCTTGATGTCACTGCCGTCATAGGGAGTGAGCCAGTCACGATCATCCTCTCGGAGAAAGGCTGGGTCAGAGCGGCGAAGGGCCACGAAATTGACCCTGAAACGCTGGCCTATCGCTCGGGTGACTCCTTCCTTGCGGCCGTTCCGGGGCGGAGTAACCAATCAGCCTATTTCATCGATTCCACCGGTCGAAGCTATTCGGTTCCAGCGCATGAATTACCCTCGGCGCGTTCCCAAGGTGAGCCTTTGACCGGTCGACTCAATCCGCCTGCTGGTGCCATGTTCGTTCAAGTCACTGCAGGTGCTGATGAGGAACATGTGGTGCTTGCAAGTTCCCATGGGTATGGATTTATTACCCAGTTCAAGGAGCTCTACAGCAAGAATCGGAGCGGAAAGGCGTTGCTGACCCTTCCAGAAGGGGCCGAAGTGCTCTTGCCTGCTCGCGTCAGTGATCTGGCCTCGGATCGCATTGCAGTGGTAACGCTGGAAGGACGTCTTCTCGTCTTTCCTTCTGCTGATTTGCCTGTTTTGAACAAGGGTAAGGGGAACAAGCTGGTTCAGATTGCCTCCGATGCCTTAGGGAGTGGAACCGATCGCGTCATTCAGGTCATCAGTCTGCCCACAGGACGTGGTCTGAAAATCTTTGCCGGAAAGCGTCACCTGAGCCTGGCGCCAGCTGATTTAACGCTTTATGAAGGTGCCAGAGCGCGTCGGGGGAATCCATTGCCCAGGGGCTTCCAGCGTGTCGAGCGGATTGAGATCAGCGAACCGTGAGCGTTGAATCTCTCGAGGTCGATGCCCGCGGGCTGATGTGTCCTTTGCCTCTCCTGCGGCTGAAAAAAGCGCTGGTGAGCGTTGGTGTTGGGGAAAGCGTTCGGATACGGGTGACCGATCCCGCGGCCAGGCTGGATTTTGGCGTCTTTGTGGAGCAGGCCGGCCATACCCAGGTGGCCTGCGAGGAGGAAGGAGAGGTCCTGATTTTCCTGATTCAAAAGGGGCGATAGGACCTCTCGACAGCTGCTATTTCTGGTTTTTCAGAATGTCGGTTGCGGTAACGATACCCAGAAACTTACCTTCGCTATCAAGAACCGGCAGGCTTTGGTGATTGCCTCTGATGAAAATCTCTGCGGCGTCCTGAAGCGTGGCTTCGGGCGTGAGAGCGTCGCATCGGGTTGCCATGATGGCGCCCACAGTCCCAGGGGCGGGGCGTTGGGGTGAAGGGGGGTTGCCCGTTCGGCGGCTCAGTTCAGCCGCATGGCTTGCGCCTCGATCTGACGACGACGTCGAAGCAGGAGCTTCCGGAGGCGCTGCGCGTCGCCCCATCACATCTTCACGCGTGCTCTCGGCAATTGCGAGCACATTCTCAACCAAGGCAGATTCAACCCCAAGCTCAACCAAGGTAGCCTCGAGGTGCTCCATGACGATGTCAAAGTGGCGATCGGTCATGCCCATCTTGATCAGCTTGGCATGACTTCGGTGCATATCTCGACCGGTATAGGCATGCGGTCCACCAAAGGCCATGGTCAGAAAGGCTTTCTGTTTTTCAGCCTGTTCGGTGATGTTGACCCCGAAGAAGAAGTAATTGATACGGGCATCGCGCATCACCTTCCGATAGAAGACATCGACTGCCGTGCTGACCGATTCAGCGCCTCCCAACTTTTCGTACAGCGTTGTGTTGTGCGTTTGCTGGGTGGGATCCGCCTTCTTGCGGGAAAAAACGTTCTGAAGGGTCTCGCTCATAACTGCTCCGGTTGGCCGCTGCTGGATGAGGGGATGATGAAAGGATTAGCAATCGGTCGGTCCCACTATCGTATCACCGAAAGATTCCCCAACGTTCGAGTTACCCGTGCGTGTGGATTCGAGTGAGATGCGTTTCAAGGTCAGTGCCATCCCGTAGGGTGATGATGGGCCATTCCGCCCCGATGGCATGGTTTTGGAGGGTCTCATCGGGATCTACGGCGACGGCTCTATCCACCATCTTTAACAAGGGAAGATCATTGTGCGAATCGCTGTAGAACCAGCTGCCCTCAAGCGATGAGCCCGTTTCCTCGAGCCAGCTATTGAGTCGAACGACTTTCCCCCCTTGAAAACAGGCCGTTCCCAGATAGTTGCCGGTGTAACGATCATTTGCCATTTCAGGAAGGGTGGCGATGAGATGATCGATGCCGTAAAGAGCTGCAATAGGCGCCGTAACAAAGGCATTGGTTGCCGTGATGATCATCAAGGTATGGCCCAGCGCCTTGTGAGCGGCAATCACTTCACGCGCAGCAGGCAAAAGAATGGGCTGAATCAGCGACTCGATAAATTCGGAACGCCATTGCTCCAGTTGGGCTTTAGGGTGTTCTGAAAGGGGTTTTAGGGCGAACCGAAGAAAGGCATCGATATCGAGGGTGCCCGCCTTATAGTCTTCATAGAATCGAGCATTAGCTGCTTCGTAATGCCCCTGATCGACAATTCCACGGTCGACGAGGTATTGGCCCCAGAGGTAGTCACTGTCACCCGCGAGGAGGGTGTTGTCGAGGTCAAAGATTGCCAGAGCCACGATATTCCTTTAAATTCGGGATGTTGGACGAGAGTGTCGAGTTGAAGCGGTTCATCCGCTCTTAGCTGTCTCCCTTGCGGAGAAGCGGCTCGCTTGGTTCGGCGCGAATTATACACTCGGTGACCCTGGACTCTTGCACGCATGATAGACCGCGACGGATATCGACCCAATGTCGGAATCATCCTTCTGAATAAGGATCGCCGAGTCTTTTGGGCTCGTCGTGTCGGCATGCGTTCATGGCAATTTCCGCAAGGGGGTATCAAGCGGAATGAAGCGCCTGAAGAGGCCATGTACCGTGAACTCTATGAGGAAGTCGGCCTTCGGAATCGGGATGTGCAACTGATTGCCCGAACGAATGGCTGGCTTCATTACGATCTTCCCGAGCGTTATATCCGAAAACGCTCACAGCCCCTCTGTATTGGCCAGAAACAGGTCTGGTTCATGCTGGAACTCGTCTCTTCTGAATCCAGAATCAAGCTGGATTGTTCGGGTAAGCCGGAGTTTGACTCGTGGACTTGGGTGGACTACTGGCATCCGATTGAGGACGTTGTTTATTTTAAGCGGGATGTCTATCAGCGCGCGCTCACTGAACTGAGTGGCCATGCGGGCGCGGACAGGGCGTTGACTCCCGATCTGTCCGGTCTTGCCATGATGGGCGCTGCCAAAATCTAATCGACTGGCCCCAGACGCACTACCTGCGTAGAAAGTTGGCCATCCTCATGCAGCTCAATCCATCGATATCCGGCATAAGCGTCATCGATGGCGAAGTGCATGCTTCCGGGTGCAAATTGGAAACAAGTGGAAGGCGTTCCCAGGAATCGGATATTTTCTCGCTCCTGGTCGATTTCCTGATGCACATGTCCAAAGAGGATCGCCTTGATGTTGCTGTGGGCGGCAGTGATCTCCAGAAAGGCTTCACTGTCCTCAATCATCATGGTGTCCATCCAGGCGCTTCCGGACGGGATCGGGTGGTGATGCAGTGCAAGGATGATCCAGCACGCCTTGAGTGATTCCAGGGTTTCTGAGAGCCACTGCCGCTCATGGGGTCCGAGGTTTCCTACCGGGCTTTTGTCCTGTGTGCTATCGAGAAGCAGAATTCTCCAGTTTCCCAATCCAATGATCTTCTCGCGCTGAAATCCTGCACGGGTTAGCGAATCGTGCATGATCTTGGGAAGATCATGATTTCCAGGTAGAAAGTGAATCGGAACACTTTGGCTTTGAAAGGCTTGAGCCATGCGATCGTAGGTCGAAGGGGTGGGATCCTCCGCAAGATCACCGGTCAGCAAAAAGCGATCAGGGTGGGGGGGGTGAGAGGCAATGTGTGCCAGCACAAGATCAAGACTTTTCGCGGTGTTGATACCGCGAACCAAAGCCTCATCCGTACGGCCAAGATGGAAATCGGTTAACTGAACAATCCGATGGGGTTGGGGCTTTGCCACAGCAGGCGCCATTGAAGAGGCCTGTGGTTGGGTCGAGGTTTAGTAGGTGAGAACGTGGTGAAGAGCCCTGGGAGCAAGACGTTCCCGCCCACCCAGACCATTCAGTTCAATCAGAAAGGCACAGGAAACGACGTCCGCACCCAGTGCCTCGATCAATTCGCAGGCGGCAAGTGCGGTTCCACCCGTGGCCAGAAGGTCATCAACGATCAGGACCTTATCGCCTCTCGTGACCGCATCACGATGGACTTCGAGGCTGGCGGAGCCATATTCGAGATCGTAATCGACTTTCTTGACGTCATAAGGCAATTTACCCGGCTTTCTGAGCGGGACAAAACCGACATTCAGGGCCTTGGCCACCAGTGCGCCAAAAATAAACCCCCGAGCCTCCATGCCGGCTACGGCAGACACACCCGCTCCGTGAAAGGGTGCGGTCAGCGCATCAATCGCAACGGCCATGGCTTCAGGGTCACCTAAGACTGGCGTGATGTCCCTGAACAGAATGCCGGGTTTGGGGAAATCAGGAATGGCGCGAATGCGGGATTCGATGCGATGCATGGGCTTAGGCTGTTCCGGCGACCTTTCCGGAGTAGGCTGCGATGCTCGCGAGGATTCCAGCCGTATCAAGGCCAGCATCGGTCAGCACTTCTTCACGGCTCCCCTGTTCAATGAAACGATCCGGGAGACCGATCGTCAGGATCGGCGTCTTCGAGCCATTCGCATTGAGGATTTCGTTGACTCCACTGCCGGCGCCACCCGCGACAGTGTTCTCTTCAACGGTGACGATCAGATCATGGCTTGCTGCCATTTCGAGGATACAAGCCTCATCCAGTGGCTTGATAAAGCGCATATTGACGACTGTCGCGTCCAGGGTCTCGCCTGCTTCCAGTGAGGGAGTGACCATGGATCCAAAGGCCAGAATGGCGATGCCCTTCCCCTTGCGACGAACCTCAGCCTTGCCGATCGGGAGCAGCGACATGGTTTCCTCAACCGCTGTACCCGGTCCTTTTCCTCGCGGGTAACGCACCGCCGCAGGGCCGTTGTGCTGGAAGCCCGTGTAAAGCATTTGACGGCATTCGTTTTCATCGGCGGGCGCCATGAGGACAATACCCGGCAGGCAACGCAGATAAGTGATGTCGAAACTACCGGCATGCGTCGGACCATCCGGTCCGACCAGGCCCGCGCGATCAATAGCGAAAAGCACCGGCAGGTCCTGGAGGACTACGTCATGGACGAGCTGATCGTAGCCGCGCTGAAGGAAGGTGGAGTAGATCGCAACAACGGGCTTAAAGCCCTCGCATGCCTGACCTGCAGCCAGAGTGACCGCATGTTGTTCGGCAATACCCACATCAAAATAACGATCAGGGAAACGCTTTTCGAATTCAACCAGGCCTGAACCTTCGCGCATGGCGGGAGTGACCCCGAGAAGGCGTGGGTCCTTTTCGGCCATATCGCAAAGCCACTTTCCAAAGACCTCGGTATAGGTCGGCGTGCTCGGCTTGGCCTTGGGCAGGTGATCCTTGCTGGGATCGAAGCTGCCAACGCCATGATAGGCCACGGGATCCTTTTCAGCGGGGAGATAGCCCTTGCCCTTCTTGGTGACGATATGCAGGAATCTGGGACCGTTGGTATTGCGAAGGTTTCTGAGTGTGGTGACCAGAGTATCCAGGTCATGACCATCGATCGGGCCGATGTAGTTGAAACCCAGTTCTTCAAAGAGTGTGCCAGGCGCGACCATTCCTTTGACATGCTCCTCGGCGCGGCGAGCCAGCTCCCAAACGGTCGGCATGCGATTCTTCAGGAGATGCTTGCTGCCTTCGCGGATCGTCGAATAGAAGGGGCCTGAAAGAAGCTTGGCCAGATAGTTGTTCATGGCCCCAACATTCGGCGAAATGGACATTTCGTTGTCGTTGAGGATCACCAGCAGATTGGCGTCAAGCGCTCCTGCGTGATTCAAGGCTTCGAAGGCCATACCGCCCGTCAGCCCACCATCACCGATGATGGCTACGGCATGCGCATCACGTCCTTGAAGGCCTGCAGCGATGGCCATGCCCAGAGCCGCACTGATCGACGTACTGGAATGGCCGACGCCAAAGGTGTCATAAGGGCTTTCCGTGCGACAAGGGAAGGCAGAGAGGCCATCTTGCTTGCGAATCGTTGGCATGCGTTCGCGACGCCCGGTCAGGATCTTGTGCGGGTAGGCCTGATGGCCCACGTCCCAGACCAGTTTGTCATCCGGCGTATTAAAGACGTAGTGAAGGGCGATGGTCAGTTCGACCGTGCCCAGGCCCGCAGCCAGATGGCCGCCAGACTGACTGACGCTATGCAACAGATATTCCCGCAGTTCACTCGCCAGAGCGGGGAGCTGTTCAGCCGGAAGGGCGCGAAGGTCAGCTGGATCGCCAATGGCGTTCAGGAGAGGGGTCTGGGTGGTTAGCGTCATGAAAAATAAAATCCTGCCGGGTTGGGCCTCATGGCCCATAAGTGCTTCAAGGGTCTGTTCATCATACTGAAACGTAGGGTCAGTGGATGATGATGACGTGTTCTATTGCCTGAGATCCGTTAGTTCTTTCTTTCGATAATGAATCGAGAAAGGTCTCTGAGCAAGTCAGCTTCTGGACCAAATCCACTGAGGCTTTCCAGAGCCGCTTCGTGCATTTCCCGGGCCTTGTCCTTGGCACCGGCCAGTCCCAAAAGTGCGGGATAGTTGGGTTTATTGTTATCCCGATCCTTACCTTGGGTTTTACCCAGGGTCTGGGTGTCGCTTTCCTCATCAAGGATATCGTCCTGGATCTGGAATGACAGCCCAATGCATTTTGCATAGTGATCCAAGCGTTCTTCAATCGCATGGTCGATGGGATCCATTGCCAATGCTGCCAGACGGACACTGGCGCGAATGAGTGCCCCGGTCTTGCGAATGTGCATGTTCTCCAGCGCTGGAAGGTCAAGTTTTTTGCCGACGGAGTGGAGATCAATCGCCTGTCCGCCGACCATGCCGTAAGAACCTGAGGCTTCTGCAAGACAGCGAATCATCGCGATGCGATTACCATCGGGTACTTTGATCGTCGGATCTTCAGAAAGGATATGGAAAGCCAGGGCCTGGAGCCCGTCGCCGGCCAAAATAGCTGTCGCCTCGTCATAGGCAACGTGACAGGTTGGTTTTCCTCTTCGGAGGGAATCATCATCCATGGCCGGAAGATCGTCATGAATCAACGAATAAACGTGAATCATTTCAAGTGCCGATGCCGGACCATCGAGGATATCGAGGGGCAAACCCAGTGCAATTCCGGTGGCATAGGTCAGCAGCGGACGCAGGCGTTTGCCTCCACCCAACGCGGAATAACGCATCGCCTCATGCAGACGTTCAGGCATTCTTGAGGCAGCAGGAAGGCGGACATCCAGGGCCTTTTCGGCGCGATCCTGGCAAATATCCATGAAGTCTTTGAGTGCGTTATCGGCGGTCATTGGGTCCTATTCGTTCAGGTGCAATCCAGCAGCTGTTTCAGGTGTCTTTCGGCTACAGGAAAAGACAGGCTATCTGGAAAGAGTGGACGGTCCAGTTCATAGGATGCGTCCTAATCGATCATTATCTCAAAAATTCTATCTTGATAAAAATGGTCGGATTCATGGGGTTATTCAACAAACCGCTAAAAGCTTGTTCCCGTGGCAACGGCATGGGGCCCCGGTAGCCCCCATTCGGCCCATGAGCCATCATAAACCGGGGTGTCAGGATGCCCGATCTCCGCCAGAGCCAGGGCGATGATGGCCGCAGTGACACCACTGCCACAGGAGGTGACCAAAGAGGCTTCAGGTCGGACGTTGATGTCTTCAAAGATCTCCAGCAATCTGTCCCGGTTCAAAAGAGTGTGCTTTTCAGGGTCCAGAAGGCGCTGGAAGAAAAGATTTCGACTACCGGGTATGTGGCCTGAACGAAGACCCGGGCGCGGCTCTGGGTCTTGCCCCAGGAAACGTCCCATGGGCCGGGCATCCAGGATCGTGGCCGAGCCATCCGCACTAATCTTCTGCATTTGTGCAAAACTTTTCACCCTTTCCGGGTTAAAGCGGGCAGAAAAGGTGTCCTTGATCACGGCTGGCATTTCATCGGTGAGGGGGAGCCCCTCCATTTTCCAGCGTTTCAATCCGCCGTTGAGGACCTGGATCTTGTCATGGCCAAAGGTCCTGAACATCCACCAGACGCGGGCCGAAGCCATAAACTGATTGCTGTCATAGACGACGATCTGGCTGTTGTTTCCAATCCCTAGGTTTGACACGGCCTCCTCGAAGGCCTGCGGGGAGGGCAGCATGTGAGGAAGGTCGCTATTGCTCGCCGCGATGAGGTCAATGTCGAAAAAACGGGCACCCGGAAGATGGGCTTGATCGAACTCGCTTTGTGGGCTGCGACTCTGGGCGGGAAGCGTAAAAGTCGCATCCAATAAAACCCAATCCTTCTGATTCAGATGGGTAACAAGCGCTTCGGGTTCGATCAGGGGGCTGATATTCGACGCCATTACGCTGGCCTCACTTTTCAATCAAGAGGTTTGAAATAATGGACTCATAGATTCTGGACAACGTCTCGATATCTTTGACGGGCGTATGTTCATTGATTTTGTGAATGGAACCATTCAGTGGCCCGAGTTCGACGACTTCAGCTCCGGTCGGGGCAATGAATCGACCGTCTGAAGTGCCGCCCCCGGTATCCGGTCGTGCGCGTTGGCCGACAATCTGCTCTAACGCAGACTGCGTGGCTTCAATTAATCTCGATCCTGTGGTCAGGAAAGGGGCGCCTGACAGGCGCCACTCGAGGGTATGGCAGACGTTGTGACGTTTCAGGATGCTGGAGACGCGGCCCTTCAGCTCTTCTTCCGTCACAGCCGTTGAAAAACGGAAGTTGAAGAGCATTTCAAGGCGACCGGGGATGACATTCTCTGCGCCCGTGCCTGAGTGGATATTCGAGACCTGAAAGCTGGTGGGAGGGAAGAATTCATTGCCCTGGTCCCAGATTTCTGCGGTCAGTTCGGCCAGTGCGGGCGCCAGGCGATGGATCGGGTTGTCCGCTTTATCCGGATACGCCACATGCCCCTGAATACCTTCCACCTTAAGAACACCATTCAGCGAGCCCCGTCGTCCGACACGAATGACATCCCCGAGTTGATCAAAGCTTGAGGGCTCCCCGATCACGCACCAGTCAATTTTTTCGCCGCGTTGCTTGAAGGCTTCAACAACTTTGACCACACCATCATGGGCGGAGCCTTCCTCATCGCTGGTCATGAGCAGTGCGATGGAGCCCGAGTGGTGGGGGTGAGATTCTGCAAAACGGGCTAGCGCGGTCACCATGGCTGCGACACCGCTTTTCATGTCGGCCGCACCGCGCCCATACATCATTCCTTCGTGGATCGTGGCTTCAAAAGGGGGAAACTGCCAATCGTCCACAGGCCCGGTTGGAACCACATCGGTATGGCCGAGAAAGACCAGGAGAGGTCCCTCGGTCCCTCGACGCATGTAAAGGTTACGAGTGTTGCCGAAATCAAGATATTCGGTTTGAAAGCCGCAAGGCGACAGTTCAGCCTCAATCAACTCCATGCAACCGGCATCATCCGGCGTGACGGATCGGCAGGCAATGAGGGCGGCAGTCAGCGCAACGGTGTCATGCATGGGATAAAAGTCCTGTCAGTCGATCGGGATCGAAGCCGGCGATCACGTGAGTGCCTGTCTCGATCAAGGGTCTTTTGAGAAGAAGGGGGTAACGCATGATCAGATCAACGGCATCCGCATCGTCAGAAATCGCTTGATCCGACATCTCCAGAGCGCGGAAGGTGGTGCTGCGTCGATTTAAAACCGTCTCCCGACCCAACTTTTCACACCAGCCCAGCATTCGACTCGCTTCCGGCGGACCCTCCAAACGAAGGTCATGGAATTGGAAGTTGTGTCCGTTTGCTCGGAGCCAGGCGAGGGCTTTTCGGCAACTGTCGCAATTCGGTATGCCGTAGACGATCAGGGTATCCATTAGTCGATATCCAATCGTTCCAGGCGATCTAAAGTCGGTTCGCGCCGGCCATCGGATTCGGTGATGAAAAGAGGCTCGCGGCGGACCGACTCAGCAACCGCTTGCCGGATGTCTTCATTATCGTAAAAAGGACCTGCTTCCATCCGAATCAAGGGTAGTCCTGCAGCCTGACAGACGGTGCGCAGCGGAGATTCATGGGAGATCTTCTCCCGTGAACGTAGGCCCTTGTGTTGAATGAGCTGAATGGCACAGGCAATTCCGAGATCGCTTTTTCTTGCCAGCACGAAGGGGATCACCGCTTCATCATTGGAATCGAGGAGATCCCAGGTCTTGTCCACAATAGAGGGATTCCTGGGGGTGATGAGATCATCCACATGAATCATTGGGAATATTTCAAAATTTTCCCCGACGGCTTCCCGAAGGGCAGCATAGAAAAGCCGTTCTTCGGCGGATAAAAGAAACTCCTTGCGGGTATAGGTAATTCGGCCATTCCGGCTAGCGCGTAAGCGCCGAAAAATTGTGATAGCCAAAATGAGCAGGGCAGGGACACCGATCAGATAAAACCAGTACATGAAGATCCGTAGGAAAGCTGGGAGCTGAAGCCGGGATGAAGGATTAAAATCCATCGGCTACGTGAAGCTTGGATTATAAGGGAAAGCACTCGGAGCTTTCGAGGAAAAGGGGGAATACAACGATGCTGAGTGTGGACATCAATGAACGATTCGAAGGAGTTCAAGGGCGAATTCGCCACGCAGAGGCCGATGCCGGTCGTCCGATGAACTCTGTAGGGTTGATTGCCGTCAGCAAGACACAACCCGCGGCTGCCATCCGCGAAGCCTATGCGCTCGGCCAAAGAGATTTTGGCGAGAATTACCTTCAGGAGGCCCTCGCCAAACAAGAGGAATTGGTCGATCTCGAGGATATCGTCTGGCATTTTATTGGTCCCATTCAGAGCAATAAAACCCGACCCATCGCAGAACACTTTGATTGGGTGCATACGGTGGATCGGATAAAAACGGCGGAGCGACTCGATCAGCAAAGGCCTGCGCATTTACCGCCGCTTAACCTTTGCATTCAGGTCAATGTCAGTGGAGAAACCACCAAATCAGGGGTCGAGCTCTCTGAATTGGTGGATTTATCGGATCGCATGGATCAACTACATCGGGTTAATTTAAGGGGGCTGATGGCAATTCCCGCCCCGATCAATCCCTCGGACGAGGATCCGGGCAAACCATTTCGGCTATTGCGAGAGGCCGCTGAGGCGCTCCCCAGGCCTTTGGCTAGCCTCTCTATGGGAATGTCAGATGATCTGGAGTGGGCCATTCGCGAGGGCGCAACGTGGGTCCGAATCGGAACGGCGCTCTTTGGTCCACGCCGTCCCTAAGCTAGAATCGCCGTCCCAAACATCATCTCACCTTTAGGATTGCCCATGAGCTACGAGACATTAGCCTTTATCGGTGCCGGCAATATGGCCAGCAGCCTGATTTCTGGCTTAATCGCCGATGGCTATCCCCCTGAACGTATTCGGGTTTCGGATACTCAGGAAGCCATGTCCCGAAATCTGGGGGATCGCTACGGGGTGGTCGTTTGCTCTAGTAATCAAGAGGCGGTGAAGTCCGCGGCCATCGTGGTTCTTGCGGTCAAACCACAGGTTCTGCGGATGGTTCTGGAAGATCTCAGGGATTCCCTCAAGGCAACGTCCCCTTTGCTCTTGAGCATTGCGGCGGGCATCGCATGTCATAGCATTCAGCGCTGGGCCGGTGGCCTGAGCGCGATTGTCAGAGCGATGCCGAATACGCCGGCCATGGTTCAGAGCGGTGCGACGGGGCTCTATGCCACGCAAGCCGTCAGCGAGCGGCAACGTGAAGTGGCTGAATCCATTCTCCGAGCCGTCGGGATCACCGTTTGGGTCCAAGAAGAAACTCTGATTGATGCCGTTACGGCGCTTTCTGGAAGCGGTCCTGCTTATTATTTTTTGTTGATGGAAGCCATGGAAGCGGCGGGAGTTCAGTTAGGGCTGGATCGTCAGACCGCGAGTTTACTCAGCCAGCAAACGGCCCTGGGTGCAGGTCGGATTGCGATCGAGTCCCCTGAAGATCCCGCAGAACTTCGACGCCGTGTCACTTCACCTGGAGGGACGACCGAGCGGGCAATCGCAACGTTTGAATCGGGTGGTTTTCGGGATCTGGTCCTGAGTGCCATGAAGGCCGCCAAGGAGCGGGCGGAAGTCCTTTCTGAGGAACTGGGAGGAGATGCCTAATGTCCACCTATCTCGCAACGCCATTGATTTTTCTGATCGATACGGTCTTCAGCCTCTATATCTTCGCGCTTCTGCTTCGCTTCCTTTTTCAGTGGTGTGGTGCCGATCCACGCAATCCCGTTTCTCAGTTTCTGATTCGTGTAACGCACCCACCTTTAAGGGTCTTGCGTCGTTTGATTCCTAGTTTCGGTCGGGTGGACAGCGCCTGTATCCTCCTCATGATCGCGCTCCAAACTTCGGCTTCTTTCCTGATTCTCTTGGTGAGAGGCGAAAGCATTCCTCTGGGTGTTGTCAGTATCCTTGCAGTGGCGCAGCTCGTTGAGTTGATTCTGAACGTCTATTTTTACGCGATCATCATCCGATCCTTGCTGAGCTGGTTCGGTCCCACGGCTTACAACCCCGCGATCTCACTTCTTTTTAGCTTGACGGAACCACTCCTCTATTGGAGTCGTCGCATTCTTCCGCCGACAGGGGGCATTGATCTTTCGCCTTTGGTGCCTCTGGTGGTCATCCAGTTGGCCCGTATGATGGTGCTTCCTCCCTTGCAGGAACTGGCTTACCTGCTCAATTAAGCCGATGTCGGAAGTCTTTCTCAATGTGCACATACAGCCCCGAGCTTCGAAAGACGAAATCGTCGGAGAACATGGGGGTCGGATCAAGATTCGGACGATAGCGCCACCGGTGGATGGCAAGGCCAATGAGCATCTCACGGGGTTTCTGGCCTCGGTTTTTGGGGTTCCGCGCCGTCAGGTGCAGCTAATGGCCGGCGAGACAGGACGGCTCAAAAGATTTCGAGTTTTGGATCCGGTGGTCTGGCCCTTAGAAATCGAGGCCATTTTGGGGCCAAAGCCGCAATAAACTGTGTGGCTGGTCTTAAGCCAGGTTTAACGGACCCGGTAGATCAGATCCCAGACGCCATGACCGAGTCGGTGCCCCCGGGCTTCAAACTTGGTCAATGGACGGTAGTTTGGACGGGGTGAGAACGGTGAATCAGGATTCACGCTGGTAAAAAGTCCTGAAAGATTAAACTGCTCGGCCATGTCATAGGCGTAATTCTCCCAGTCTGTTGCCGCGTGGAAGGTTCCGCCTGAAACGAGTTTTCGCGCGATAAGCTTGAGAAATTCCTGTTTTACGATGCGCCGTTTGTGATGACGCGTCTTATGCCAGGGGTCAGGAAAAAAAAGCTGCACCCTTTCCAAAGAGGCATCAGCAATACAGTCATTCAGGATATCAATGGCGTCATGGGCATAAACCCTGAGATTGGAGATGCCGGCTTCCTGGGTCTTGATCAGCAAATGACCCACTCCGGGACGGTGGACTTCAATCCCGACATAGTTGTGATCTGGATCATGAAGGGCCATTTCTACCAGAGAGTCCCCGTTGCCAAAACCTATTTCAAGCACTATCGGATGATGGTTACCAAAACGATTCTCAGCATCCAGTGATAACTGAGGTTCAAGGCCATAACGCTCCCACAGTTCGTCCAGTGCCTTTTGTTGTGCAAGGGTGATGCGACCCTGACGTCGAGCGAAGCTCCTGATTCGAAAGGTTTGAGGGTCAGGCGCAATCGAAGGTGCGGTTTGGCCGCTGTTATCAGTCATTTTCTTGGATCCTGAGTTCATCTTCGTCTTGAAGTCCGAGATTATCCTTCCAGACGACGCGAATGACATCACCGAGTTGGGCGTTGGAGAGCTCGAAGGTAAAGTACGGATTTCGTGAGACCCCCGTAGAAAGTTTTCCTTCGACGACCGGATTCCCGTTATGCAACAGCCTAAGTTCCGTGATGAAATGGGCAGGGATGAGTTGCCCGGTCTCGTCATCGCGACGTCTACCGGTTTCCATCGGGTGCTCTATCAGAACCCGCACCAACGTGTTTTCCGCGGACCTTCGGGTCCTGATCTTGATCGAAGACATAGAACACTCATTTAATCTATGGCCCGTGATGCCGTCAATTGAACTGGTCCCGCTCGTCTTGAATCGTCGGCGCTTCTTGCGATGGGTCACGGCGCTTTTTGCTGTGTCCCTGCCCGCTGTCTTGGAAGCCAAAAAGTCTGATGCCATGCCTGGGCTGGCCTCCAATCAGCGATCTGACTTTACGCATATTTTGGATCAATTGATGGGGACGTCTCCCCAGATGAATGAGCAGGGGCTTTTGCTCGACATTCCGACGGTCGCTGAAAATGGGGCCCTGGTTCCCATAACCTTAACCGCTTCGACTTCCGCAGAGAGCCTTTACATTTTGGCCGAAGGAAATCCGGGTCCCTTATTGGCTGAGTTTCATTTTCATGGCACGGCGGTTCCGAAGGTATCGTTACGAGTCAAACTCAATCAAACGGGGCCGGTAACGGCGTTGTCCCATAATCAGCGTGGCTGGATGCGAATTGATCGTCTTGTGAAGGTTGCCGTAGGGGGATGCGGTTGAGAGCGCCCATCGTGGTTGTCGGCTTGGGTGAACTTGGGCAGGTCTTGGCATCAGGATTTCTGAAAATAGGGCATCCCGTTTATCCCTTGAATCGTGATGCATGCTTTACTGAGCTCAAGGCACGGTCTATTGATCCAATGCTGGTTGTTGTGGCCGTGGGCGATAAGGATCTGGGAGAGGTCTTAAGGGCCATGCCCTCGGGTTTCAAGGATCGTATCGTTCTCTTGCAGAACAACCTGCTTGAACCTGACTGGCTGCGTCACGGTATTCAAAATCCTACGATCCTAGTGGTCTGGCTCGATAAAAAGCCCGGGAGGCCTGCAGTAGCCGTCCTTCCCAACAAAGTCTTTGGCCCCTATGGCGAAGGGGTGGCTCAGGCATTGAATGCCCTTCACATTGAGACTCAAGTCCGACCCATGGAGGATCTAGATCGGGCCTTGGTGGCTAAAAATCTCTACATCCATACGATCAATATTGCAGGTCTACGCGTGGGAGGCACTGTCGGGGAGCTCTGGAAAGACCACCGGTCACTGACTGAGGCCATTGCTGGTGAAATTCTTGAAATTCAATGCGCTCGTTTGGGCCGGGCTTTGGATGGACATCTCATGATGAATGACATGCTGGAAGGCTTCTCCGGGGATCTGAATCATCTTTGCATGGGACGTTCTGCAACGAATCGGCTGGCGAACGCCCTGGCGTTTGCCAATGACTATAAACTTGCTGTCCCGACCCTCCGTGGCATCGCGAATGACATCGGACTGACTGGAACGGAGGCCGTTTCCGATGGGTGATTCGGTATTTGCCTTTACTCGACAGGGTGAAGTGACACGCGCCAGCTTTATGAATGAAGCTGCCCAGATTGCCGCACAGCTTCCCCGAACAGGCTATGCGCTCAATGTCAGCAGCGATCGATTTGATTTTGCGCTGGGTCTGGTCGCGGCATGGATGGTGGGAATTCCGACGTTGCTGCCTTCAGATCAGGGGCGGGGTCAGTTAGCTGAACTGAGTCGAACTTACCCTTCATTACATCAGATAGGGGACTCAGAACTTCAGACCTACCGAATTCAGGGGCAAGAGCTACATCATCGATTTAACGGGTTCGATGACAACCTGGATCAATCGGTTGTGATTCCTTTCACCTCCGGTACGACCGGTGATCCGGTTCCGCACCCTAAATCATTGTCTTCCCTGATGGGCAGCGCCTCCTTGATTAATCGTCAGCTGGGGGGAACTCAAGGTATCCGGATGGTTGCGACGGTGCCCCCTCAGCATATGTATGGTTTGGAGTTGACCCTTCTCTTGCCCCTTTTTGAAGGGGCCATTCTGGATTGGCGTCGTCCATTTTTTCCTGCCGATATTCTTTCGGCACTTCGCGATGGTCCGACCCCGGTGGCTTTGGTGACGACTCCCCTTCATTTGAGGGCGTTGCTGTCTCTCCCGGATATGGATCTTCCCGAAGTCCAGTTCATCGTCTCAGCCACCGCGCCATTGCCCCTAGAGTTGGCCCAGGAGGCCGAGACTCGTTTTTCAGCGCCGCTTCATGAAGTCTATGGCTGTACGGAATTAGGCTCCATTGCAGGTAGACGTCCGGTGGATTCTGAGGTCTGGTGCTGGTACTCGGGCGTTGAGTGCAGATCGGAAGCCGATGGGCATCAGGTCAGAGCGGCACACGTGATTACCCCTGCAAGGGTTTCAGACCAATTGGAGATCCTGACCGATACCACCTTTCTCCTCAGAGGCCGCAATGCGGATCTGGTCAATATCGCGGGTAAGCGGGCTTCAATCCGCGCTCTGGAACGGGCGGCACTCGAAATCCAGGGGGTTCGTGATGTGGCTTTTATCCAGGGCGATGAAGCCGAGGGGAGTATCGGGCGTCTTACTGCGCTGGTCGTTTTGGACCCCAAGGTTTCACTGGCATCAGTGAAGGCCGCACTGCGCCGGGATCTAGATCCTGCTTTCGTTCCGCGCACCCTCATTGAGGTGCCCTCACTGCCCCGGAATGCGGTCGGAAAACTGCCGAGAGCAAAGCTACTGGCGTTTTTGGCTGAAAGTACGTTGAGAAACTAGATCATTCCACCATTAACGCCAAAAACCTGCCCGGTGATGTAACTGGCCTTCTCTGAGGCCAGAAAGGCAATCAAATGGGCGACTTCATCCGGTTTTCCCTGTCGCCCCATGGGAACCAGAGCCCGAATACGCTCGGTAGGAAACCCCTCGGTGGTCATGGGACTTTCGATGATGCCTGGGGCAATCACATTGACCAGGATGTTCCGACTGGCCAGCTCCATCGATAACGATTTGCTGGCACCAATCAAGCCGGCCTTAGCCGCCGCGTAATTGGCTTGTCCACGGTTTCCTGTGATACCGGCAACGGAGGATAGGCTGATGATGCGTCCCCAGCGTTGGCGAATCATGGGCATCAGGAGCGGCTGCGTCACATGGTAAAAGCCGTTGAGAGAAACATCGATCACGGAATGCCATTGTGTGGGGTTCATTCCAGCTAAAGGGGCATCGGCATGAATACCTGCGCTATGGACGAGGATATCAATCGGCTGCTCCTCGACCAGAGAGATCAGGGTGGCTTCCGAAGAAGCCTGGTGCGTGAGATCAAACTGAAGGGGGGAGGCCTGACCTCCGGAGGACCTGATGGATTCTGCCAAGGCTTCGGCATGGGCAAGGGATCGATGGGTATGGATGATGACCTCGTGACCATCATTGGCAAGCGCGCGCGCAACCGCTGAGCCGATCGCCCCGGTTCCACCCGTAATCAGTGCCCGTCTCATGGGGACCCTGCTGGAAAGAAAACCGCCATTCTTCCTGCCATCAGCTGGGTTTGAAAGGGTGTGCTTAAGTGAAATTGGTACATGGCACTTTGATCGTTACGGCTTAGAAGCTGGACCTGTATCTCAAGGTCTGTGGTCAGATCATCAAGTCTTGCGACCCGCCAAGTCACATCCCGGGCCATGACCAGAAAGCCTTGTCGTGGGTCTGCATCTTGATCCCCCTCCAGCAGGGCGCCGTGTAGCGCTGAGGCCTGTCCTGCAAATTCGAGGCCGGAACTGATGGGCAGCATGCCACAGGATCGCCTCAAGGGGTTATTCAAGGCACGGTGTCGGGTGGTGGTTGCAATCAATTCGTCAGCGTTGCAACGAATGACCTGATCCAGCAACTGCATGCCGGGGCCATGGGGTAGTAAAGACGGTATTTTCTCAGGATCTAAGCGCATGGCTCGACCTTGATGTGGAGCATCCCACCAAAGCCTGACGCTAGGGATAGTTGTGACGGTTTCTTTTGAACAATGGTCATCAACAGGTTCATCATGGCTGAGCCAGGATGGCGGGCGGGAGTCGTACTGTTGGGGGACCCAGAGGTGTTTGTCTTCTCAATCTCAGAGCTTGAAGCGTAGCGAAGCGTCAGCCAGGCGATGGGCGAAGTGTCCTCCGCACCAAGGAGTAAAGCGCCTCCAACGGCATTATGAATCCTACGATGCAATGAAATCGGGTGGGGCGGCGGGATGTCATAGGCCACCAGGAGGAGGTTACGTTGGCCCTCCGCGTAGCGAAGGCAACATTCGGCAAGACCGGCACCAAAGCTATCGTCATAGGCACAGAGACTGTCTGCCGGATAGGGGGATCCGCTGGCGATGCTCCAGTAACCTGCGGCTGCGTTATGGACCGAATTGTGAAAGGCCGTGGGTGATAAGGCCGTATCGCCTGCTGCCAGCATGCTGAAAATTTGATGGACCACCGTGACTTCGCCACCGGAAGAACAAAAAACAGCGCTCAGATCCTGAGTCTTGCGCTCGCCTGTGGCCTCCATCGCCAGATCCAGTGCTAATCGGGTGACCGGGGTGGCCCTCCGCCTTTCGGTTGCAGGAAGACATTGTCCAACGCCCTTGGGTTGTTCAGGAACTGGATCTCTTGGGATCACATAATCTGGCTTCTCCTGAAGCGCTTTCCAGCTTTCGATACCCGGCGCTCTGACTCCGATTCCACTGATCGGAATTCTGATCATCAAGACGACCTCCCGAAGAGAAGGACCGCGTTGCTTCCTCCAAAGCCAAATGCATTGGTCAAGACATGTTGTGCCGTCTGTGCTTGGGGCTGCTTGAGGACCTTCGAGTGGATCTCCGGATCCTGGGTCACCAGATGGGCCGTGCCGGGATAAAAGCCTTCACGTAGAGAAAGACAGGCCACCACGGCATTCATGATGCCGGCCGCTCCAAGGGTATGGCCGATCGCCCCCTTGATCGATGCACAGGCGCTTTTGTCGCCGAGGGTCTGGATGACGGCCTTGTCTTCAGAAAGATCATTGGCACGGGTACCCGTTCCATGCAGCAGCGTAAAGTCGATTTCGCTCGGTTTAAGGCCCGCGCGCTGAAGTCCATCGGCAATGGCGCGGGCTGCCCCAATCCCCTCAGGATGGGGGCTCGACATATGATAAGCATCGGAGCTTTCGCCGTATCCGATCAGACTGATGTCGTCTTCAGCATCGGAAGCGCGCGTCAGGACCATGAATCCCGCTCCCTCGCCAATGGATATGCCTTCACGGTTTTGATCCATCGGGCGGCTTGGCAGGGTCGCCACCAGATCCAGCGCCTTGAATCCGTAGAGCGTAGTCAGGCAAAGGCTGTCAGCGCCCCCTACGATGACGGCATCGCACCAACCTGCCTGAAGAAGACGGGCGGCCGAAGCAAACACTTTGCTGCTGGAAGAGCAGGCGGTTGAAAGCACCCATGCGGGACCTGTTATGCCTAAAAGAGTCTGGACGAAGGCTGCTGGCGCTGCGGTGTTTTGCCGTTCGCGATAACGAAAATCATCGGGTAGCGGGCCATCTTTGGGATTGCGGCGACTATAGGCCCTTTCAGTCTCCAGAATACCCGACGTGCTGGTCCCGAGAATGACACCAATGCGGTCTGAGCCGAATCGACGGGTAAGGGCAGAAACCTTTTCCCGGAAGCCGTCCTGAGCAAGAGCGAGGTCAATAATTCGGTGATTTCGGGCGTCAAAATCACTCAGCCGGGAGGGGAGGCAATGTGTCTCAATGCCGGGGACTCGTCCAATCCAGGTCTCAAACTCGAGTCCAGGAAAATCCCCCGGGGTTAGTGCACTTTGTCCTGCTTGGAGTCCCGCCAGTGTGGGCCCGCAACCGGGTCCAAAGGCGTTGGTGAGTGTCATTGCCTCGACGGCAAGTCTCGGCATGGATCGGAGCTGGGGATGGAGGGACGAACTCGCCTTGTTTTCTTGCATCACGCCATTATCGCGAATCGACCGATTACTTGGCCAGCAGTGCGGCGAAAGTAACAGCCAAAAAAGCGCCTATGGAAACCGTCATCCCGATGGCCGAAAGCAGGGGCACACTCGCAAAGGCCAGCCCACCAAAGGCCAGAATGGAGCTTAAGCTGCAGAGCAGGATGGAAAGGTGTGTTCTTGCGCGTTCATGCGAATCGGAGCAGGGACGGTTAAAGAAGAGGGCTTGATCGAGGCTGAGGCCCATGACCAGGAGTGTGGAAGCCAAGTGATAAATGTTGAGTCCATCGGACAGGAGGGCCATGATCAGACCCGTGCTCAGTGAGGCCAGTAACATGGGCGCCATGACCCGAGAGGCCGCCCATAGGCTCCGAAGACCGAGAGCTAAAATACCCCATATCGTCACAAGTCCTGCCAAAAGCAGTCGGAAAGCTTCGATACGGTTCTCCCGGATCCGCTGCGTCATGACATCCTGAAGATCAATCAACTGGATCTCGGGATCCTGCAAGGTGCGAAGTGCCGTCCGGAGACTGTCAATCAGCGCAATTCCCTCAAGGGGAACAACGATCGCTGCACCCTCGGGTGTGGTGAAAATCTCCGCGTTGACTCTGGGTTCAAGGAAGGTGTCTTTGAATGTCTCATGCGAGAGAGGCGGAAGATTGGACGCTACCGAAAGATCCTGTATCAGGGGGGCAAATGCATGGGGCTTAAATGGGGTTCCTCTAAGCGCTTGATCGAGGACCACCATCGCCACTTCAGGTGTTGGAAGGGAGCTTCTTCGAAGGGATTGCAATTTTTGGCTGGGAAGTATGTCGGTCACCAGGTCATAACCGTTGATGGCATGCAGGGTCACGAGATCGCTTAATACGGGCTTTAATTTCTCGCCACGTGCCAAGGCGTCCTCTTCGGTCGCGCCGGTGATCAGGACCAGCCACCGCATATCGGGTACGCGGAATGCCCTTTGCAGCTGAAGATCCTTTTCCAGTCGAGAGGGACTGACGGGGTTAAGGGTTGCAAGGTCATCGTTAAATAGGGAGCGCCCACTGACCTCAAACATAACTCCAAGGAAGATGGGGACTAGAACGCAAAATTGAAGCCGGCTTCTGCGGGAGATTTTTTGAATGGGGTTATGGGAAAGCGACGCCATCCAGAGGCCAAGCCCCGATGAGGGGGGTGATAGCTGCGGCAGAATGAAACGGGTGGACAGCCCGGCACCGAGGAGTCCTGCGGATGCAAAGACGCCAAGCTCCTGAAGGCCTTTGAAGCCAGAAAAGAACATCACCCCGAATCCTGCGATATTCGTCAGGATGCCGAGGCGCAGCGTAGGCCAGAGCCGCTGCATCGTGGTCTGGTTTGAGGTGTTTGAGTTGAGATGGGTAAAAAAATGGTTGGGATAGTCCGCCGCGACCCCCAAAAGGGTGCTGCCAAAACCGAGAGTAATGGCATGGATGTCGCCATATTGGAGTCGAATAGCCAGGGCACCGGTCACTAATCCCGTGAGGAGGGGAATTAGGCCGAGGATCAGAATGCGCCAGGAACGGTAAACCACCATTAAAAGGCTGCTGACCATGAGGGTGTTGGCTAAGGAGAGCCAGGTGGCCTCCCGGGTAATGCTGCGGTTGGTTTCAACCGCCAGGGCCCCGGCGCCACCCAGTTTCAGGCTGAGTCCCGGAGGCGATGTTGCATCAAAGGCCGATTGAACTCGCTGCTGTGCGATGTCCTGAGATTCAAGATCAAAACCTGCTGTGCGAGTCTCGATGAGGACCAATGCAGCGGTTCCAGCACCATCGACCCAGTGCCCTGCAACCAGCTGTGGCATGGGCCCTGTGGTCAGTTGATCGAGGTATTGCTTCCAACGGCCTAAAGGATCCTTCTCGAGCCATCGTTCCTCGAGTCGGCCGGCGCCTGAGTAAAGCGCTGTGGCTCTTTGTTGCAGGGTGTGATGCAGAGAGGGAAGCTCCCAAAGATCCGGTGATGAGGGCGTCAGGATGAATCGGTAAGGAAACAGCCGTTCCTCCAGTTGGAAGAGGTCCTGAGGATCGATGCCGTTTTGAACGCGACTAAATTGATTCGAAGCACGAAGGTTCGAAACCAACGCATCGCTAGCCGCGAATTGTTCTTTTTCTGTGCCGCCGCTGATTTCAGCAAGCATCATGTGGCTTCCAGGGCCTTCCCGGGTGGCGGTGAGGAGAAGCTGAGCTTGGGGTTGCGTTGCCTTGGGAAGGAAGAAGGTCAGATCCGACGTGATGGCGGTGTCTTGAGTCAGAACGTATCCCGCGAAAGCGAGATAGCAAAGCCAGGCCAGAAGGATCAGACGAGATTTCACCGGGTACCCAGGGTGAGGGTGCTGATACTGCCATCGAGGGCTTCAATGTACAGCTTTTTAAGATCGCCCTCCCGGCCTTCGATTCTGACCCGGCGAAGGCCCGATTCGTCTTGTTTGATGGGCAGGAGATTAATCTCCCATTGCCTTTGGGTGCCGCCGAGCGTGACATGCCAACGAGAGAGTAAATCCGCTTTATTGCCCATGAGCAGGCTCACCAGACTGGACCCGATGTACGCCAGCTCAGGGATTGCATCGGGCTTGAGGCTGAAGGTTTCACCGGTCGCTCCATCGGTCAGCCTGATCTCGGTGTTCGAGAGGAGATAGGTTGAAACGACCGGACTCTCAACCCTTTTGATCAGCGTCTCAGGAGGAAGAAATTCGAGGACCCCGCGTGTCTCCAGGGGGGCTTTCAGTGCGGGAATCGATCGAGATTCTTGATAGGGAATTTGGCTCAGATTTCGCTTCCTTAGGCCATCGAGCACCTGATCCAGGGTCCGGGCCGCAAGATGAGATGGCGGGATTTGTGCATAGGACGGGGTCGCGATGAGCCCCAGTCCAAGGTACAAAGTGAGTGCAAGCGTCGATTTAGGGAGCAAGTTCCCACACATCATGAAAGTTGAACCAGTTGTAGGGTGCACTTTTCGCGTAGTGCTCCAGATTTCGAGCATATTGCTCGGTGAGTTGCTTGATTCGGTGCTCCCGCTCTTCCCTGAGGCCACCGGTTTGAAATGAGAGCGGTTCGAAAATAATGTCATAGTGTCCCCAACTCCGCTTGAGACAGAAGAATTGGAGCAGGGGAATTTCAAGAATATCGGCAAGGTAGGGTGCCGTTGTCGGGAATAGGGCCGGTTCACCGAAAAATGGGCAGCTTAATGTTCTTTCGCCCGGCATCAGGCGATCGCCTAAAAGACCGATCATCAGGCCTTTGCGGACATCAGGCCACAGACCCAAAATGGCTGAAGGGCCGGGTACGGTAATAATGTCTTCATGGAGACTGGGATTGAGTTCTTGAAAAATCCGCACTATCTGGGGTGTCGCATCGCCGAACATGACCGCCTTGACACGGTATCCACCCCGGGTCCGCCCAATCATCCGAAGGATGTCAAAGCCTCCAAGGTGGGATCCGACTAGAATCCCGCCGATCCCCTGATCCCTGACGCGCTCCAGATGCTCAAGGCCTTTCAGATGAATCGTAATGCCTTCATCCTTTTCCGTCAGTATGGCCAGGCGGTCCAGAAGTGAGCAGGCGAAGGTATGGTACTGCCTGAAATAATCACGAAATCCCGGTTCTCGTCCTAGGGCATGGCGAAAAAACTTGCAGGATGCGGAGCGGGTCCGGTTGTTGATGATCAGGAAGTAGAGGCTGATCGGATAGAGCAGGACTCTTGAGACAGATCGCCCCAGACGTCGGGTGATCGCGATGATGCATTGGATCCAGAACTCATTGCTGCGCTCAGGTAGGTGCTGCCATTGCATGGCTCAGTCCTTGGGGGAGTGCTGAAGGAAGAGGATCCCTGAGGCCACTTCTCGATCGTCGACTTCAACCTTGAATCGAAGGCCCATGGGGCTCTGCGAATAAGTCACATGGGCCAACTCATGGCCTCTTAGGGGCGACTTGAACTTGATTTCTTTCAGTGCCGCCGAGTGGAAATCTTCTGCGGCGAACAACTCGCAACCTAAAAGGACATGATCCAGGAGTAAGGCGCCTGGAACGAGAGGGTTTCCGGGGAAATGATCCACCAGTGCCGGATGATTCGCCGGGATCATGAAGTCATAGCGCATCGGTTCCATCGATCAGTTCATCCCTTTCCAGTCTGTTTCAGCCAGCCGGGTCAAGAAATGCCGAATCGAATGACGGGGTTCGTTGGGCATGCGAAATCGTCGATAGAAGGGCTCAATGACCAGAAATACAAAGATCAGGACAGGGGCCAGCGTATTTCCCATCATCCAGGGCCAGGGGCCTGGGATAGCGATCACCAGAATCGCCTGATTGAGTCCCAGAAAGGCGAAGAGCAAGGACCATACCCGCGTCAACCCGGTGGTATAAGCCATGGCATCGTCGGAGAAGGGGGCATTCGGCCCCCTGATGCGACGGGCCATCTGGGTAATCAGTGGGGTTTGATGGGGAGCCAGTGATCGATGAAAGTAGCGTGAAATCAGCAGGAAAATCAGTCCTGGAAAGAGTGCGCTGAACTCTGGATGGATCATCGAGAGGGTCACGATCAAAGTAAATATGGCCAGCAGCATCCAATAACTGGCGTTCCCTCGAAGCCCAACAAGGAGGGCCAGGCAAATCAACACATCCGGCAGAGAGAGCCAGGCCAGATTGAAGCGCCCCGATTGAATCCCGATCATGCTGCCTATCGGAAAGGCAATGGCCAGACCCATGCCGATGACGGCGCGAAGTCGCACTCAGTCAGCCCGCCGATCTAGAACCGTCGAACAAAGAGAGCGTAAGGAGGTAAATATCCGGGTAATGTCAGGATCATCGGACTTGATCTGGACGCCATAGCGTTTGGAGAGAAGGACCGATATTTCCAGAAGATCAATTGAATCGAGGCCCAGCCCATCCTGATAGAGGGGCGCCTCAGGCTCGATATCCCCGGGTAAGACCTCAAGGTTGAGTGACTCTACCAGCAGGGTGGCAATTTCCAGTTCTAGGTCGGTCTGTTTCGACATGTCTTAAACGATTGATGATGTAGCCGGACTAACAAAAAATGGTCCCTTCGATTTCCACCATCAGATCTTTACGACAGATATCGCCCTGCAGGTAAACGATCCGGGAATCTGGATGGAGGTGATCGGTAATCAAGGGGCGGATCAGATCAATGTCGGCAGGATTCCGAATGTAGACCACCCAGGAGGCCGCCGCCCCCAGTGTCTGCATGGATGGATAGTGCGCGCATTCCAAAAGCGTCGATAGGTTGTCCAGGGTGACGCGCGTTTGCATCTCGGGGTCGGTGGGAGCGATTGTCTCATGTCCAATGATGCTGGCAGTCCCAGACAAAAACAGCTGCCGCCCCTGCTCAGATGAATGGATGACGGCACGGGAGAACGAGGGGCTGCGGGGTCCATAGGTTCGGGGGTAACGGTAGGCACTCACCTGACGTGGATTCTCCAGCGTCGTCATGTCGCCATTTCCGGCGAGAAAATGAATGACCAACGGACCTTCTTTGCTGCCGACCGCTGAGGCTGCGGGCAAGTCGGAGGACATGCGGTATCCCGATGAGGCCAGCACATCGTGACGCGCTCGGGAGAAGAGCCGGTAGCGTTCGATGCCCTCATCTTCTCCATTGATTTGCGGGAAAAAATTCCAGAGCCGAATCAATCGGAATCCTGGATGTTGCTGAATGGTCTTCTGGATCGAACGGTACGCTTGCTTTGTCGCCTGTTCGATTCTTTCTGATGGCAGACGGACCGTACCGAAAAGGAGGTGGTCGGTTTGGGTCAGCGTCAAACTGTCTGAAGGGTGGGTTACCCGGGGCGCTTGATCTGAAATCCAGGCGGTTGCCTCGCAGGATGGGTCTAGTGGTGCCAGTGGAATACCAAAATCACGGGTACCCAGTTGGGTGCCGCCAAAGTCCATCAAGGCAAGGACATGCTCACCCGCTTGCATGACAAGGGGTTTTCCCCCGAGGTGGCGAAGTTCAAGGCGCCCTGAAAGGCCCATCTTGGGGTCAATATCCGTTTTTCTGATGGCCAGCATGTCTCAAGGCGTCACAGGACGAGCCAACCCCAGCCGGATCAGCAGGGACTTGATTCGATATACCAATTGAAAGACCAGCAAAGGGCGATCAATGGGCGTTTTTCTGAAAAGATCGCCCGCGAGGACCGAAATGATCCCGCGGCGCATGCCGAAAAAGTCGCGGGGATTCATAAAAAGATCGCGAATGGCCGGGGTTGTGACCCGATAAATGAACCAGGCAAATCGATCCAACCCTTGCCGGATCTCGGTTTCGTAGTACCGAAGCGCACGCTGATCCATTTCCGGATTTTCAAGGATCGTTGCAACCGTCTCGCTGGCTCGAAACGCCCCATGTAGGGCAAGGTGGACCCCGCTCGAGAAGACCGGATCAATGAACGCATAGGCGTCGCCGACGAGAACGTAGTTGCGACCGGACATGCGAGTGGAGCGGTAAGAATAATTGCCGGTACCGGTAACGGGCGTTGACCGTTTCGCCATCTGAAGGCGTTGTGAGACCCCAGGACACATGGCAATGGTGTCTGCCATGAAGTCTTCCAGAGGCACTGTCCGGGACTTGAGGTACTCGGGTTTGAGGACAGCTCCGACGCTCATGGTGTCTCCCTTGAGCGGAATCATCCAGAACCAGCCTTTGTCGAACCAATAGATGGCGATATTGCCTTCGGCTTCACCGTTATTGCGCAGCGCCCCTTCGTAGTGGGCATACATGGCCGCGCTTTTGTGTTTAGGGTTCTTTTTCTTGGAGCCTAAAGCACTGGCCAGAAAAGTGTCGCGTCCTGTGGCGTCAACAAAAAAACGTGCCCTGAAGGTGATCCGGTTGCCGGCCGCATCGAACCCGGAAACCGATTCGAGACGATCGTCTTCAAAGGTTGCCTGATCGACTCGGCAACCCTCCATGAGCGTTACCCCGTATGTTCCGGCATTTCGGAAGAGGATCTCGTCAAATTCTGAACGACGGACCTCGTAGGCATAGGGGTAATCATCCCTGACCGCTTCCGCAAAGGGAAAGGCGATGTGGCGTCCGTGATAGACCGAATGAAATTCCGCGGCGTACTTTCGAAGGCCAATCGCGTCGACTTCATCAAGAACCCCAAGATCTTCCAGATAGGGAAGGCTCAGAGGTAAAAGACTTTCACCGATGTGAAACCGCGGGTGGTAGTCCTTTTCAATCAAAGTGGTGCGATAGCCCATGCGGGCAAGCCGCGTCGCGGTGGCCGATCCTGCAGGTCCTCCACCCATAACGAGGACGTCGCTGTCGTTCTGATGTGGTTCCATGAACACTGCGCCGATGAGAGGAGGGCAAGAGATAGAATAGAAGGTCTCCATTCTACATCAGGGTTCTCAGGTATGCCTTCTGAACTGGAGCGCGATCCCCAAGGTGGGGCCCCCACAAAAAGACCCTATCGCCTCTCCTGGCTCATATCCCTCTCCGTGATCCTTCACGGCTTAGGGCTTTTGATGCTGATCTGGCAGTTTTCGAGCTGGCCACTGGTGATTGGTGTGTTGTTGATCGACCACCTTATATTGACGCTGGTCGGCCTATGGCCTCGCAGTACGCTTTTAGGCCCGAATACCATCTGTCTCTCCCAGGGGCCTTCAGATGTTGTGTATCTGACCTTCGATGACGGTCCGAATCCGAAGCTTACCCCCCAGGTCCTCGATCTACTGGATCAATATCACTGTCTTGCTACATTCTTCGTGATCGGTCAGCACGTCCGTGAATATCCCGATCTGACCAGAGAAATACTTCGTCGCGGTCATGCGATCGGAAATCACAGCGATACCCATGCCTACACCTTTGCGATGCACAGTATTCGTGGCTATACGGAGGAGTTGGAGACATCGCAGCAGGCCATCTTTGATGCAACGGGCACCTGGCCCCGATATTTCAGGGCGCCCTTCGGATTCAGAAGTCCACTTCTGGAGCCGGCACTTTGTCGCACCGGCCTGCATCTGATGTCCTGGACGCGCCGGGGATTTGATACGCGTTGCCGTTCATCGAGGAAAGTGCTGGAGCGTCTGACCCAGAATCTCTCCAGTGGCGACATCCTGCTTTTGCACGATGGGCCCTATGGCTTGGATCAGGCGGAGGGGGCAATGGTGCTTCAGGTGCTTCCCGACTTGCTTTCCTTTCTGAAGCAAAAAGGGCTGCGGTCGGCTGCTGTGGCGCACGCATTGGATAACGCGAATCAATGATTTTCTTGAACCCTTCGGAACAAAAGCAGGGGGAGCCGTACCATGAACCCCGAGAGAAGCCTCAGGTGCATCCCGGTCAGGAGCACATTGTCACGACCATATTGGAAGTGGGATACCCCGCCATCGGAAGGTTTGGGATAGCGAACCTTGGCAGGCACGTTGACCGCCTGAACCCCTGCCCAGCGAAGTCTGACAACAGCTTCGGGGTCAAAATCGAAGCGTCGCATCCATGAGGTCTTTTGCATGATCTCGAGCAGCGGGTTGAGAGGGTAGACCCTGAAACCAAACAAGGAATCACCAATCCCTGTCCATAGGGTTTCAAGATTGGCCCACCAATTGGAGATCTGACGGCCTTTGACGCGAATGGCCGGGGCGTCTTCATCAAAGACGGGAACGCCCAAAATCATCGCATGGGGATGATTCCGCGCAGTTTCGATAAAGTCACGGATCCGATCTGCAGGGTGTTGGCCATCCGCATCCATGGTGAGGACATGGGTATAGCCACGTGCCTTGGCCCACATCAGTCCCTTCAATACGGCCGCCCCTTTGCCTTCATTTTGGGCGCTCCGAATCAAATGAAGTCCGGGATACCTTTGAGTTGCCGATTCGATGGCATCGTCCGATCCATCGGTCGAACCGTCGGAGACCACCAGGATGGGCTGAAAAACCTCAAGGGCACCAAGAACCGTTTCCATTCCCTTGCTGCCGGGGTTGTAACTGGGAATCAAGACCAGAGGGTTGATGTCGATTTGCATCAGGATGGGATCTGGGTCGCCGGACTCAAAGCTAGAGGGTATCGTGGAAATAGTCTTCCACCTCTTTCGTCAGGAAGCGAACATTTTTTTCGGGCGTGAAGGTTCTTCCCGGTGTGATCGACATGACGATCGGAAGCTCGGGCGGGGTGAACAGGGGAGACTCTTTGCCAAGAAACCCTGATGGATTTTGGATCAATACGGTCTGAATGGGGGCACGCGCTCTCCAGGCGATTAGAAATGGACTCACTTTCAGGGGTGAGATGGGGTGATTTTCGGTGCGCGTCCCTTCAGGAAACATCAACACGTGCTGTCCTTTATTCAGGGCCTTTACGGCTTGTCGAATCATGTCGTGGGTTCGATCGTTCGGGATGTACCCGGCCAGCCGGGCTCCGGCACCAAATAAGGGATGATTAAGCAGTGAGGATTTTAAGATGCAAGTGGCATCAGGAAGCAGTGTCAAAAGGATGACGGCATCCAGTAGTCCCGGATGATTGGGGGCGATGATCGAGGGTGGGGATGATGAAATGGATTCCCAATCCGCTATGTTGAGTTTTAACCAGCCCAGTTTTTGAAGCATGGTCAGATAGAAAGAGAATCCAAGACGGATGATGGATCTTCCGAGCTTTTGGAATTGATCCTTTCGGTTAAGTGCTAATAACACCAGAGCGAAGGGTGACCACAGGAGACAAATGACGGCCAATAGACCCAGTCCACCCCAGAGGCGAAAAGATGACCCAAGTCGAGAGGATAAGTTATGAGCGTTGGGCTTGCGCATCTCGGAGAGCGAGAGTTGGTACAATCATCCGACCAATTAGGAGGAGTATCCCATGAGCACACCGGCTTTGCCGCAGTTTTATACCTACACGGCTGGTCAGTTCCATAAGGCTGATGTCACCCGTTATTTTGGCGGTAAGGCGAAAAGCCCTGCCGATATCGTTGCTACGATCAAGGCAGATGGTTACGAGTCAATGACCCGTGGTGACATCGATGCCGGAGAAGTAACTTTTGCGTTGTGGGAAGGTCCCGGCCATCAGTGCGTGGTCCAGATCACCAGCGCTGGGGTTCCTCCGCACATCATTTATCTTGATGGTCTTTTGAACTGGCTGGAATTTCAGGGGCACATCCTCTCTCCAGCACTGAGCGTGTCACGCCACGTTCACGGCGACGCCTGATGGGTCTTTATCCGGCTCTCTACTATGGGGAGCCGGGTCGCCTCGGGATCTTTGCCTTGAAGGCCTTCCTCTTCGACTAAATCGCCATCACGGCTAAGACGATCATGAGGAACGACCAACGTGGAAAGATATTGCGGTGTTCCCGAACCTTGAATTCATCCACAACGCTCAACCAGTCAATAGCCCTCTCCGCAGGACCTGGCGGATAACTGGGAACGGTGGATAAAGGGTGATGGGTCGAAAGACCGTGACCTAAAAATCGTGTTCTTCTGCTTCGGGCACTGGAATATCTGACGGTCATGAGATCTCCTGGGTAACGGGGTCTTTCTTCTGGTTGAAATCAACCGTGTTTTTCTGGGGAGGGTACCACACGGGTTAAGCTTCCCCGTCCGTCAGTATCTTTTTACCAACTGGTCAGGAAATTATGTTGCGCACGCTTTCCCCTTATTTCCTCGTTTTTAGCCTACTTGTGACCCTGCCGGTCGCTGCTGACTGGTGGTCGGATAATGGGGATTCTGCAGGAGCAGAAGATATCGACTCCGGAGCCACTTCGGAAACAACCGCTAATGATGATCTGGTCCGAGATGCACAGGGTCCAGGTCAGCCCCAAAACAATTCACAGAATCAGGCACCGATGATCTACGACGCATGGGGGCGACCCTACGTTTATGGCATGCCTTATGGCTATGGTCCTGGGTTTGGATATGGCATGGGGTACATGGCAGGTCCCTATACGCGAGGCGGTGGAAATCCCAGACGCTAGGGAAAATAGATCGAGTGTTCTGTCTAAACTATTCGAAAATGAGCCCCATCGGGGGGGCATGAAAGCCTTGATCTGTCGCTTATTTATGGCCAACGCACCTTTTGTTAGAGTAATTTTCTACACGCAGGAAGCTAGAAACCTTCCATCGCGTTGAGGCTAGGATAATCTGCTGGAACAGGCTTCCCAGCTGGGTTTACGGGTTCGCCCCTTTGGATGAGTCCTTGATGCAACTAACTTAAAGACGATTCAGTTTCCGTTATCCCAGTTGGCTTCGGTAGATCCTTGGAGCATTTATCCTGAAAACCGAATACTGTCGAATCGTTGCGTTGATTCCGTTGCTGGTGGCTTGGGGGGCTGTCCTGGCGAATGGAGGTATCGTGACCGATGGAACGGTGGGGACTGCCGGACATCTCGGTGCTCCGCAGGCCTTGTCCGGTTCTGATGTAAAGATCACGCAGGACATGGGGACCACTGCCGGCCACAATGTTTTTCAGAGCTTTAAAGAGTTCAATATTGGTTCTGGCCAAACCGTTACTTTTACTGAGAGCTCGACGAACTTCGTCAATAACGTCATCGCCCGGGTAACTGGCAAAGACACCTCCAACATCAATGGCACCCTTAGCGTTACACCGGGTGGCCACGCTAACTTTTACCTTTTAAACCCGAACGGGGTCATGTTTGGTCATGGGGCGCAGATTGATGTCCCCGGGGACTTTCACGTTACCACGGCTCACTTTGTCAAATTTCAGGATGGCGCGAAGTACGGTTCCGATCCCGTTCATAGTCATCTTTCCACCACAGAACCTGCTTCGTTTGGATTCTCATCCAGCTCTCACAGTAACAATGTCCTGATCGATGTCACAGATGGCGCTCAGCTTAAAAATCCGACCACGCCAAATACAGCAATAGACCTAGTCGCTCAGAACATCAAGATCGAAAACGGTGCGACGGTCTCCGCTAACGATGTGCGGTTGGTTGCTGCTAAAGGAAATATGTCGGTCAGTCTCTCAAATGACGTTTATGGGAATGTAGTCTTACCTAAGCTATCGCCGACTGCAGCGAATTCTGGAAAGGTCCTGGTCGATGGAGCGAAGACATTGGTGACTAGCGGCGGTGACGGTGGAGGTCGGGTGGCCGTTTGGGGTAATGATGTAAGTTTAACCAATCATTCTATGCTCTCCTCTACAAACGAAGGAAGTGTTTCAGCATCCCCTAGTAATGGTATAGATGTGCGAGGCGTAGATGTATCTGTTAATTACGGATCCAGCATTATATCAATAGCAAAAGGGCAGGCGCAGTCCCGTGGCGGCGACATAAAAATTTCGGCTAGTGGTAACTTGGTTTTAAAAAACGTAGAAAATCAAAGCGTTTTAAAGCTAAATAAAACCATTGAAGCTATAACGATTGGAGGTGGGGCTGCAGGAAACATCCATCTATCTGCGGGAGAAAGAATTGATGCAAAAAATTCATCTATAATATCAATATCGGATGGGCCGGGCGCGGCAGGAAATATATATATGACTTCCTCTAGCGCAAGAATGAATAACTCTTTCGTCGGAACTGACAACGGACTTCATACTGAAAACTACTGCATGGATTGTGGGGCGTTAGGTTCTATTTACGTGGTTAATAGTTCGTCGCTAGTGATGTCTAATTCATCTCAGATCTTCTCTGAAAACAACAGCCTTTATAAGGCTGAGAGTAGTCTCTCATCGCTGCCTTCTAAAGGATATGGTGGGGGGATAAAAGTCATTGCATCAAGCGTCATTCTCCAGGGGGGGGCGAGCATTAACAGCGTCTCCTTGTTTTCTCCAATGGATCCCGTTTTCGTGCTCGGAAATAAGGCCATTTCTGTCCTTAACCACTCCAATATAATAACACACCAAGATACGCCATTATACGTATACTCTTTTGGAAACGTTATAGTATCAGGAAGGTCTGGCATATCTGCATTCGTGCCTCCTATGGATGGGGTTGAGGGTGTTATAGGTGGTGTGCATTTGAGGGCGGAATCCCTCGTTCTAAATGATCATGCATTCATTGGAACGGCTGCTTCAAAGGGGCGAGCTGTGGGGGGTGGGGTTTATTTGAATGTGAGAGGGTTGTTTAGTGTCGGTAACGTTCTTAATGGTAATATTTTTACAGGCGGCGATGAAATAATCCCCAGGAATCCAATAGATACTCTATCCAATATACCTGTCGGAGGCAGCCAGTTAGGGGCGGTCGGAACAAAAGCAAACACCGTTTTAAGCGGCTCGCTCCTCAATCTCAGTGGTGCTATGGCGAATCTCCCGCCTGCTAAATTCAAGTTGATAGAAATTCCGAATGCCTGTGAGGTGGCCAACACAGGAAGCCTGAGCCTGAGTGGTAAGGGGCGGAATTCATCAAGCGCTTTAGATCGAGTGATCTATGGTTACTAGAGTGCAACTTGCCCACAAACTCGGTTATCAGAAATAAATATCGATCACAAAAGTTTGGTTTCTTGCGTTATTAGAATTGAGCAGTTATCAGTCTGCTAGGCTCCCGGTCCTATTCTTATAAAGATATTGACCCGGATTAGTTTGTTGAATGGGCTATATAGTTGATTCTTTCTATTTCGACTGTTTTGGTTAAAAGCGATGGCGCGATTTTAGATATAGCCCGCGTTAAATAGAGAGGATCCGCTTTATGCCTCGTGCTGCTCCTCGATATGCTGCTTGAGTTGTCTAAACTCACCGTCACTGACATGGAACATTCCAGAGTATGGTTGACCGAACGCCATGACAAGGATGAGATTAGTGCCGATCACGGCGCTGATCATCATGAGCATGGCTATTTGTATAGTTTGGTTTGTTGTAAAGAAGTAAGTAAAGAAAAGTGTGACAAACCCACCGAGCAAAAGGCAGAACCACTCGATCCCCGGAATACCATCTTCACTCTCCTGAAGGCGTTGCCTTGCTGAATCCATCGCGGATATGGCCTCGCTGGTCATGAGCGGCAAGATCGCAAGCTGAGAGGGCGTTGTCGGCTCGACGGTGTTGATTTCATGAATCAGATCATGCATTAACTTTCTGGAAAGAGGGCATGCCTTTCCTTCAGTCATCATTTGCCACTCGCTTGCAATCACGGCGCTGACATAGCCATGGATTAAGTCCTGTATCTGACGCCGATCATCCGAAGAAAAACGCTCACTTAACGAGTGAACTGCTGAAAGCGATTTGGCCTCGTTTTTTACCGTGATATTGGCTTTCTCATAGGATTCGAGTGAATCAAATACGATCAGCCCCAAGGTGACGGCATAGATCGAGCTGACCACGGTCAGATAGTGGCCGGCAACATCGTGGAGTTCCTTAATGCGACTCTCTCCGATAAGGGAGCGGAAGACGACAAGGCCTAGAATCGACATGAACGAAATCAGGGCGATGATCGCCACTGAAGTCAGCGTGAAGTTCAGTGAGAGGAACTGATGAATATCCATGGTGTTTGACTCGGTCTAATTGTGTACGCGGAGCACAGCGCTGCTTTAGATGGGCCACAAAAATCCCATGCAGGATTAATGTTGCAACCAATGGGACCTACGGGGGGGTGTCGCGTTGCCAGCGAGCACAAAAAAACCCTCTCAGGGAGGGCTTTTTGAAAGGATGGCGGAAGCGGTGAGATTCGAACTCACGGAGGTGTTACCCTCGCTGGTTTTCAAGACCAGTGCCTTAAACCACTCGGCCACACTTCCACGCAATGCGGTCAAGGTGATGTGCGATTCAAAAGAATCTTTCCACCCTGCCGACCCGCTCATTATAGCCATCCCATCCAGTAATTGCTATCCATTCCCGTGTCAGAACTTGCCCGCCTCTTGATTCTCCTAGGAATTCTTTGAAATAATCCACCATCCGCAAAGGGATCTCTCATGGAGACTCTCCCGGATGCAAACTATTTGCCCTTCTGGAATTATCGGAACATAAAAAAATGAAGACTCTGAAAGGTATCCTCGTTGTTGCTGGTCTTGCTGTTGCCAGCGCGTCTTTCGCTGGTGAACCGAGCGCTGAAATCGGTGAAAAGATCTACACCCGTGCTTTTGGCCGTGGCTGTGGCACCTGCCATGACGTTCAGCCGAACCCGAACCTCTTCGAAAGCGTTAACAAGCTGAGCAAGGAAGAACTGACCAAGGTTCTCGTTGAAGGTCGTAACGCGATGCCGAAGGCCATGGATCAGATCATGAATCTCGGTCCGGTCAAGAGCGCTGGTCTGACCCAGGAACAGGCGGTTGATTCTCTGATCATCTACCTCAAGGCTGGCAAGAAGTAAGCTTCGCTGTCATCCTTCAAAAACGCCGGGCACTGCCCGGCGTTTTTGTATCCTTCCTCGCACGAACGGTTACACTGCCGAGATTGCTTTCGACAGTGTCTGACATCCTTTTGAACAGAATCTCCGCTTCCCTGATTCTCTTACTGGCTTCGGGCTTGTTGGCGTCCTGCACGCACGCCCCAGCGCCGTCTTCCTATGCAGCCAGCCGGCCGCATGTCTATACGCCTTATTCGGGTGCTACGGCGACTCAGGCATCGAATGATGAGGATCAGCTAACGCGTCTTCAACTGGCATTACTGGATCCTCCGAATACCATGAGTATGGTGGGACGTGCGGTTGAAAGTCATCGTCGCGCCATTGAAGAAGAACAGCGACTGAGGGACTTCGCTTCCCGCCAAATTCGTCCTGGCAAAGGTAAAAAAGGCAGCAAAACCCTGGCTGCCCCGGGCTCGTTGGCGCAAAAGTCGGGAGGAGCCGTTTATCAGGCGGATCTGAGCGGTTTGGGAATTAGTTGCGGTACGGGCTATACCGGAGACAAGTTCAGTGAGCCTCATCTCAAATCGGTCATGATGCAGAAAAGCTGTCTTTCCCCTGGGGATGGGAGAGGGGCAGGGCGGGGCACCAAATCGACGGTTCGACTCTCTGGAATCAATGGCAATCTTTGGGATGGAGTCCGCGCAGGGCTCGTTCTGCACACCATTGAACATGAAAAGATCAAGGCATTCCTAGACTATTTGAGGCAAAAACCCGCCACCGTCGATTTTCTGATGGGCCGCGCCGAACCCTATCTTCATTATCTTCTGGGTGAGTTAAAGCGCGAAGGATTGCCAGCGGACCTCATTCTGGTCCCCATGGTGGAAAGTGCCTATCAGACCACAGCGGTCTCACCCAAGCAGGCGGCAGGTCTTTGGCAGTTTGTGCCCAGCACCGGCCAACAATATGGGTTACGCCTCAGCGAAACCTACGATGGTCGATACGATACGCACCTATCCACACAGGCGGCGCTCCGATACCTGGGCTATCTGAATGAACTTTTTGGGGGGGACTGGAGCCTGGCGTTAGCTGCGTACAACGCAGGTGAAGGGACAGTTAATCGTGCGATTCAGGCGAATCGCGCTGCAGGAGGCCGGGGAACGTTCTGGGAACTGTCTCTTCCTCAGGAAACCCAGAACTATGTTCTTAAGATTATTACCTTGTCCCACATCGTCGCCGATCCTTCTGGAAACGGTTTTATGCCTCGAAACGCTCAATCCAATGGGAGTCTGACGCTCGTAGAGCTACGCCCAGGCCTCAAGATGCTCGACTTGATTGAGAAAACAGGCATAAGTTCGGGTGAGTTCTTCAAGCTGAACCCTCATGTCCGTCCCGATGTGATCCCGCCTCCTGAAGCGCGGACGTTCATGTTGCCCGCGGATAAGGTTCAGGTCTTGAGCATGATGTCATCAAGAAATATTCGAAATGCGGCCCTCAAGAAGGTGAAAGTCAATCCCGGCGAGACAGCGACGGATGTCGCCAAGCGAATCGGTGTACCCTTGAAGCAGTTACTGGAATGGAATGGTCTTGGCCCCAAGGAGAAACTCAAGGGGGGGCAAGAGCTCACCATTCAGGGCGTTTAGGTTTGAAGAGGTTTTCTAATGAAAAAGCGACTGATCATTCGACTTTTCTTCGCCACCTGGCTCTGGGTTCTGCCTCAGGGGGGGCATTCCGAAACCATTGGTTCGGTGAACTATCGCTTCAAATGGCTGGGTCCGAGTGACAAAATTGCTGTCGAGGCATTTGATGACCCGGGGGTTTCGGGAGTGACCTGTTATTTGTCACGGGCTGAGACCGGTGGGCTCAAGGGCATGGTGGGACTGGCCGAAAATCCCTCTAAGGCTTCCATCGCATGCCGTCAGACGGGGGGCATTGAGAGTGGGGTGATGGATCGTTTGAAGGACGAAGAAGAAGTCTTCAGCGCTCGCGCATCGGCCATTTTCAAATCCACGCAAGTGATTCGCTTTCTGGATCGGAAAAGAGGAGCGCTGGTCTACCTCACCTATAGCGACCGAATCGTAGATGGCAGTCCGGACAACTCGATTTCAGTGGTACCGATACGAGCTCAGAATCCTTGAGTCTCGAATTATCGGTAGCTTGCCGCTTCGGATGTGGTGTAACGCAGGGTGAGTTTTGCCAGTAGCGCAAAAATAATCGCCCAGCCCATCGCCATAGACTGAAGCCCATGGGTGGCATCGGTGATGGTGAGGACGCCCATATTTTCACCGACCATTGCAAAAAGGGGCCCAAAGCAGGAGCCGAGCAGGAGGGATCGGAAGGGATGTCCTTTCAATCCTGAGAGGG
>JBDKLO010000150.1:0-6792 GCA_039795615.1 Pseudomonadota bacterium
GGGCAGTGCCTCGCCGATCTCTCGCTAAGGGAACGTTCGGGGGCAAACGTGCTCGTCATTCTTCGGGGCCGACAGGTGATCGCCAATCCGGAGGACTGTCTGACTTTGGAGGTTGATGACCGAATTTTGGCGCTGGGGACCAGTCAGCAGCTGAAGGCGCTGGAGAATATTTTGCTTCCCGTTTAGGGGGCTTCAGGATAAATGCGGTAGGCCTCTACCGGTTCCCCACAGATCAGATGCTCCTGAATGATTTTTTCGAGGACCTCGGGGGTACATGATCGATACCAGACACCCTCCGGATAGACCACCGCGATGGGGCCATTGAGACACAAGCGCAGGCAATTCGCCTTGGTCCTTGCAACCCGTCCAGGACGGCTTAGCCCCAGTTCATCCAGTCGTCCCTTGAGGTAGTCCCACGCGGCCAAACCCTGGTCTTTACCACAACACTTGGGTTTGCTTTGGTCGGCGCAAATGAAGATGTGCCGCTCAATCTTGTCGATGTGGAGTGCGCTTGCGATTTTGCGGAGTTCCGCATCTGATGAGGGGTCTGATGACATGGGATTCTGCGAGTATCGAGTCCAAGGGATATAATCTCCGGTTTTGCTCCCCGCTTCAATGTCTGAACTCCAGTCTGAACTCGATCGGCGAAGAACCTTCGCGATCATCTCGCATCCCGACGCCGGCAAAACGACGCTGACGGAAAAACTCCTGCTGTTCGGAGGCGCCATTCAGATGGCCGGCTCCGTCAAAGGCAGAAAAGCAGCACGCCACGCGACATCCGACTGGATGGAGATGGAAAAGCAGCGCGGTATCTCCGTGACCACCTCGGTGATGCAGTTTGATCACAAGGGAAAAATCTTCAACCTTCTGGATACTCCAGGACATGAAGACTTCTCCGAAGATACCTACCGTACCCTAACCGCAGTTGACTCGGCCCTCATGGTGATTGATAGCGCCAAGGGTGTTGAAGAACGCACGATCAAGCTGATGGAAGTCTGTCGGCTTCGGGACACGCCTATCCTGACCTTCATCAACAAGCTGGACCGCGAAGGCCGGGAGCCCATTGAGCTTCTGGATGAGGTGGAGAGAATTCTCAAGATCCAGTGTGCACCGATGACCTGGCCGATTGGTATGGGGAAACGCTTCAAGGGGGTTTATCACCTCTACCGGGATGCGGTACAACTCTTTTCTCCCTCCCATGGTGATCGAATTGTCGAGGGGGAAATCATTGAAGGGCTGGATAATCCGAGGTTGGATGAGTTGCTGGGTGGTCTTGCGGATGAGCTCCGCATGGAGATTGAGCTGGTCCGTGGAGCCAGTCACACCTTTGACCATCAGGCCTATCTTGAGGGTAAACAGACCCCGGTCTTCTTTGGTTCGGGTATCAACAACTTCGGTGTGCTCGAGTTGCTGGACGCCTTCGCTGAATATGCTCCAGGTCCTCAGGAGCGATCAGCCCGTGAACGTCCCGTGCCGCCCTCGGAGGAAAAATTCTCCGGCTTTGTTTTCAAGATTCAGGCGAACATGGATCCGGCGCATCGGGACCGTATCGCCTTTCTGAGGATCTGTTCGGGTAAATACACCAAAGGCATGCGCATGCATCATGTCCGGACTGGGAAGACGGTCCAGATTGCCAATGCACTCACGTTTCAGGCCGACAGCCGGGTCAACGTCGAGGATGCTTTTCCCGGAGACATCATCGGGCTTCACAATCATGGCACGATCCAGGTCGGCGATACCTTTACGCAAGGGGAAAGCCTCAAGTACGAGGGTGTTCCCTATTTTGCGCCCGAACTTTTCCGTCGGGTGGTCCTAAAGGACCCTTTGCGAGGAAAAGCCCTGCAAAAGGGCCTACAGCAGCTGACGGAAGAGGGCGCGACACAGTTGTTCAAGCCACTCAAAAATAACGACCTCATTCTTGGGGCCGTGGGTGTTCTCCAGTTCGATGTCACGGCCTTCCGCTTGAAGGCTGAATACAACGTCGAATGCGTCTACGACGCGGTGGGCGTCACGACCGCGCGCTGGGTAACCTCGGATGATCCGAAGAAGCTTGAGGAGTTCAGGGCGAAGGTGTTCGACAATCTGGCTGAGGATGGCTCGGGGTATCTGGTGTATCTGGCGACCAGCCGGGTTAACCTCTCCCTGGCGCAGGAGCGCTGGCCAGAGATCCGATTTAGCGCCACCCGGGAGCTCTAGTCCTGGCAGGGTAAGGCACTGACATCAATGGGCTTCGTCCCAATTGTTGCCGGTGCCAACCCCCACGATCAGTGGAACGGAAAGTTCGCTGACCTGGGTCATCCGCTCCACAATGGCGGCCTTGGCGGTCGAGAGGAAATTCTCTTCGACTTCAAAGACCAGTTCGTCATGAACCTGCATGATCATTCTGACTGGTGCGCCATGGCTCTCGATCCAGTCGTGGACGTCAATCATGGCCCGCTTGATGAGATCTGCCGCAGTCCCTTGCATGGGGGCATTAATGGCGGCTCTTTCAGCATATTGGCGACGCTGCCCGTTACTGGACTTGATGTCGGGGATATGAAGTCTTCGGCCCATCAACGTCTCGACATATCCCAGTTCCCTGGCTCTTTCGCGGGTGCGATCCATGAAGGCCTTGACCCCGGGATAGCGATCAAAATAACGATCGATATAGGCTTGGGCGACCGGGCGCTCGACGCCGAGCTGCTTTGCAAGACCAAACGCTGACATCCCGTAGATCAGGCCAAAGTTAATCGCTTTGGCCGAACGCCGTTGGTCCTTGGTGACCTGATCTGGAGGCACCCCGAACACTTCTGCCGCGGTTTGCTGATGGACATCGCCCCCCGTCAAAAAGGCATGGATGAGCCTTGGGTCTTTTGAAAAATGCGCCATGATTCTCAGTTCGATCTGAGAGTAGTCGGCCGCCAAAATTTGAGTCCCGGGGGGGGCGATGAAGGCCTGTCGAATTCTTCGGCCTTCCTCCGTTCGGATGGGAATATTCTGAAGGTTGGGGTCAGCCGACGAAAGTCGACCTGTAGCCGTCACCGCCTGATGATAGGACGTGTGAACACGTCCAGTTCCGGCATTGATCTGCTGGGGTAGTTTCTCGGTATAGGTGGATCGTAGCTTGGATGCGGTGCGGTGCTCCAGGATGATGCTGGGCAATTCGTAGGATTCGGCCAACTCGGCCAGAACCGATTCATCCGTGGAAGGCTGACCTTTGGGTGTTTTCTTCAGGATGGGAAGATTCAGATTCTCATAGAGAATGGTTTGAATCTGCTTGGGCGAGCCCAGATTGAAGGGCATTCCGGCCAACTCATGGGCTTTGGCTTCAAGCCCCGCCATCTTTTCCATCAGAAAGTCGCTTTGCTGTTGCAATAGCCAGGGATCGACCAACACCCCAATGCGTTCCATCTTGGCGAGGATCGGAATCAGTGGGATTTCGAGATTCTCGTAAACCGAACGCAGGTTCGGAATTCCGTTGAGACGGGGCCAGAGTCGTTCGTGAAGCCTCAAGGTGATATCTGCATCCTCGGCGGCATATTGGGTCGCAGGTTCGATCTCCACTTGATCGAAGCCTATTTGTTTGGCCCCCTTGCCCGCTACATCCTCGTAGCGGATGGTTTCATGACCCAAGTAGTGCGAAGCCAGTGAGTCCATGTCATGTCGGGTTGCCGTGCTGTCCAGCACATAGGATTCGAGCATGGTGTCGTGCCGAATGCCCTCCAGAGTCAGACCATGATTCAGGAGCACATTGGCGTCGTACTTGAGGTTTTGCCCGATTTTCCCGATAGCGGGGTTTTCTATGAGGGGTCTTAGGCGCTCGAGTACCTCCTTTCGGTCGAGTTGCTCAGGAGCGCCGGGATATATGTGAGCTAAAGGAAGGTATGCCGCCTGACCGGATCGGACGGAGAAAGAAACGCCAACAATTTCGGCCTGCATGTAGTTGAGGCTGGTGGTCTCTGTGTCGAAGGCAAAAAGTTCGGCTCCTTCGAGAATCTTGAGCCAACTTTCGAAGCCTGCTTTGGTCAGGATGGTTTCGTAGGCGGTCTCGGATTTGATCAGTGCGGCATGGACTTCCTGAGCCTTGGGTTCGGTTTTGTTCTTTGGCTCGGGGGGGTCGCTTTCGATCTGCCGTAGCCAACTGTTGAACTCCAGTCGTTTCAGCCACTCCCGCAGTCCCTCAAGGTCAGGAGGGGAGAGTTCCAGATCCTCGACGCCCAGAGGCAGCTCCAGATCACAGCGGATGGTGGCCAGTTGCCGTGATAGGGGGATCTGATCGATTGCGCCCCTGAAATATTCACCGACTTTCCCGGGGATGGTTTCCGCACGGGCAATCAGGGTGTCCAGTGACCCATGTTCGCTGAGCCATTTTGCGGCTGTTTTGGGCCCGACCTTCGGGACTCCCGGAATATTGTCGGAGGTATCCCCGACCAGAGCGAGGTAGTCAATGATCTGCTCTGGAAAAACCCCAAATTTCTCCAAGACACCCTGGCGATCCAGGCGTGTATTGAACATCGTGTTTTCAAGCGTGATCCGATCGTCTACCAGCTGAGCCATGTCCTTGTCGCCGGTAGAGATCACAACGGCATAGCCCTCCGCCGCGGCCAGAACGGCCAATGTGCCGATGACGTCATCTGCTTCGACCCCGGATTCAACGATGAGCGGGAAGCCCATGGCGCGGATGATTTGACGCAAAGGTTCAATCTGGGACTTCAAGTCATCTGGCATGGGCGGCCGGTGCGACTTGTAGGCTTCGAAAAGGTCATCGCGAAAGGTGCGCCCAGGGGCGTCAAAAACGACCCCGATATGAGGCGTCTTGTGCGCGGTGACGAGCCTACGGAGCATGTTGGCGACCCCGAGCACCGCACCCGTCGGCTCTCCCTTTGAGTTGTTCAGGGGTGGGAGCGCATGGTAGGCCCGATAAAGAAAGGAGGAGCCATCGACGAGAACTAGTTTTCTGGTGGGCGTGTCGGTCATCGGCGTGGTGAAGGGGGCTTGGCTAGAGTGACTCAGATTGTAGCAGTGGGGCATCCAGGCCTTGGTTATGCCGTTTAAATGGCCGTCAGACTTGGCGAATACCCCTCTGAAACCCTATAATTCAAGGCTTTTAGCGGACTGAGAACGAGCCATGCGAAGCCACCGTTGCGGAGAAGTTACGGAACATCACCTGAATCAGGAGGTTGACCTCTGTGGATGGGTGCACCGTCGCCGCGATCACGGTGGGGTGATCTTCATTGACCTGAGAGATCGTGAGGGTCTGGTTCAGGTCGTATTTGATCCGGATTACGCTGAGGCCTTTGCCTTGGCCGAGACAGTTCGAAGTGAGTTCGTCCTGAAGATTCACGGAAAAGTCCGTCCGCGTCCTGCAGGAACCGAGAATGCAAACCTGACGACGGGGCGCATCGAGGTTCTGGCAAACTCCCTTGAAATCCTGAATCGCTCCGAAACGCCGCCTTTCCCGCTCGAAAGCGAAGTCGAAGTGAGCGAAGAAACCCGACTGCGTTATCGTTATATCGATCTTCGTCGCCCCTTGATGCAGCAGCGCATGCGTTTGCGCCGTGACATTACCCGTCATCTTCGCAACTTCATGGATGACAACGGGTTTTATGAAATTGAAACCCCATTTCTGACCAAGGCCACCCCGGAAGGGGCAAGAGACTATCTGGTCCCAAGTCGTACCCATCCGAATCACTTTTTCGCGCTACCGCAGTCTCCTCAGCTCTACAAGCAGCTGTTGATGATTTCCGGTATGGATCGGTATTACCAGGTCGTTCGTTGCTTCCGTGACGAAGATCTTCGAGCGGATCGTCAGCCCGAATTTACGCAGCTGGATATCGAAACCTCCTTCATGGACGAACAGGCGATTACGGATCTCAACGAAGAGATGATCCGTGAGCTCTTCAAGAAATCGCTTGGAGTGGATCTTCCCAATCCGTTCCCGCGTCTGACCTATGCTGAAGCGATGCGTCGGTTTGGTTCTGACAAGCCGGATTTGCGGATCCCGCTTGAGCTGGTCGATGTGGCTGACCTTTTGAGCGACATTGAATTCAAGGTTTTCGCAGGCCCTGCCAAGGATCCGAATGGCCGTGTCGTCGCCCTGAGACTCCCCAATGGTGCAGAACTTTCCCGAAAGGAAATTGATGATCTGACCCAGTACGTCAGCATCTACGGTGCCAAGGGTCTGGCTTACATCAAGGTGACCGATCGTTCCGCGGGCATTGAAGGGCTCCAGTCACCGATCGTGAAGTTCTTGCCGGAATCAGCCGTACTTGAAATTCTTGATCGCGTAGGCGCTCAAACCGGTGATCTGGTGTTCTTCGGCGCTGACAAGGCGAAGATCGTCAACGAATCCATGGGCGCGCTTCGCCTCAAGGTCGGCCATGACCGTGGTCTCGCTCAAGGCGAGTGGGCTCCGCTCTGGGTTGTTGATTTCCCGATGTTCGAGTGGGATGAGAAGGACAATCGCTGGTTTGCACTCCACCATCCCTTCACCGCGCCCAAGTGCACGCTGGAAGAGCTCAAGAACGATCCCGGTGCTGCGATTTCACGGGCTTATGACATGGTCCTGAACGGAACCGAAATCGGCGGCGGATCGGTTCGTATCCATCAAACCGAAATGCAGGATGCCGTTTTCAAGCTTCTCGGTATTGGGGATGAGGAAGCGCAACAGAAATTCGGATTCTTGTTGAATGCACTCAAGTACGGTGCGCCGCCTCATGGAGGCATTGCTTTCGGCATGGACCGACTGGTCATGCTGATGTCAGGTGCGACCTCGATTCGTGAAGTTATGGCCTTCCCCAAGACGCAATCGGC
>JBDKLO010000151.1:0-10123 GCA_039795615.1 Pseudomonadota bacterium
GCCGGGCCTCCGTCCTAAAGGCCTACTGGCAGGCCTCGCAGGTCGGATCATCGATCGAACAGAGCTTGGGTCCCGGTTCAATCCGGAGATCGCTGGAAACGACCTCCATCGCAGCAAGCGAAACGGCTCCGCCCGCCTCGCTTTTGACGGCATTGAGTTTGCCGTCGAATGCCGTGCTCTTTTCGACGTGGGTCGCACCCATCGTCCGGAGGTAGTAGGTGGTCTTAAGACCACGGAGCCAGGCAAATTTGTAGAGTGAATCAAGCTTCTTACCCGAAGGTTCGGCCAGATAAAGATTCAGGGACTGGGCCTGATCAATCCATTTCTGACGCCTTGAAGCCGCCTCAATTAACCAACGGACATCCAGTTCAAATGCGGTCGCATAACGCAGCTTGATTTCTTCAGGAACCCGCTCGATCCGCTGCAGACTGCCATCGAAGTACTTGAGGTCGTTGATCATGACGGCATCCCACAAGTCGTACTTCTTGAGTTCAGCCACCAGGTAGGGATTCACCACCGTGAACTCACCCGAAAGGTTCGATTTCACGAACAGATTCTGGTAGGTCGGCTCGATCGACTGCGAAACCCCACAGATGTTGGAGATGGTTGCGGTCGGGGCAATCGCCATGGTGTTGCTGTTGCGCATGCCGACAGAGCGAACCCTCTCACGCAGGGCATCCCAATCCAGCGTCATGGAGTGATCCACCTGCAGGTAACCCCCGCGATGCTCCTCAACCAATCGGGACGAATCAATCGGCAAAACGCCCTTGCTCCAGAGTGATCCCTTGTAGCTCGCGTAGGTCCCACGTTCCTCCGCCAGGTAGGTTGAAGCTTCAATGGCGTAGTAGCTCACCAACTCCATGCTGCGATCCGCAAAGTCGATCGCCTGTTCCGAAGCATAGGAAATTCCAAGCTGGTAAAGCGCATCCTGGAACCCCATGATGCCGAGCCCGACCGGACGATGCTGGACATTCGAGCGGCGAGCCTGAGGAACGCTGTAGTAGTTGATATCGATCACGTTATCCAGCATGCGCATGGCCGTGGTGATCGTCGCCTTCAGCTTGGTGGCATCAATCGCACCGTCCGTACCAATGTGCGCAGAGAGATTGACTGAGCCGAGATTGCATACGGCGATTTCCTGATCATTGGTATGCAATGTGATTTCGGTACACAGATTCGAGCTATGAACGGTTCCGACATGCTGATTCGTGTACCGAATGTTGCAGGGATCCTTGAAGGTGATCCACGGATGGCCGGTTTCGAACAGCATCGAAAGCATCTTGCGCCACAACTGATTTGCCGGGATCCGCTTGAACAGCCCGATTTCGCCTCGATCCGCCTTGGCTTCGTACTCTTCGTAGCGCTGCTCGAAGGCAAGACCGCTCAGATCATGAAGATCGGGGACATCACTCGGACTGAAGAGGGTCCAGTCCTTGTCCTCGGCCACACGCTTCATGAAAAGGTCCGGCACCCAATTCGCGGTGTTCATGTCATGGGTCCGACGACGGTCATCACCGGTGTTCTTTCGAAGCTCCAGAAACTCCTCAATGTCGATGTGCCAGGTTTCAAGGTAAGCACACACCGCACCGAGACGCTTGCCGCCCTGGTTGACCGCAACGGCCGTATCGTTAGCCACTTTCAGGAAGGGCACCACGCCCTGTGACTTGCCATTGGTCCCCTTGATGTGGGCGCCAAGGCCTCGAACCCGCGTCCAGTCATTACCCAGTCCACCGGCGTACTTTGACAGGAGGGCGTTGTCCTTGATCGCGCCATAAATGCCATCAAGGTCATCCGGAACCGTCGTGAGGTAGCACGAGGACAACTGCGGACGGAGCGTCCCCGAGTTGAACAGGGTCGGCGTCGAACTCATAAAGTCGAAGGACGACAAGAGGTTATAGAACTCGATGGCACGACCTTCGCGATCGATCTCGTTCATCGCAAGTCCCATGGCGACGCGCATGAAAAAGGCCTGCGGCAGCTCGAAGCGAACACCGTTGCTATGAATGAAGTAACGATCGTAGAGGGTCTGAAGCCCGAGGTAATTGAAGTTGAGGTCCCGTTCCGGCTTAAGAGCTGCCCCCAGACGCTTCAAGTCATAGCGGGTCAATTCGGTGGAAAGGAGCTCGAGCTCTGCACCCTGCTTGATGTATTCGGCAAAGTAGTCGGCATAGCGCTCGGCCATCTCAGCCTGCGTCGCCTCGCTCCGGACATGCCCCAGGAAGCTCAGGGCTTCCTTACGAAGGCTGTCAAGCAGCAAACGCGCCGCAACAAACGAGTAGTTGGGCTCCTGCTCAATGCGTGTTCTTGAGGACATCAACAGCGCATGCGCGACATCCTTTTCCGGTACCCCGTCAAAAAGATTGCGGCGGGTTTCTTCAAGAATCCAAGCAGCGTCGACATTCTCAAGACCCCGGCACGCCTCATCAACGATCTTGCCGATGCGCTTAACATCCAGAGCCCTGACCGTGCCATCGTCCAAAGTGACGCTGAGTTCGCGGGCATCGGTTTCGACGGGCTGATCGTCCTGGGTTTTCTCAGCACGAAGCCTGGAACGCTCTTCACGGTAAAGAACATAGGCTCTGGCGACCTTGTGGTGCTCCCCGCGCATGAGGACCAATTCCACCTGATCCTGAACATCCTCGATGTGAAGGGTCCCACCCGAGGGCAAGCGACGGAAAAGCCCGCGCATCACCTGATCGGTCAGCCCTTCGACCAGTTCGTGAATGCGACCGCTGGCAGCCGCCGAAGAGCCTTCGACTGCAAGGAAAGCCTTGGTGATCGCCACGCTGATCTTGCTGGCATCGAATCCATTGACCTTGCCGTTTCGGCGAATGACCCGAATCTCGCCCGGCGCATTAGCCCGAAGCTCGACATCAACAGGGGTCTGTCCAGGCGGAATGGCCTGTGATTTGGACGATTGGGTCAAGGATTCGGATTCCATCGGCTGGCACCTCGGTTTAAACATGCTGAAAGGAGTTGAGACACTATAGAATGTGGTCCGAAGCCGAGTCAAGCACAACATGATGTGTTCGAGCCGAAATCGATGGATCTAGCGGAAAGCCCCGCCAGCCCTGAATTTGCAACCCATTTCGACAAAAAATACCGTAGGATGGCCCTGCAAAAGCCCCTCAAAACAAGGCTTCAACTTGCCAAAAAAAATCCATGAAAAACATTGTTGACTGGATCAGTGACTTCACCCGACGGGTCCTACCCAATGCTCAGGCCGTCTCGTTTGCGCTTTTCCTGCTTGTCACGAGCATGCTGGTGGTGGGGCTTGGGAAAATGCTCACGCCGGTCTATGCCGGCGGGGTGATCGCCTACTTGCTGGATGGCCTGGTCATGATGGCCGTCAGACGTCACGTGCCTCGACTTGCGGCGGTCATTGTGGTGTTTTTGCTCTTTCTAGCTTTCCTTGCGTTCTTGACCTTCCTGGTTCTGCCTTCGCTCTACCAGCAGACCATTCAGCTCGTGCAGCAGCTACCGGCGTGGGCCACTCGTCTTCAGGTCCTGATCATGGAGCTGCCTGAGCGATACCCCGACATGATTTCAGAGTCACAACTGATTGAATTCTCGAACACCCTGCGACGGGAATTGCTCAGCTGGGGCCAATCGATGCTTAGCTACTCCTATGCGTCACTGGTCAGCCTGATTACCGTGATCATCTATGTCATCCTCTTGCCCCTGCTGGTGTTCTTCTTTCTCAAGGACAAGGACCTCATCCTTAACTGGGTGGGGCGATATCTTCCCTCCGATCGATACTTGTCACGAAAAGTCTGGCGGGAAGTCGATCTTCAGATCGGGAACTATGTGCGGGGGAAGTTCATTGAGGTTCTGGCCCTATTTATCACCAGCTTCATCACCTTCTCGCTGATGGGCCTCAACTATGCCCTGTTGCTTTCAGTCTTCATGGGCATTTCGGTGATCATCCCCTACGTGGGCGCGACGCTGGTCACCTTTCCGGTGATTCTGGTGGCCTTCTTTCAATGGGGCGCCGGTGATCAATTCGGGTATTTGGTTCTGGCCTATGCCATTTTGCAGATTGTGGACGCTGTCGCGCTGATCCCGATCCTTTTCTCTGAAGTCGTCAACATTCACCCCGTTGCCATCATCGTGGCCATTCTGTTCTTTGGGGGGCTCTGGGGTTTTTGGGGGATCTTCTTCGCCATCCCTCTGGCCACACTGGTCAATGCCGTTCTCAATGCCTGGCCGCACACCGAGCGTGTTCTGACGACAGAGAGTGAAACCGTAGCCGATGACTTCTGATGCCCGCTGAAACCCGAATGAGTTACAAGGGCTTGCGACCGGCGCCTACCAGGTAAACCTCGGGGCTTCGGTCCCGAGAGGCTTTGGGCTTCCGCATCGAGACCTTACTGAAAAGTCCTCGCGCGGTCGCCACATAGGCATCCACATCCGGCCCTTGGAACAGTTTGGTGACGAAAGTCCCTCCCGGTCTGAGGATATCCTTGGCCGTATCTAGCGCAAGTTCCGCCAAATGCATGCCTCGGGCCTGATCAACCACCCGGTTACCGCTCATGTTGGGCGCCATGTCGGACATGACCAAATCCACTTCACGACCGGCCAGGTGATCCATCAGCGTTTTCAGGACCTCATCCTCTCGAAAGTCGCCTTGAAAAAAAGTGACTCCAGGTAAAGGCTCCACAGGCAAGAGGTCCAATGCTATGATGGCGCCCCGTTTGCCAATGCACTCTGCCGCGTACTGGGACCATCCTCCCGGAGCGGCACCGAGATCGACCACGACCATTCCAGGACGGAGGAGTCGGTCCTTTTCGTCCAGCTCCTTTAGCTTGAATACAGCACGGGAACGGTAGCCGAGCGCCTGCGCCTGCTTGACGTATTCGTCCGAAAAGTGCTCGGAGAGCCAACGGCCACTGCTACGACTTCGTGCCATCTGCGTCAAACCCACTCAATTGCTGACAGGAAAACCAGTTGAAACCGGAATTGAAGAAGTTTCTGAGGGCCAAAGCCCACACCCTGAAACCCGTTGTGCTGACCGGCCAGCACGGTCTGAGTGCTGCCGTTCTGCAGGAAGTCGAATTAGCCCTGGATCACCACGAATTGATCAAGGTCCGACTCAATGCTGGCGACCGTGATGAACGGAAAGCGATGACTGAAACGCTCTGTGAGAGCACAGGGGCCGACCTGATCCAGGCCATAGGCCACATCGTCACCCTTTACCGAAAGCCCAAGCGCTAGCTTCTATGCTGCGCTTTAGGGTACTCAGATGTACTTGACGGCGCAGATATCGAATTCTCGCACGCCACCAGGCGCCTGAACGACGGCCAGATCGCCCTCTCGCTTTCCAATCAGGGCTCGAGCGATTGGCGATGTGACGGAAATCATACCCTGCTTGATATCCGCCTCATCCTCACCAACGATCTGATACGTGACCTGATCACCGGTATCCGCGTCCTCAAGCTCAACCGTTGCCCCAAAAACAACCTTGCCTTGGGCATTGACCTGCGTCACATCGATGATCTGGCAATTGGCCAGCTTGCTTTCGATTTCCTTGATTCGGCCTTCGGTGAAGCTTTGCTGTTCCCGCGCAGCGTGATACTCCGCATTTTCCTTGAGATCCCCATGCGCCCTGGCCTCGGCAATCGCTTCCGTAATTTTCGGCCGCATCACGGTCTTGAGATGGGTGAGCTCAGCACGCAGCTTGTCGGCACCGCGCAGGGTCAGGGGTACTTTTTGCATGGATTGGGATTCTCAGGGCAGTTCGTTCAGTTCAAGGTGCGGTGCAGGTCCTGAAGGCAATTGACGTCACTTGCCGCCAATTCACCAAGCGCCGCGCAGGTCGCGCGAGCTGCCGAAATCGTGGTGGTATAGGTCACCTGATCCTGCAACGCCTGACGCCGAATGGTGAAGGAATCTGCGATCGCCTTTTTGCCTTCCGTCGTATTGATGATGAATTGAAGTTCGCCGTTCTTGATCATGTCAACGACATGAGGGCGCCCTTCATAAACCTTATTGACGATTTCACATGGGACTCCGGCATCGGCCAAGGCCTTCGCAGTCCCACGCGTCGCAACCAATGAGAAGCCTTTGGCAATGAAATCTCGTGCGACCGAGATCACCTTCGGCTTGTCACTCTCCCGGATGCTGATGAAGACCTTGCCGCCCTGAGGCAACTTGATGCTGGCCGCACTTTGAGCCTTGGCATAAGCTTCACTGAACGTCTTGCCGACGCCCATGACCTCGCCAGTCGACTTCATTTCAGGCCCAAGCAAGGGATCGACTCCCGGGAACTTAATGAAGGGGAATACCGCCTCTTTCACCGAATAGTAATCCGGAATCCGCTCACGGGTCACACCCTGGGAGGCAAGGCTCTGCCCGACCATGCAACGCGCTGCAATCTTGGCCAGAGGGTATCCGGTCGCCTTTGAAACGAAGGGCGCCGTTCGCGAGGCACGCGGGTTCACTTCAAGAATGTAAATATCCGAACCCTTGATCGCGAACTGGGTATTCATCAGGCCAACCACACCCAAGGACTTCGCCAGCAATCGGACCTGATCACGAATGCTGTCCTGAAGTTCCTGACTGAGATCATAAGGCGGAATCGAGCATGCAGAGTCACCCGAATGAACGCCCGCCTGCTCGATATGTTGCATAAGCCCCCCGATCAGGACCTCTTCCCCATCGCAGATGGCATCCACATCCATTTCGATTGCATCGTCGAGGAAGCGGTCCAGCAGGACCGGTGATTCATTGGAGACGCTGACCGCCTCACGCATGTATCTTTTGAGATCCTCGTCATTGAAGACGATTTCCATGGCGCGCCCACCCAGAACGTAGGACGGTCGGACCACGAGGGGGTATCCGATCTCATTGGCAGAGACAATCGCCTCCTCCAGTGAGCGGGCCGTGCGATTAGGGGGCTGACGAAGTCCGAGGGTATCCACCAGCTTCTGGAAACGTTCACGGTCTTCGGCAAGATCGATGGAGTCTGGGGATGTCCCGATAATCGGCGCATTCGCAGCTTCAAGGGCCCGAGCGAGTTTCAAGGGCGTTTGGCCACCGTACTGAACGATGACACCAAAGGGCTGTTCCAGATGAATGATTTCGAGCACGTCCTCAAGGGTCAACGGCTCAAAATAGAGCCGATCGGAGGTATCAAAATCGGTAGATACCGTTTCGGGATTACAGTTGATCATGATGGTTTCGTAACCATCTTCGCGAAGGGCCATGGCCGCATGGACGCAGCAATAATCAAACTCGATACCCTGACCAATCCGGTTGGGGCCGCCCCCGAGCACAATGATTTTCTTGCGGCTCGAGGGCGCCGCCTCACACTCTTCCTCATAGGTTGAGTAAAGATAGGCTGTAGAAGTGGCAAATTCCGCAGCACACGAGTCGATACGTTTGTAGACCGGATGAATATCAAATTTGTGGCGAGCTGCCCTGACCTGATACTCCTGGCTGCCCAAAAGTTTTGCGAGCCTTGAATCAGAAAATCCCTTGCGCTTGAGTCCGAGGATATCCTCGGCCTTGAGGCTACCTAGTACCCGACCGCGAAGTGCTTTTTCTTCAAGAATCAGATCTTCAATCTGGGCCAGGAACCAAGGATCGATCCAGGAGTGCTGATGGACTTCGTCCAATGTCCAGCCCAGGCGGAAGGCATCGGCCACGAAGAAAATGCGATCACCGCCCGGATGACGCAACTCGCGGGCCAAGCGATCGGCCGCATCCTCTGCGGAAAGATCAAGAGATTCGGTCAGGCCATCAACGCCGATCTCAAGGCTGCGGAGCGCCTTCTGCAGAGACTCCTGAAAGGTCCGCCCGATCGCCATGGCTTCGCCGACCGATTTCATCTGGGTCGTCAGGCGATCATCCGCCTGGGGGAATTTTTCAAAGGTGAAGCGCGGAATCTTGGTGACGACATAGTCGATCGTCGGCTCAAAGGAAGCCGGGGACGCTCCCCCCGTAATTTCATTGCGCAATTCATCCAAGGTATAGCCGACGGCCAGCTTGGCTGCGACCTTGGCGATCGGAAACCCGGTGGCCTTCGATGCCAGCGCAGAAGAGCGACTGACGCGTGGATTCATTTCAATCACAATCATTCGACCATCGGCCGGATTGATCGCGAACTGGACATTGGAGCCCCCGGTTTCAACCCCAATTTCCCGAAGAACCGCGATGGATGCATTTCGCATCAGCTGGTATTCCTTGTCGGTCAGGGTTTGCGCGGGGGCTACGGTGATCGAGTCACCGGTATGAACGCCCATGGGATCGAAGTTTTCGATCGAGCAAATGATGATGCAGTTGTCGTTCCGATCCCGGACGACTTCCATCTCGTATTCTTTCCAGCCCAGAACGGACTCCTCAATCAGGAGTTCATGCGTCGGCGACAACTCCAGTCCGCGCTCGCAAATCTCGACAAATTCCTGACGGTTGTAGGCAATTCCCCCACCGCTTCCACCCAGCGTAAAGGATGGGCGAATCACTGCGGGATAGCCCGTCTGCTCGAGGCAAGCCAGCGCCTCTTCCATGCTATGGGCGACATTGGATCGCGCAGAGTTCAGGCCGATCTTGTTCATGGCCTGCTTGAACTTTTCCCGGTCTTCCGCCTTGTCGATGGCCTCCTTGGAGGCACCGATCATCTGGACTCCGAATTTCTCCAGAACCCCGTTGCGATCAAGATCCAGAGCACAATTCAAAGCCGTCTGTCCGCCCATCGTCGGCAAAAGGGCATCGGGACGTTCCTTTTCGATGATTTTTGCAACCGTTTGCCAGTTGATGGGCTCGATGTATGTCGCATCGGCCATCTCCGGGTCGGTCATGATGGTCGCCGGATTGGAGTTGACCAGGATGACCCGGTAACCCTCTTCCTTCAGTGCCTTGCAGGCCTGAGCACCCGAATAGTCGAACTCACACGCCTGGCCAATGACAATCGGACCGGCACCGAGAAGAAGGATGGACTGGATATCGGTTCTTTTGGGCATCGTGGTCGTCTAGCGAGAGGGACATTGGGACATCTGCTCGATGAACTTATCGAACAGCGGCATGACATCGTGAGGCCCCGGGCTGGCCTCGGGATGGCCTTGGAAACTGAATGCAGGACGGTCGGTTAATTCGATGCCCTGCAGGCTTCCATCGAAGAGTGAGCGGTGTGTTGCCCTTACGTTGGGAGGCAAGGTCTCTTCGTCTACGGCAAAGCCGTGATTCTGACTGGTGATCAACACCCGGCTGGTCGCGAGGTCCTGCACCGGATGATTAGCACCATGATGACCAAACTTCATCTTGACGGTGCGAGCACCACTTGCAAGGCCCAATAACTGATGACCAAGGCAAATACCGAAAACAGGGATCCGCCGTTCCAGAAACGTCTTGATGGCTTCGATAGCGTAGGTGCAAGGCTCAGGATCCCCTGGGCCATTAGAGAGGAAAATCCCGTCTGGATTCAGTGCCAGCACTTCTTCTGCAGACGTCTGTGCCGGGACGACGGTGAGACGGCAAGCCCGGTCGGCAAGGAGCCGAAGAATATTGTGCTTGACGCCAAAATCGTAGGCCACCACGTGAAATTGTGGCGTGGGACCCTTCACATGGCCTTGATCCAAAACCCAGGATCCTTCATCCCAAGGGTAAGCCTCTTGCGTCGTGACCTCACGCGCCAGATCCATGCCTTGAAGACCAGGGAAAGCCTGCGCCGCTGCCAAAGCCTTGTCAGCGTCGATATCAGGCCCCGCCATCAGGCAGCCCCGCTGAGCGCCCTTGTCCCTCAGAATACGCGTCAGTTTGCGGGTGTCGATCCCGGCGATCCCAATGGTCCCGTTTTCCCGAAGGTAGGTCCCAAGATCCTTCTGCGCGCGGAAGTTGCTGGCGCGAAAAGGGACATCCTTGACAATCAGGCCACTGGCGAAGAGCCCTTTTGACTCGGTGTCTTCGTCATTGACTCCGACATTGCCGATGTGGGGATAAGTCAGGGTCACAATTTGTCGAGCATACGAGGGGTCGGTCAGAATTTCCTGATACCCCGAAATGGAAGTATTGAAAACCACTTCCCCTACCGAGAGACCCTCGGCGCCAATCGAGACTCCCCGAAAAAGGGTTCCGTCCTCAAGGACAAGCAGAGCTTCGGTATTCAATGGATTTCACCTTCCTAAAC
>JBDKLO010000152.1:0-4640 GCA_039795615.1 Pseudomonadota bacterium
GATTCCAGGTCTCTCGAGGTAACGAGGCAATTCCTCCGGCGATCAGCTTGACCGAATACGCTGCGGGGGTCATGTCAAAAAGAACCTGACTTCACCTGAAATGATCGAAAAAGGGCCATCAACCAACTGAATTTTGGCCGATGGAGCGACGGCGCCCCCCCGGATGTGGGATAATCAAAGAATCTCCCGCCCTAACTCAGGCTAGCCTCCTTTCGGAAGGTGGCCGCGCGCGGGTCTCCCCCTGACTCGAACCCATGGATTGATCACGCATGGCTCAGTACGTTTATACCATGAACCGGGTGGGCAAGGTCGTGCCCCCGAAACGCGAAATCTTGCGCGATATCTCGCTGTCCTTCTTCCCTGGCGCCAAGATTGGCGTCCTAGGTCTGAATGGCTCAGGTAAGTCCACCCTACTCAGGATCATGGCGGGTGTCGATACCGAATTTAACGGCGAAGCCCGAGCTCAGGCCGGCATCAATATCGGCTATCTTCCCCAGGAACCTCACCTCGATCCGGCCAAAACGGTTCGCGGCAATGTCGAAGAAGCCCTGTCCCATATCAAGGACGCACTGACGCGGCTCGATGCAGTCTATGCCGCTTATGCAGAACCTGACGCCGACTTTGATGCCCTGGCAGCTGAACAGGCCAAGCTCGAGAGCATCCTTCAGGCCAGTGACGGACACAACCTCGATAGAACCCTCGAAATTGCGGCAGAAGCCTTGCGGCTTCCTGACTGGGATGCGGATGTCACCAAGCTTTCCGGTGGTGAACGTCGACGAGTTGCTCTTTGCAGGCTTCTTCTTTCAAGCCCCGACATGCTGCTGTTGGATGAGCCGACCAACCATCTGGATGCAGAGTCCGTCGCATGGCTGGAACGCTTCCTCCATGATTTCCCGGGCACCGTGATTGCGGTCACGCATGATCGATACTTCCTCGACAATGTGGCTGGCTGGATTCTGGAACTGGATCGAGGCCATGGCATCCCCTGGGAAGGCAACTATTCCACTTGGCTTGAGCAGAAGGAAAAGCGACTCGAAATCGAAGAGAAGCAGGAAAGCGCTCGCATGAAAGCCATGAAGGCCGAACTCGAATGGGTCAGAACGAATCCCAAAGGACGTCATGCCAAGAGCAAAGCCCGCCTCCAACGCTTTGAGGAGCTGTCGAGTCAGGAATCCCAGCAGCGCAATGAGACCAAGGAAATTTACATTCCCCCAGGTCCACGCCTTGGAGATGTCGTGGTCGAAGCCACGGGGGTCCGCAAGGGATTTGGCGATCGCCTTCTCGTAGAAGACCTCAGTTTCCGGCTGCCGCCAGGAGGCATCGTCGGGATCATTGGTCCCAACGGCGCCGGTAAAACGACCCTTTTCAGGATGATCGCTGGCATTGAGAGTCCGGATGCCGGGAGCTTCCGTGTTGGCGAAACCGTCCAGATCGCCCATGTCGATCAGACCCGCGACCATTTGGATGACAATAAGACCGTCTGGGAGGAAATCTCGGATGGTCTCGACATGATTACCGTCGGAACCTACCAGACCCCGTCACGCGCCTATTGCGGTCGATTCAACTTTAAAGGATCCGATCAGCAAAAGCGGATTGGCGACCTGTCTGGGGGTGAACGGAACCGCGTTCACCTAGCCAAACTGCTCAGAAGCGGCGGCAACGTCCTTCTGCTTGACGAACCCACCAACGATCTAGACGTCGAAACCCTTCGCGCCCTTGAAGAAGCCCTTCTGGACTTTCCGGGATGCGCAGTGGTGATCTCGCATGATCGCTGGTTCCTGGACCGTATTGCCACGCATATGCTGGCTTTTGAAGGCGACAGTAAGGTGGTCTGGTTCGAAGGCAATTACGCCGACTACGAAGCTGACCGTAAAAGACGCCTTGGGGATGAGGCAGATAATCCCCACCGTATTCGCTACAAGCCGCTGGCGAGCTGAAGAAATCCAGCCCCAAGCAGCACATTGATCCGGGTCCTTCTCGAGGGCCCGGAGCCCCCCCTCCCCAGAGACCCTTCATGACTGACTCCCCCCGCACTTTCGACGACCTCGGCCTGTCTCCTTCCATTCTTGAGACGATCCGTGAAATCGGCTACGAAACCCCCTCGCCCATCCAAGCCGCGAGTATTCCCCACCTTCTCGAAGGCCGTGACATTCTTGGGCAAGCCCAGACCGGAACCGGAAAGACGGCTGCTTTCGCGCTGCCCATCCTGAGCCGTATCGACCTTTCAAGGCGCGTACCGCAAGCTTTGGTCCTTGCACCCACCCGAGAGCTCGCCATTCAGGTTGCCGAGGCATTCCAGACGTATGCGCGACATCTTGAGGGCTTCCACATCCTCCCGGTTTACGGTGGTCAAGGCATGGGCCAGCAGCTCAGACAGCTCGCCCGTGGCGTTCATGTCATTGTCGGAACACCCGGCCGCGTCATGGACCATCTGCGTCGTGAAACCCTGAATCTCGATTCACTCCAAACGCTGGTTCTGGACGAAGCCGATGAAATGCTCCGCATGGGCTTCATTGAGGACGTTGAATGGATTCTCGAGCACACTCCGGACACCCGGCAGACCGCGCTTTTTTCCGCGACCATGCCGCCAGTGATTAAGAAGATCGCGAACAGCCACCTCGATAATCCTGCCGAGATACGGATTCAAAGCAAGACCTCGACAGTGGAATCCATCAATCAGCAATACTGGCTGGTTTCAGGGCTTCAGAAACTGGACGCGCTGACCCGTATTCTCGATGCTGACGATATCGATGCCATGATCATCTTCGTCAGAACCAAAACGGAAACCGTCGAACTGGCTGAAAAGCTTGAAGCCCGGGGCTACGAAGCGGCAGCGCTGAACGGTGACATGACTCAGATCTTGCGTGAGAAGGTTGTCGACCGCCTGAAACGCGGAGCCCTGGATATCGTCATTGCCACAGACGTTGCGGCCCGGGGTCTCGATGTCGAACGCATCACCCATGTGGTGAACTACGATATTCCCTACGACACCGAAACCTACGTTCACCGTATCGGCCGAACCGGTCGAGCAGGCCGCAAGGGCACCGCCATTCTCTTTGTCGCCCCTCGCGAAAGACGGATGTTGCGCGCTATTGAACAGGCGACCCGTCAGCCGATTGAGCAAATGCGCCTCCCCACCCTTCGGGACATCGCCGATCGCCGAATTGAACAATTCAAGGCACAGCTGGTTGAGGTCATTGACTCACAGGATCTCTCGTTCTACCGGGATCTCATCGATACATGGACTCAGGAAGAGGTTGGAGAACCCGCGGATATCGCGGCGGCCATTGCCCACATGCTGCACCGCGATCGCCCATTAGAAGCAGCTGAAGAGCCCGAGTTTGTGCACCGTGAACCCCCGCGCACCGAAGGCCGGAGGGACCGCCCGCCGCGCGACGATCGCCGTCCACGATTCGACCGTGATGACCAAGGCCGACCGCCGCGCCGTGAGCCGCGTCACGACAACGGGCCTGGCGCAGGGTCAGCAGACATGCGCGTCTTCACCATTGACGTGGGTCGTTCGCATGGGGTGATGCCCAAGGACATTGTCGGCGCCATCGCCAACGAGGGCGGCATTGGTGCTCGCCAAATCGGTGCGATCAAGCTCTTTGACTCCTACAGCACCGTCGAGCTTCCAAACGGTCTTCCCCGTGATGTATTCCAGTCACTGGCGAAGACCTGGATCCGCGGTCAGAAAATCAACCTTCAACCCGCCGAGGGCGGAGCTCGCAGGGAACCGCAGGTACCCAAAAAGCATTACGGGGCACCGAAGACCGACAAACCACCGCAGAGCCGAAAGAAAAAGGTGGAAGGCCTGACCTTACCCCCTTCAAAGTACCGTAAGCGCACGGAGCCCGGTCAGGAATAATCCCTTGGCATGGATACGCTGAAGCTCCTTCTTTCCGAAGTCAAAAAGCTCAACGCTACCCTCGAGCGCTGGGCGCCCAGCGAGAGACCGGTTCCTGACTTTCGTCGGGAGACGGCATTTCGCTGGATCGGGGGAGACCAACCGGGTCAGGGCTACCTGATGCCTTTGCCGCAAAAGGCGGGATGCCGGCTGGCCGATCTCAAGGGCATTGACCGACAAAAGAAAGAGCTCGAACTTAATACCCGCCAGTTCATCGAAGGACACCCCGCCAACAATGCCCTCCTCTGGGGGTCCAGAGGCACCGGAAAGTCGACTCTGGTCAAGGCGTTACTTGCCGAGTACCGGGGGAGAGGGCTTCGCATGATTGAGGTCGGACGAGCCCAACTGATCGACCTCCCTGAAATTCAGGGACTGATCAGAAAACGTCCGGAACATTTCATCGTCTTCTGTGATGATCTAGCGTTCGAGTCGGATGATGCAGGCTACAAAGTCCTTAAGGCGACGCTGGAAGGAACGCTGTCGGAACAGCCAGAGAACCTTCTGATTTACGCGACGTCGAACCGACGGCATCTCCTCCCGGAATTCCCGGAGGATAATCAGAGCGCCCGATGGATCGATGGCGAATTGCATCAGGGTGAAGCGGTTGAAGAAAAGATCTCGCTTTCGGAACGCTTTGGCGTCTGGTTGTCCTTTCAGGCCTTCAATCAGGATCAATACCTTGAGATCGTGGGGCACTGGCTGGAGCATTATGGCTGTGCCGATGACGGCGATG
>JBDKLO010000153.1:0-3559 GCA_039795615.1 Pseudomonadota bacterium
CTGATGACCGGCGAGCGAACGGCCCTGAATCTTCTTCAAACCCTTTCCGGTACCGCCACGCTTTCAAAACGCTACGCAGACGCGGTTCAAGGGACATCCCTCAAGATCCTCGATACCCGGAAAACCCTTCCGGGCCTTCGGAACGCTCAAAAGTATGCGGTGAAGTTAGGTGGGTGCCACAACCATCGCATGGGGCTCTATGACGGCATCCTGATCAAGGAAAACCACATTCGGGCCATGGGCTCCATCACATCAGCCGTCGAAGCCGCCCGAAAATTGGGACAGCACGTGATGATCGAGGTTGAAGTCGAATCACTGGAAGAATTGGATGAAGCGCTCAGCGTGGGCGTCCAACGCATTTTGGTGGATGAATTCACCCCGGCCATGCGAGACGAGGCGGTCCGGCGATCCCGAGGTCGCGCCGAAATTGAAGTCTCGGGCAATGTCCAGATGGAGGACTTACCGGAGATTGCGAAGAGTGGGGTCGACTATGTGTCGATCGGGAGTCTGACCAAACACTTGCGTGCCGTTGATCTTTCGATGCAGGTCATCATCGGCGCCGGCTGAAAACCGGCGCCTTGGGCAAGATCAGTCGATCCGGCGAACGCCCTCTGAGCTTCCGACCAGAACCACATCGGCCGGACGCATTCCAAAGATGCCACAGGTGATGACGCCGGGAATGTTGTTCAAGGTCTGCTCAAGCTCTATCGGATTCACGATAGAGAGATTCCAGACATCCAGAATGTGGCCGTGATTGTCGGTCAGGCAGTTCTCGCGCCAGACCGGTTGACCACCGAGCTTAACGATTTCGCGGGCAACAAAGCTTCGCGCCATCGGAATGACTTCAACGGGCAAAGGGAATTTACCCAGAACATCGACACACTTCGTATCATCGGCAATACAGATGAATTTACGGCTGGCGCCCGCAATGATCTTTTCACGCGTCAGGGCGGCTCCGCCACCTTTAATGAGCTGCTTGTGGGGATTGATTTCATCTGCCCCGTCAACATAAACATCCAGCGTTCCAACGTCATTCAGCTCGAGAACCGGGATTCCGAGACTCTTGAGCTGCTCGGTACTGGCATTGGAGCTTGAAACCGTTCCCTCGATGGAGCTCTTGAGGTCGGCCAGGCAATTAATGAAAAGTCGGGTCGTCGAACCGGTCCCGATGCCGATGATCGATGTGCCCTTCACATATTCGATCGCAGCTTCAGCGACTTTTTGTTTGAGTTCGTCTTGTGTCATGGTGGATACCTGAAAATTCGGCTCTTAAATCAGAACGCGAATGATAGCGTGACCACTCCGGTCCCGCCATGGCATGATCCTCCTATCCAGATTTTTAAATGACTCATGATCCTCACCCGAACCGTTGAACGCATTCTGCGGGCCCGCGTCTATGACGTGGCCATTGAGAGCCCGCTGGATCCTGCGCCGATATTGAGCCAGCGTTTTGAAAATCAGATCCTTCTCAAGCGGGAGGATTTACAGCCTGTCTTTTCCTTCAAGCTGAGGGGTGCCTATAACCGAATGGTGAACCTCAGCCCAGAGCACCTTGCGCGAGGCGTCATCGCCGCATCTGCAGGCAATCATGCCCAAGGCGTCGCCCTGGCCGCCCAGAAGCTGGGGGCTCGGGCCCGAATCGTCATGCCACAAACCACGCCCGGTATCAAAGTCCAAGCGGTCCGCCGCTTGGGAGCGGAAGCGATCCTGGTGGGCGATGCCTATGACGATGCCTATCAATACGCCATTCAACTCTCTGAGGCCGAAGGGGTCACGTTTATCCACCCTTACGATGACCCTGACGTGATCGCAGGGCAGGGGACCATCGGAATGGAGATCCTTCGCCAGCACCCCGGCAAAATCCATGCGGTCTTCATCCCCGTTGGGGGTGGCGGTCTGATCGCCGGGGTTGCCGCCTACATCAAGTTTGTACGTCCGGAAATCCGCATTATCGGGGTTGAGCCTGAGGACGCCGATTGCCTGGCCCGAGCCATGAAAGCGGGCCGGCGGGTGACCTTGCGTCAAGTCGGACTCTTTGCCGACGGCGTGGCGGTCAAGCAAATCGGCAAAGAAACCTTTCATCTGGCCCATGCACTGGTCGATGAGGTCATCACCGTCTCGACCGATGAGATCTGTGCGGCCATCAAAGATGTCTTTGACGATACCCGCTCGGTCGCCGAAACGGCCGGTGCATTGGGAGTTGCAGGGGCCAAAAAATATGCTGAACTCACGGGTATTCAGGGTGAGACCTTGGTCGCCATCGTCAGTGGAGCCAACATCAACTTCAGCCGCCTTCGGCATGTCGCAGAGAGGGCGGAAGTGGGTGAAAAACGCGAGCGACTTATGGCCGTCACCATCCCGGAACGACCGGGGAGTTTTCTCGCTTTTCTCAAAGCGCTGGGAAGAAGAGGGATCACCGAGTTCAACTACCGCTACTTTGAGGGGGATGCTGCTCGGGTCTTTGTCGGCATTGATGCGGGCCGGGAAGATTCCAATCAGCTGATCAAAGGCTTGGAGGCAGAGGGCTACCCGGTGCTCGATATGTCCGATAACGTCCTTGCCGTCGAACACATCCGCTACATGGTCGGAGGGCACGCCCCCGAGCTCCCGGATGAGGTGGTTTACAGCTTCGAATTTCCAGAACGCCCCGGCGCGCTTTTGACGTTCCTCTCAAGCCTCGAGGGGCGTTGGAACATCAGCCTCTTTCACTACAGAAACCATGGCGCAGCCTACGGTCGTGTCCTCATGGGTCTTGAAGTTCCCAAAGCCGAACGCCGGGGATTTCGACAGTTTTTGGAAGAGACCGGCTTCGCCTACCGCGAAGAAACCCAGAATCCGGCTTATCAGCTGTTCGCTGGGGGCCGCAAAACGAAAGACTAAGGTGAAAGCTTCAGAACCGCCACTCCACTCACGATGAGGAGCACCCCAAGGTAGCGTCCAAGGCTTGCAGGATCGCCATAAGCCATCCCACCGACGAGAAAGGTCCCGGCGGCACCAATCCCGGTCCAGACGGCATAGGCGGTCCCCATGGGAATTTCACGCTGTGCCAGCCACATGAAAAACCCGCTTAATCCGATGCAAAGGGCCGCGATGACAATACCCACGATTCTTGAACCGGGGTTGAGCGACATTTTGATGCCAATCGGCCAGCCAATCTCAAAAAGGCCTGCCGTGACCAGGTATAACCAACTCATTCAAGCTCCAGGATAAATCGGTACTCCGCCTCACCCACCGGCATCACCGAAAGACGATTGCCCTTTCGAACCAGGGCCAGATCAGCGAGTTCCGGGTAGAGTTTCAGTTCAGATAGGCCAATGGTGCGCTTAAGTTTTCGAACCAAGGCCACATCCACGCGATACCAGATGGGTCGATCCGCGGTGCTCTTGGGGTCATGGTACTTGGAATCGGGATTAAACGCCGTATCGTCAGGATAACCCGCCTTGAGGATACGAGCGATTCCGACCACGCCAGGTTCTTTACAGTTGGAATGGTAGAAGAGGACTTCATCCCCCACCTTCATTTCGTCTCGGAGCATGTTGCGCGCCTGATAATTGCGCAC